>CAYVUT010000001.1:0-18236 GCA_964455225.1 uncultured Candidatus Saccharibacteria bacterium
TGAAAGGCGTTTCCCTTGAAGTGCCGCGGGGAGATTTCTTCGCACTCCTGGGGCCCAATGGCGCAGGGAAGACAACGCTCATCGGCATCACGACTGGTCTTGTAAATAAGACGGGCGGATCGGTCTCCGTGTTCGGTGTTCCTATAGATGATGAACCGGAAAAATCGCGCACATTTATCGGGCTTGTAGGACAGGAAATAAACCTGAATCCTTTTGAAAAACCGATCGACATTTTGGTAAACCAGGCCGGATACTATGGAGTCCCGCGTCGCATCGCGCTCCCGCGTGCCGAGCAGGTCCTGAAAGACCTCGGGCTCTGGGACAAGAGGGAAAATCCTTCGGTGCAGCTTTCGGGCGGCATGAAACGACGCCTGATGATTGCGCGCGCGATCATTCACCAACCGCAGCTCCTCATACTTGATGAGCCGACCGCGGGCGTCGATGTCGAACTACGCCGCAGCATGTGGGACTATCTGAAACGGCTCACGGCAGATGGCGTTACTATCCTCCTCACGACACACTATCTCGAAGAAGCAGAACAGCTCTGCAAACACGTTGCCATCATCAATAAAGGCGAGATCGTCGCGAAGGGTACTATGGAAGACGTGCTTGCCTCGCATGAGGGGGGTGAGAAAAAAGATGGGTATCGTGGCGGTCGTCTGGAAGAGGTGTTCCTGAAGCTGACTCAAACGCCATGAATGCGTACGAAAAATGGATTGCTTTCTACACGATCGTTCGTAAGGACGTGCTACGCATGTTTCGTATCTGGGGTCAGACTTTCCTCCCGCCGCTGGTGACCTCGACGCTCTACTTCCTCATTTTCGGCGCATTTCTGGGTTCGCAGATAGGGGAAGTGCATGGCGTTCCGTATATCACCTTCGTGGTGCCGGGGCTGGTCATGCTCGCGGTGGTGATGAGTGCCTATGCGAATACCGCCTATGTGATGTTCGGTGCAAGGTTCATGGGAAGAAATATCGACGAGATTCTCGTATCCCCGACGCCACCTTGGCTTCTCGTCGTTGGGTATGTGACGGGTGGTGTTTTTCGTGGAGTTGTCGTCGGGTGCGTAGTGCTCCTCGTCTCGATTTTTTTCACCGATCTGAGTATCCATAGTCCGCTGGTCGTTCTCCTATTCTTGCTTCTCACGAGCATGGTCTTTGCGCTTGCGGGACTTGTGCATGGAGTGTACGCGAAAACATTCGACAACCTCAATATCGTCCCCACCTTCGTCCTCACGCCTCTGATCTACCTTGGCGGCGTGTTTTATTCGACCGATGCATTGCCCGGCATCTGGGCAGTCGTTACGAGATTCGATCCGATCTTCTACATCATCAACGGGTTCCGTTATGGCTTCATAGGATCTTCTGACGTACCCCTTGCGGTTTCGATCGGCGTCCTGGCGCTCTTCGCTGCGCTCTTTACCGGAGCAGCCATCTACCTGATCCGCACGGGACTGGGGCTCAAGCAATAGCCTGGCGCTACGGCACGATCTGCGCTAGTATCAAGAGGAAGCCCGTCCGGGCTTTTCATTTTCATGCAAGAAATCCGCAATATCGCCATCATCGCTCACGTGGACCACGGCAAGACCACGCTCACTGACGCTATCCTCAAGCAGTGCGGGGTTGAGGCTGCGTCCATGGACTCCAACAAGCTCGAACAGGAGCGCGGCATCACTATTTACGCGAAGAACGCGGCAGTGGAGTACAAGGGCACGAAGATCAACATCGTCGATACGCCGGGACACGCGGACTTCGGTTCCGAGGTTGAGCGCGTCTTGCGCTCCATCGACTCCGTGCTCCTTATCGTGGATGCGCAGGAGGGCCCGATGCCGCAGACGCGCTTCGTGCTGAAAAAGTCGCTTGAGCTCGGTCTCAAGCCGATCGTCGTCCTCAATAAGATTGATAAGCCCGCAGCTGATCCGGCGCGCACCGAAGAGCAGGTGCTCGAACTCTTCCTTGAGCTTGGCGCAAGCGATGAACAGAGCGATTTCCCGGTCGTCTACGCGATCGGCCGCGAGGGTGTCGCCATGAAGAAGCTCGACGATCCGCGCGTCGACCTCTCACCGCTTCTCGATACGGTGCTTGAGAAAGTTGCTCCGGCAAACCAAGGGCACAGCGCAGAAGGCACGCTCATGCTCCAGCCGTTCAACCTCGCCTATGACAACTTCCTCGGCCGCATGGCCGTCGGCCGCGTGTACGACGGCACCGTGAAGCCGAATCAGAACGTATTCGTGAAGACGGTGGATGGCACCACACATCAGGGCCGCACGACCAAGGTTTTCATATTCAAGGGTCTTGAGAAAGTGGAGACCGAGGGCGCATCGGCGGGCGACATTGCGCTCATCGCCGGCCTCCCGGACATCTTCATCGGCGAAACGGTAACGACCGATGAGAATGCCACGCCACTTCCAGCTATTGCGGTCGATGAGCCGACCATCACGGTGAACTTCTTGGTCAACAATTCTCCTTTTGCCGGACGGGAAGGGAAGTTCGTCACGAGCCGCCAGATCCGCGATCGGCTCGAAAAAGAGCTCGAGGTGAACGTGGGACTCAAGATCGACTTCACTTCGTCAGACGTATTCCGCGTTTCGGGCCGCGGCGAACTCCATATCGCCGTGCTCCTCGAGACTATGCGCCGCGAAGGCTACGAGCTCCAGGTATCGCAGCCGCAGGTTATCTATCATGAAGAGAACGGACAGAAGCTCGAACCGTTTGAGGAGGCGATCATCGACACCCCGATCGAGTTCCAGGGCGCGATCATCGAGAAGCTTGGCCAGCGCGCATTCGTGCTCCAGAACCTGGTGCAGACCGGTGCGACCGTCAGGCTCACGCTCGAGGGTCCTACGCGCGGCCTCCTTGGCTACCGCAACCAGTTCGTGATCGACACGAAAGGCGAGGGCATCCTCTCCTCACGATTCATCGGCTTCAAGCCATATGCGGGTGAGGTCAAGAAGCGCCAGGTCGGCTCGATGATCTCCATGGCAACGGGGAAGGCGCTCGGCTACTCGCTCTGGAGCATGCAGGATCGCGGCGTGCTCTACATCACTCCGGCTACCGAGGTGTATGAGGGCATGGTGGTGGGCAATACGTCGAAAGGCGAGGAGATGATGGTGAATCCGACCAAGGGCAAGGCGCAGTCGAACGTGCGTTCTTCCGGTAACGATGAGGCAATCGTCCTCTTCCCGGCATTTGATATCACTATCGAGCGTGGGCTTGAGACGATGGCGGACGACGAGTATCTTGAAGTTACGCCGCAGTCCGTACGGCTCCGCAAGCAATTTCTCACTGAGAACGAACGCGCGAAGGCGCGCCGCAGTTAATGCCTAAAAAATAAGCCCCCGAGTCATCTCGGGGGCTTGTCGTTTCGCGCTGACATCAGAGAAGGGATTCGAGCGGCTTCATGTGCATTGCGAGCGTAACATTCCGCGCCACTCGCTCGAGTAGGATGCACCACACTTCACGCCCTTCCGCCTTAGTCTCTGCGAACGCGCGTATGCGGTCATGAATGATCCCAAAGGCCGCGAAACTTCGGTCACGGAGATCTCGCGAATCATGTTCGAAGATTTCCGAGGAGACGCTCACCGATCCATCGGCAAGTGCCACAAGGATGAGGTGGGCGAATATCCGGTAGCACCCGTATCCGTGTCGCTCCGCCAGTCCGCGCATCTCATCTTCAATGCCGTGTACCAGATCAGCACGCTCGTTGTCGCGCGTATGCCACGCCGGCATACCGGTTTTCTGTGTCATGTCTCACCTCGTTTGTGTGGAACTGCCGGGGCAACACTACCACTGCGGACGACTCTTCGCAATTCATCTGCCGCTCACGAATGGATTGTCTTTGATCGAGAATCGCCACGGAAGCTCGATGCCATTTCTTATGCCGATGCGCGATGATGCTTCGATCTTGGCGTGCGGAATATTTTCCGCATCGAATATGCCGAAGCTTTCATCAAGCACGCGTCCATTATCTTTTCCCGTGATGCCAAACGCTTGGCATAGTTTTGCGGGTCCAGAGCAAAGCGCACGGATGTCGTGCGTGCCGCGCCGCCGCTTCATGGTCTGAATCCCTGTGCGCGGTTCGACCGCGCGAATGAGCACCGCACCCGCACCCGTTTTGTTCGTCGTGATGTTTGTGCACCAGTGCATGCCATAGGTGAAGTACACGTACCACACGCCGTGCGTTTCGCGCATCAATTTTGCGCGTGGCGTGTCGCGAAATGCGTGCGAAGCGGGGTCGGTTCCGTATGCTTCTGTCTCCACGATCATGCCGCTCACCGTGCCAAATTTCAGAGTTTTCCCCAACAGCTTTTTTGCGATTACCACCGGATCTCCCGCAAACCAGGATGGGGGAAGTGGTCGTCCGAGTGGCTCCATGACCCGAGCATGGTACCGGTTTGGCTAATCCAAATCAACGCGACCCGCTGCCGAAGACCTGCTTTCGCGCTTAACGACCATCGAAAATGCGCTGTCTCGGATGACGAGATACCCGCATAGAAGATAGATATTCAATCTCGGCAATCCGAGATTGGCTTATTTTCTTGATTTTTAAGGAATCGGCTCGATGTACTGAGTTTGAGCTAAGCCGGATCAGGGGTTTGTGCTGGCGCTGCGAACGGAGCCCTTTTGCCTTCGGATCAACCCTGTCGAGGAGTGGCAAAATCGGCGTGCAGACCTTGTATTGAAACGGTTTTTTCGATTTTCGGCGTAGTAAGATAAGTCCTATAAACGCGCTGTGAATACGAACTTATTTACAGGGTCAGTTCTTGCTCATTCGATACGTACATTTCTTGTACGGATTTTTGCCCTCTTCCTGGCGATTCTCCTCTCATTCGCCGGAGCAGCCTCCTCTGCGCAGGCGGCAACCGGTGTCCCAGAGATCATGAATGTCCAGGGTCGGCTCCTCGACTCAAACGGCAATCTCTTGGGAGGCACGGGTACCAACTTCTGCTTCCGCTTCGCGCTCTACGATGATGCGACGGTCGGCTCGCCCGACTCGAAAGTCTGGCCGTCGGGCACGCCGTCGACGATGGTGGTGAACGTGAAGAACGGCGTCTTCAATGCGGGTGTCGGCGACACGTCTGCCGGCGGCGATACGCTCGACTTCAATTTCCAGGACAACGATGCGGTGTATCTCTCGATCGAGGTCGCGTCGCAGATTTCCGGATCGTGTACGGGCGTAACGTTCGAGACGCTTAGTCCGCGTCAGCGCGTCGTCTCTTCCGGATTCGCAGTGAATGCAAATACCGTCGGCGGATTCACGCCATCACAAACTCCGTCAGGCTCGAACATTCCGGTGCTCTCAAGCGGACACCTCACGCTCTCTGGTACGAACCCGCAGGTGAACGCGAGCGGTTCGAACAATCTGGTCATTCAGGGCGGCGGCGGTACCGGTGCCATCCAATTTTTTTCTTCCGCAAATAATCTGACTTCAGCGGGCGCGCTCACCATCGCAGGCGCACTTTCTTCCGCCGGTATCACGTCGTCCGGCACCATCACTTTTTCGGGGCTCGGTGCAGGCATCGCGCATCTCTCAAGCGGCGGAGTGCTTTCATCCTCTGCGGTGAATCTCGCGTCGAGCGACGTTACCGGCACGCTCCCCATCGCCTCTGGCGGTACGAACGCAACATCATTCACCTCTGGCGTGCCGGTATATTTCAACGGCACCTCGCTCGTCTCGACTTCTACGCTCGCGGTGAATGTGGGAGGCACGGGCTCCACTACGCTCTCGGGCATACTGCGTGGCAACGGAACGGGCGCGATACAGACGCTTCTCGTCGGTTCTGGTCTCTCGTATGACGGCACGACGCTTTCGGCAACGGGCGGCGGATCAGGAAACGTCGCCACTTCTACCGGCGAAACCGCAGGACAAATCCCGTACTGGACTTCAACCAATGGCACGCCGGCGACGCTTGGCTCGGTTGCTACTACGTCGCTCTCGGCCTCGAGCCCGCTTTCTCTTACGGGAACGCCGATCGTTATCGGTGCAACGCCGCTCACGCTCTCGCTCGGTACGGTAGGCGTTGCGAATGGCGGCACCGGCGCCACCACGTTCACCACCAACGGCGTCCTCTACGGCAACGGCACCTCCGCCGTTGGTGCAACGGCAGCAGGCACCTCCGGCCAGCTCCTCGTCGCAAACGCTTCCGGCGTCCCGACCTTCGTCTCGCTTTCAGGCGACGCGACGCTTGCCGCTTCAGGTGCTCTCACCATCGCTGCGGATAGCGTGGCACTTGGTACCGACACGACCGGGAATTATGTTGCAACGATCACCGCCGGCGCTGGCCTCACGGGAGATACTTCAAGCGAGGGAGCAAGCGCGACGCTCGCGGTTGGAGCGGGTGACAGCATCATCGTGAGCGCCGACTCGATCACTATCGATGCGTCGACTTCCGGTACGACCGGAGTTACCTCAGCGAACTCCGGTCTCGAAGTCACTTCCGGAGGCTTGCGGCTTCTTGGCGGCTGCACCGACGGCCAGGTGCTCGAGTGGAACTCAGGAACGCAAGTGTGGGCATGTACCACGCTCACCGGTTCTCAAAATCTATTTGAAACGATTGCGACCACGAACGGTACTTCGCCAGTCGCCGATAGTGCCACCGACACGCTCACGCTTTCTTCGGGAAGCGGCGTTTCTGTCACTGGTACTGCCGCAAGCGACAGCGTGACGTTTGCGCTCGGAGATCTCACTGCAAACTGGACGCAGTCCGGCGCGTTCGATCTGGTCTTAAATCATGCAGCCTCAGAACTGAAGATTCTTGAATCGCTCGGCGACACGTTCTACGGCATTTTCGATATCGCCAACCTCTCGGCGGATCGCGACTACACGTTCCCCGACGCTTCTGGCGAAGTCTCTCTGCTCGGGCAGACGGTCAGTCTGACAAGCGAGGTCACGGGAACGCTCCCGGTAGGGAGCGGCGGTACGGGCGCGACCTCGCTCACGTCAAATGCCGTTCTCTTGGGAAGCGGCACTAGTGCCGTCACGACCGTTGCTTCTGGTACGAATGGCCAGGTGCTCGCGCTCGTGTCCGGCGTGCCGACATGGGTCGCAACGACCACGCTTTCGACGATTTCCGGCACGCTCCCCATCGCCTCTGGCGGTACGAACGCAACATCATTCACCTCTGGCGTGCCGGTATATTTCAACGGCACCTCGCTCGTCTCGACTTCTACGCTCGCGGTGAATGTGGGAGGTACGGGACTCTCCACGGCTCCTTCATACGGGCAGATCCTCGTGGGCAACGCAAGCGGCGGCTACACGCTCACTGCAACTTCCTCGCTCGGACTCGCGAGCTCTGCGGTGACCGCAATCGGCCCGACGGGCCAAACCGCTGATGGTCCTACCGTCACGCTCGCAACCTCTACAAGCGCGTTTAACGGCCTCACTTCCTCGCTCACCGTAAGCGGTAGCGGCGACACGCTCACGTTTACGCCAGCGCTCTCAGGCACTCTCAATAATGCAGGTCTCACGAACTCTTCGGTTTCATATGGTGGCGTCTCAGTCTCACTCGGAGGAAGTGACGCTACACCCGCCTTTGATCTCACTGATGCCACAAGTCTTCCGATAGTTGCCGGGACCACTGGCACGTTGACGGTGGCGCGTGGCGGCACTGGCGCCACCACGTTCACCACCAACGGCGTCCTCTACGGCAACGGCACCTCCGCCGTTGGTGCAACGGCAGCAGGCACCTCCGGCCAGCTCCTCGTCGCAAACGCTTCCGGCGTCCCGACCTTCGTCTCGCTTTCAGGCGACGCGACGCTTGCCGCTTCCGGCGCTCTCACCATCGCTGCAGACTCGGTCGCGCTCGGTACGGATACGAGCGGCTCGTTCGTCGAAGACATCACCGCACTTTCTACTGGAGGCATTACCGTTTCAAGCGGCACGGGCGAGTCGAGCAATCCAAGCATCTCCATCTTGCTTCATGGCACGGGTCCAGGTCTGCAGACCGACTCAAGCGGTCTCTCGCTCACACGCAGTTGCTCCACGAACCAGATCCTGAAATGGAATGGCACGGGATGGAACTGTGCCGCAGACGAGAATAGCGGTGGTGGCGGAGGCGGTGGTACTGGGAATGTCTCCACCTCGACTTCGGAAACCGCAGGATACCTCGCATACTGGACCTCGACCGGAGCGACGCCGGCGACTCTCGGAAAGGTCGCGACGACGACGCTTGCGGGCACTGGGTATGTGAGCGTGTCCAATTCGCCGATCGTCATCGGCGCATCTCCTGCAGTAATCTCGCTCTCAACGATAGATGTCGCGGGCGGCGGCACCGGCTCGACCACGCTTGCCGCAGGGCAACTGTTATATGGAAACGGCACGAACGCAGTGCAAAGCGTTGCGACGACAACTATCTCCGCATCTTCGCCACTCTCGCTCTCAGGGAATCCGGTCGTGATCGGTACGTCGCCCTACACGCTTTCGCTTGGTGTCGTCGGCATTGCAAACGGCGGTACGGCAACGAGCACCGTACCGACCGCCGGACAACTCCTCATCGGTAACGGCACGGACTACTCGCTCGCGACGCTTACGGCAGGGAACGGTACGGCAGTCACCAACGGTTCCGGCTCGATCAGTCTTGCGGTGAAGCTTCTCGATGCTGCCGATGGAATCGGCGGCACCAGCTCGCGCTCCGGTCTTGAGTTTGGCGACACGGGTAACAACGAGCTCACGCTGCTTCAGGGCTGCGGCGACGGGGAAGTCTTGAAATTCGATTCAGCCGCGAAAGTCTGGCAGTGTGCTACTGACACGGGCGCATCTCAAAATACGTTCCTCAATGTAACGGCAGATGATGCGGCGACAGCGGTCGCAGATGCGACGACTGACACCTTAACGCTTGCGGGCGGGAGCGGCATCGATTCGGTAGGGAACGCGACTTCGGATACCGTCACCTTCAACCTGGGCGCACTCACTTCCGATTGGGATCAGACAGGCGCATTCAATATCAAGCTCAACAATGCGAGCGCGAACCTGCAGATACTCGAGAACGGCGGCGGTACCGACCTTGCGACGATCGACGTCGCAGCGCTCGCCGGCAACCGCACCTACACCTTTGAAGGAAACTCAGGCTCTATCCTTACCGACCAGAACGCATCGGGCTTCCTCGACAGCACGTACGTGAATGTGGGCGAGTCTCCCGCTGCGGGTGACATCACCGGCTCGTTCTCGGGCGGACTCCTGGTCGGTGCAAACACCGTTGCGCTTACTACCGACACGACCGGCGACTACGTGCAGTCGATCACTGCGGGCGATGGACTTGCCGGCACTGGTCTCACGGGCGAGGGCTCCACGCCGTCGCTTTCAGTGAATGTGGGCAATGGTCTCCAGATTTCTGCTGATGCCGTGAACTTTTCATTCCATGCGACCGGTCCTGGGCTTCAGGCCGATGGCAGCGGGCTTTCGCTGCTTCGCACCTGCTCGGATGGACAGCTCCTCAAATACACCGCGGCTACCGGTTGGGCCTGCGGTTCCGATGCGGGTGCCGCAAGCGGCGTATTCGCAACGACGAGCGCCGGAGTCATCGGAAAGACCGATTCAAGCGATCGACTCGAACTCATCTACGGAGATCCGGGCGACACGCAGCTCACGATTACGAATTCGACCGCAAGTAACGACAGCGCGCCGACGGGAGACGCGATGCGCATCTCATTGGTTGGCGATTATGAAGCAGACGCCATCACCACCGGCGGCGTCGATGCGCTCTATGTGAATGCGCTCTATGGTGCGGTGACGGGTGACAACGTCGCGCTCCTCCATCTCGATCTTGATACGGCGACCACGACGACTCCGTCTGGTACGTTCGACGCGATCCGCATCGATGCTATTCCTGGCTCGGGCGCACAAGAGACGGCAATCGAGATCGGTTCCGGCTGGGACAACATCCTCGACACGGGTTCGGTCGACATTACCGGCACAGGCAACATCTCTGGCGTCAATGACCTTACCGTCGGCGGCACGCTGAAGCTTACTGCGTATGTCACCTGCGTATCTTCCGCAAACGGAGGCGCGCTCACCGTTGATGGTAGCGGCAATGTGGTTTGTACGGACGACGATGGCGGCACGGGTACCACATGGTCTTCAATCACGAATCCGCTTGCTGACCTCGCGCTCGATCATGAAGAGTATGAGACGAACTTTGCGTGGGATACGGTGGATACGACGATTACCGGATTCGACGGCATCACCTTCGCGATCAATAACGACGCATCAGTTGATGCGCAGACGCAGCGCATCGTCGTCGTGAAGAATAATAATGTCGCCTCTGGCGGTACGGTGGAGCGTCTCCTCGTCCTTGATAACGCCGATGGCGGCACGGTACCGACCGCGCTTGAAATAGGCGGTGCGGGCGCTATCACCACCGCGATCGACGTCTCGTCTTCGACGATCGTCACCGCGCTTGCCTTCGGTGCAAACGACATCGATGGCACGAACTTCGACATCACCGGCTCGACAGGGAACGTGGTGACGGCAGGCGACATTGCAGTCAATGGCGGCGACATCACCTCGACTAGCGACTTGACGCTCGACTCGCAAGACGGCACTCCAGCAATTCTCATCGGTAGCGGCGACAACCTGCAGCTCCAGGGCGCGGGCAACCTCTTGCTCGGCACCGGCCGACTCGACGTCGCATCTGCGGGCGATTTGAATATCGGCATCACGACCGCAACGGCAGTCGTCATCGGCAATGGTTCCGGCGATTCTACGGTGCAGCTGCCGAGCCAGTCCGTCGGTTCGACAGAGATCGTCGATAACGCGATCGGTCAGGCAGACATCACGGACGACTCGCTCGACTTCGCAGACTTCCAGGACGCGCTTGATCTTGATGCGAACACGACACTCACCTCGACTTTGACCGGCATCGGGCTCGACTACGCGCTCACGCCGACTGGCGCAGGAACTACGACCGCGTGGGAGATTACGCCCACCATCGCTTCTGGCGTCGCACAGGAACTCCGTGGTCTCCACATCGACCCGGTAACCACCAATGGAGACGCAGGTGACTTCATTCAGGCAATCCTTATCGATAACATCACGGGCACCGCCTCAACCGACACCGCGATCCATGTGGGTACCGGTTGGGATACGGGCCTTCTCATTGAGAGCGGCGGCGTAACGATTTCTGCAGGAGCGCTCGCAGTGAATTCCGACTCTATCACCTCCGACGGCACGCTGACTATCGACTCGAGCGGCACGGTACAGCTCGCCTCGGGCGACAGTTTCGCGCTTCAGGGCGCAGGCAACCTCCTTCTTGGAGGAGCGTCCGGGCGCCTCGATGTGAACGCGCTTGCGACACTCAATATCGGTACGACGAATGCGACGGCGGTCGTCATTGGTAACAGCACGAACACGACCAGTATCACGCTCGCGACCGATGGCACCGGCGACGGGGAAGTCGTGCTTCCTGCGCAGTCGGTGGGAGGTAGCGAAATCGCGCTCGATACGCTCGACTACGCGAACTTCGACGATTCGCTCGATCTTGATGCGAACACCACGCTCGCATTCGCCGCATTCAACCTAACTCACAATTTAAATTCGACCGGCGACTTCCTCATCCAGGATGCAGGCACGACGTTCGCAAACTTCGCGGATAACGGCTCCATCACGCTCGGCAAAGCATCTGCAGCAAGCACGCTCGATATTGGCGTGGGTACCGGCATCGATACGATAAACATCGGCACGGATTCGACTGCAACCGATGCTATCCGCATCGGCTCATCGAACGCTGATCTCGCGCTGACGGATGCAAACTGGTCTATCACGACTGCGGGACTCATCACTACTGCCGATGACGTGGCGGTAAATGGCGGAGACATCACGACGACTTCTGGTACGGGCAACATCTTCAATGCGAATGCGACGACGGTCAACATTGCGGGCGCCGCAACCGCGCTTAGCCTTGCGGACTCTGCGACGGTAAAGACCGTAAATATCGGTGGCGTTACCGCAGACGGCACCGACACCGTCAATATCGCAACGGATGGTACGAGTAATGGCGATACGGTTACCATAGGAAACAGTAACGGTGGCACTGCCGTTGCCATCACTGGTGGCGATGCATGGAGCATCTCTGCCGCAGGCGTCCTTACGCTTTCTACCGATGCGGCACCAACGAATGCGATTGTCGCTTCCGACTCCGCGTATACGAACTTCGCGTCGATCGGCGACAATAATCTTGTCGGTACGACCGCGAATATCGACCTCACGAACTTCGACGTCACCGGCTCGACCGGTTCGATCGTGATCGGGAATGCCGGTGATACCGCGTCACTCACCGTTGAGGGCACGGTGCTCGACATCAACTCGCTCGACTTCGTTGGGGCAGGTGCATTCACTTCTGCAGCAAACGGCAATCTCACCTTCACCCCAAATGGAACTGGCGACTTCATTGTCGCAATTGATTCCAATACGAACGTGCAGCTCACGGGCGGCGCAGATGGCGCGAACGCGCTCACGGTCGCTGCCGGAGACGTAGCTATTTCAGATGGCGACTTCACGCTCCTCTCGGGCGACTTCGACGTCACGCTTGATAACGCGGATGGCGCAAGCATCACCTCGGGTGCGGCAGCGACCGCAGACGCGCTCACGCTCACATTGACAGGCGTCGGCTCGGACGGCCTTCAGATCAATGCAACGCAGGCCGATGATGCAGACGCAACTGACACCACGCGCGGTCTTCAGGTTGCGGTGACCTCAAGCTCTGGCGATGCCGACACGCTCTACGGAATCACTATAGATGACATTACTGGTGGAACAGCCGCAGAGACCGCGCTTTCAATCGGAACGGGGTGGGATACGGGCATCACGGTGGGCTCAGGTGGCGTCACCATCTCCGCTGGCGCGCTCGCGGTCAATTCAGGCTCCATCACTTCCTCTGCGGGTTCTGGCCTCACGGTCAACGTCGTCGATTACCTCTACCTCGCCTCCGGCGACTCCATCCAGCTCCAGGGTTCGGGCAACCTCTTCCTTGGTACGGGCCGCATCGACACTTCAGGCGCAACCACGCTCAACCTCGGTACCACGAATGCGACAGCGGTTACTATCGGCAACTCCTCGACCGAGAGCGTCACGCTCACCACAAACGGCACTGGCGATTCGGAGGTCGTGCTCCCGACAGGCGCTATCGGTTCTACGGAGCTTGCCGACGGAGCTATCACGCAGGCCGACATCCAGGACGACGTCCTCGACTGGGCAGACTTCAAAGACGCCATGACGCTTGATGCAGCAACATCGATCACTTCCGCGTCAATCAATGGCACCTCGCTTGCGCTCGCCGTTTCGCCAGACGGTTCTGCCTCCTCGCCGATTGCCTTCCAGGTCACGCCGACATGGGGTGTCGATACGACCGATCAGACGTTCATCGGTATCGATATCAATCCGAGCACCAATAGCAATACCGACAGCGGCGATACGCTTATCGGTCTTCAGATCGCAGGCGTCACGGGCACTGTGGGCACGGAGAAGGCGCTCCTCATCGGTAGCGGTTGGGACAAGTCTATTGATGCCGCGGGGAACGTAGATTTCGGCGGCACCATAGAGGCGGGTTCCTCGAACATCACGCTCACCAACTCGACCGGAAACATCATCGCCGGCGCGTACGCCGCACAGTCTATCGACGGCGATGATATCGCCACGTCGATTGCCGGTTCTGGTCTCGTGATGAACACGGCGACCACACCGGACCAGATTGATATCGATCTCATCGACATTGCGGATGCGACCGGTCTCTCAAACTCCAATTCCGGCCTTGAGTTTGGCGGCACGGGCGGGGCACAGCTCGGGCTCCTGCGTGGTTGCGGCGACGGCCAGCTCTTGAAGTGGGTCTCGGCGACTTCCGAGTGGCAGTGTTCCACCGACGTGTCTGCTGGTACGCCGGCCCTAAACCAGGTGTCTGCCGCACTCACGGAAGGTACGCCGCAAGACTCGAATGAGAACACGGTGCGCTGGAACTGGGACTTCACTGGCGGCGGTTCGGTTGCGGACGCCGGTCTTATCATCTCCGAATCCACGGCCTCAACGGCAGGCGAGCAGGACAAGAAGGCACTCCTCAAGCTCCAGACGCTCTCCGGCTCACTCGCGTCGCCCTTACAGGTCATTGCAGCAGGAACAGATGTCGCCGATGTCTTCATTGAGCTCTCGGGTACGGCCGACTTCGAAATCCGCGAGAACGGTCGCGCGCTCGCACGTTTCAACGACGATGGATACATCTATCTCGGCGAGGCGACGACGACCTCGACGATCGACATCGGCGGTACGGCAAGCGATTTCATCTACATCGCCACCTCGACCGCAGCGGCCGACACTATCGTAATCGGTAACTCGAATGCCTCGACCGCACTTACGCTTGACGGCTCGTATCTGTCGATCGGCACTTCCTCTGTCGCACACACTATAAACATAGGTACGGGGGGAGCTGCGCAGACCGTCACCATCGGCTCCACGAACACCACTTCTTCCACTACCGTTCAAGCGGGGTCAGGAAACCTGTATCTGAGAGCTCAAAACGGTGATATTCAGTTTGACGCGCAAGATCTTATCATCCTCGCGGCAACGACGACCGTCGCAGACTCGTTTGCCGTCGGTACGACCTCTCCGCCCGCGAATAACTTCTTCATCGTCGGCACTTCAACGCCGCTCCTCTTCATAAACAAGGCTGGCGCAATCGACATCGGCGCTTCGGCAGCTGGCGGTCGCTCAATCTCTATCGGCAATACGAATAATGGCAACTCGCTCGCGCTCGCGGCGGGGAATGGCAACCTCACCCTGAATACGACGGGCCAGCTCCTCCTCGATTCCGCCGGAACCCTTGAGCTTAACTCTTCTGCGGGGACCATCAACATCGGCAATGATGCGGTCTCACAGGCAATCAATATCGGTACGGGCGGGAGTCGCAGCATTCTGATTGGTAACGCGACACCCAATACGTCCGTCTCAATCACTTCTGGCGGCGCGGGCGACATTGCTGCAAATTCTGCGGCCACGCTCACGCTCGACTCCGTCGGTGTTCTCGAACTCAACTCCTCGGGCGGCGCAATCTCCATCGGCAACGATGCCGTTGCCCAGAATATCAATATCGGTACCGGAGCTGCGGGTCGGACCATCACTATCGGCAATAGCACGAATGCAACCGGTATCAATCTCAACACGGGCACAGGACTCCTCGCTGTCGGTGCGAATGCGATAGCACACACGATCGTGATCGGTAACGACACCGGTGCGACTTCCGTGCTTATCGACAGCGGTACCGGGAATATCGATATCGGCACCTCGACCGCGAAGACTATCACTATCGGTAACCAGACGGGTGCCGGTACCACTACTATCCAGTCTGGCACCGGAGATCTGTCGCTCATTTCAACCGATCAGATCCTGCTCGATTCCGCCGGTGTCCTTGAGCTCAACTCGTCAGCGGGTGTCATCTCTATCGGCAACGACGCGGTGAATCAGAACATCAACCTTGGCACGGCGGGGAATCGCACCATCACGGTTGGTGCTACGGGAGGCTCAACGGGTGTCGCGCTCAATGCGGGAAGCGGCAATATCGTGGGTACTTCGGGAGGGACGGTGATCCTCGATGCTGCGGGCGTCCTCGAATTGAACTCCTCGGGCGGCGCAATCTCCATCGGCAATGATGCAGTCTCACAGGCAATCAATATCGGCACGGCGGGGAATCGAACCATCACGCTTGGGGTGACTGGCGGCTCGACCGCAACCCGGATTAATTCCGGGACCGGGGGCATCGTGTCAGACGCAAACTCCGGCGGCTTCATCTTCAATACCGCAAGCACCTCCGCATCCGCGTTCGACGTGAACCTCTCAGGTACAGGCGGCGGCGTTACGGTCAACACTTCGGATGGTGCGATCGCGCTCACGACTGCCGGAGCGGCCAATGGCGACATCTCATTCTCTGCGGCAGACGTCTTTGACATCGACTCCGTTGACGCGCTCTCGCTCAACTCTTCTGCAGGCGCGATCAACATCGGCAACGACGGTGTCGATCAGGGCATCAACATTGGTACGGCAGGGAATCGCGCCGTTGTTGTTGGGGTGACCGGCGGTTCATCCTCGCTTGCGCTCAACGCCGGTACGGGTGGCATTGCGCTTACCACCAGCTCCACGGGTGACATCGTTCTCAATTCAACTGACACGGTGCTTGTGGATTCCGCTGGCGTCCTCGAACTCAACTCTTCTGGCGGGGCGATCTCGATTGGTAACGATGCCGTTGCGCAGGCAATCAATATCGGTACCGGAGCGGCTGCACGCACCATCACCATCGGAAACACGACCGGTGCGACAGGGCTCGTGCTCAACTCGGGAACAGGCGGCATCAGCATCAGCGCGGCGACGGTGGCGTACCAGATTGCGGCAACTACCACTGTGCCGAACAACAATCCGTATGCCTGGACGATTGCCACCTCGACCACGGGCATGCCGTTCTTCCGTATCGACACTACGAGCGGCGCGGAGCAGGTTGCCATCGGTACGCCGGGGTCAAACGTCATCATCGGCGACGTGGGTGCCGCCGCAAACCTCATCTTTGAAGAGAGCTCGACGATTCGCGGCCAGACAGGTGGCCGCACGCTCACGTTCGGTCAGACTGACGACGTGCTTAGCTTCATTGCAAACGGCATCACGGCAAGTACGACCGGAAGCGGCGCACTCACGCTGCGCTCGGGTACCGGTGGCCTCTCTCTTCTAACGCTCTCAACCGGTGACATCACTCTCAATTCGAGCGACACGGTGCTCATCGACGCTGCAGGAGTCCTGGAATTGAACTCCTCAGCAGGCGTCATTTCTATCGGTAACGATGCAGTTGCGCAGGCGATCAATATCGGTACTGGTGCTGCGGCGCGCACCATCACGATCGGGAATGAGACCGGAGCGACCTCGGTGTTAATTGATAGTGGTACTGGCAATATCGACATCGGTACTTCCACCGCAAAAACCGTGACTATAGGTAATCAGACAGGCGCAAGTCGACTAGTTCTTCAGTCCGGTACAGGAGATCTTGCACTTGTTACAACGGACATCCTTACTATAAACGGTACGACCGGTCTAGATGGTCTCCAGTGTAGCGGCGTGAACGTGGTTGGCGACCTCACTCTCGTTGATGGTATTGCCACGGCTGTGGCATGTGCGGCCTTATCGGACGCCAGACTCAAACAAGATGTTGCACCCATAGATTCACCGCTCGAAAGGCTTGGGCAACTTGGTGCTTATACCTATCACTTTAATGATACATATCGAGCGGTTACAGGCGATACCGACATGACACTTCAGTACGGTGTTATAGCCCAAGAGCTTCAACAAGCCTTTCCAGAACTCGTGCAGCAATGGCGACCGGAGTATGACTATCTAGGTGTAAGCTATCTTGGTCTGGTGCCCGTTGTAATTGGTGGTCTTAATGAGCTACATCAGAAAGTTGAGAGCTACGCCTCCTCAAGCCCCGCAACCGTACTGCTTGGCGCACGAATTGACGCGCTCGCGTCTGCGGATGCCGCGTTTGCTGACGAGCTTACGAGCGCTCTGGCACGAATTGTCGCGCTCGAAGACCGCTTCGGTGCACAGGGCCTAACCGTCGAAGGCTCAGCAACATTCAACGGGGAGGTTACCTTTGCTACCACCACCGTATTCACTATCGCCCCGACTTTCAACAAAGACACGGGCGGTTTTGCGGTGGTGCAGGCGGGCGATCAGGAGGTGCGAGTCGCATTCGAGCATGCGTACGCGGCGCAGCCGGTCGTGACCGCCTCGCTTACGTTTGAGAACGGAGATTCGGTGGAAACTGAGGCAGATGCCGCAGCGTTCTTCTCGGACAACATCAAATATGTGGTGATGAAGAAAGACGCGACCGGATTCACAATCCGCCTCAACAAGCCGGCGCTCCAGGATATGCGCTTCTCGTGGATCGCGCTTGCGGTCAAAGACGCAACAGTCTCGATGAGTCTCCACGATGGCCTCGTGACCGAACCTGCTCCGACAACCCCCGACACGACCGCAACGCCCGACACGTCCTCCTCTCAACCTCCAACCTCCAATCCATCAACCTCAACCGCCACCGACACGACGAGCACCTCGACTCCGCCAGTAACTGACACTTCGACCAGCACCAGTACGCCTCCTGCTGATACGACAACCACGCCTACGGACACGGCAACTACGACCAGCACAACGACTACGACCGATACCACCACAGCCCCAACTGACACCACGACGACCACCGATACGACCGCGCCCGCGTC
>CAYVUT010000001.1:18246-56585 GCA_964455225.1 uncultured Candidatus Saccharibacteria bacterium
CAACTACCGAACCGGTTCCTACCACGGCCGAGCCCGCTCCAGCTGATACGACCACCACGGACACTACGACTACTGCGCCAACCCCTGAACCAACCCCTGAGCCTACGCCCGCTCCCTAACGCTCCCCACAAATCCTTGACGGATGTCTCATAGTGCTCTAGAACCCACTACAGACTCCTCCATTTTTCGTCCTGGCCACCAGGCAGCAGAAGGGCCCTTGGTGGCCAGGACGAACGCCATTTCGGCCTAAGTCCGCTGGCAGGCAAATGAGAGGAAATTATGCACATTCAAAGGTTGTACGGACTGAGGCATATCGCCTCGGCCCTTCTTGCGGTTGCGGTAGCCTTCGGAGCGACACTTGTGTCGCACTCGGCGGAAGCCGCAACCATCTACGCGTGCGTGTCGAACCTGGGTGGTAACGTGCGCGTGGTCTCATCGACCACGACCTGCAGGGCTACCGAGAGCCCGCTCAGCTGGAACAGCGAAGGTGTCCCCGGCCCCGCGGGTCCTCCGGGCCCTGCCGGAACCGGCGGCCCTGCGTGGAAGCTGGTCGATTCTGTCGGACAGGAGGTCGGTCGTGCAGCTTCGGACTTCATTGGCGTTGACCTGACCATCGTCTTTGAGCATGCGGGCCGTCCGTTGTTTCTCGTGCTCCTGGACAAGAATCATCTGATTGGCCCGCTCACTCCATACTTCTCAACGCCGGACTGCAGCGGAGTGCCATACTATGAGGTTGGAACAAATATCGACCCCAAGGACGTTCCGCCCATCACGACATTTGTCGGTCCTCCTGGTCGGACGGTGTATATTCCTGATGATGCGGCGTCGCTCGTGCAGGTTGAGTTCCAGTCGTACTACCACACCACTATTGACCAATGCTTGCCGAATGTTTTCTCTGGCACGGCAGCACGCCCACTCGTGCCGCTCGTCGACTTGGACACCTACTTCACTCCGCCGTATCACGTGGAGATGGTGGGCACCACGCCGACGCTGCCCTAGACAGCACCGCAACATTGAAGGCACCGCGCAACGCGGTGCCTTTTTCTATACCTTATAATGGAGCGTATGCGGCGACTGTTTTCCGTTGTATCAAGCACGATGCGCCAGGTACTTGGCAGGGGAGCCGTGCTCCTGCTCGCTCTCCTCATCGCCCTCCCGCCGACGCTTCTTTCGTTTCCGCAGGCAGTGCATGCAGGATCGCAGAACTTTACCTACACAGGCGCAGAGGTAACGTGGACTGTCCCTGCCGGAGTGTTTTCAGTGACAGTCGATATGGCTGGAGCAGAGGGAGGGAATAATGCCGGACTCAACAATGGTACTGAAGGCTGGGGTGGACGCATGCAAGCAACGCTTACTACGACACCTGGAGAGACGCTTCGGATAGGGGTGGGTGGGAAGGGTGGGGACGGCTCTGGTGCGACCGGTGGTTCTGCCGGTTTTTATGCTGGCGGGGCAGGCGGTACTGGCGGCGGTGTCGGTTCCGGCGGAGGTGGAGGTGGAGGACAAAGCTACATCAAACGCGGCGGCTCAACCGACGCTCATCGCGTGCTTGTGGCGGGCGGCGGTGGCGGCACGGCAAACAACAATGCCGGCGGAGCTGGAAATGGCGGAATTACTTTGCATACCGAGGCAACCGCGTCCTCTGCGGCGACCGCAGGCATCTCGCCGCCCGCCGCCAACGGTGGCGGCGGCGGTGGCGGCGGTTGGGTTGGCGGTACCGGAGGAACTCAAAACGGTGGCGGCAACAATAACACTGGCTCTGGCGGTTCAAACATGGCTCACTCAACACAGACGAGCGGTGTGACCTCGACTGGCGCGTACCGAAGCGGTGATGGGTACGTGAACCTCTCCTATACCGACCCGACGAAAGTGACTATTACCACGACCGGGGATACGACGTGGACAGTTCCTGATGATTGGACGAACGACAACACGATTGAGGTGATTGGCGGCGGTGGCGGTGGTGGAACTGGTACCAATGGAGGTATCTTGGGTAATTCGGCAGGAGGCAATGGAGGTGGCGGTGGTGGCGGAGGGGCGTATTCAAGATCAATTGACATCGCTTCTATTTCACCAGGAGCGGACGTTACGGTGCGCGTAGGTGCCGCGACCGGTGACACGTATGTTTGTGATAGCACTTCAAATTGCGCAAGTATCGCAGGAAGCGCAGTGGTCGCTGGTGCAAAAGGAGGAGTAAATGCATCCGGTGCAACCGGTGGAGCGGGCGGAGTTGCGGCAAGCGGTGTTGCAAGTGGAACAGGGTCAGTCAAGACGAGCGGCGGCAGTGGAGGAAGCGCAAGTACTTCTCATGCGTCAGATGCAGATGGTGGGACGGGTGGTGGTGGAGGCGGAGGGGCCGGAGGATTCGTTGGAGATGGTGGTGGAGGAGGAGTAAGTGATGGACTAGGGGCCGGTACTAATAATGGATCAACTGGAGGGGATGGCGGGGCTGCAAACACTTCTGCTGGTGTTGTTGGTGGGACTGGGGGTCTTGCAGGCGGGCTAAATGGATGTAATGACAACGGGTGTTCTGGTAGCGCAGGAAATACAGGGAGCAATGGTACTGAATTCGATGGGACCAACGGTTCTGGTTCCGGGGGTGGAGGAGGCGGAGGAGGTGAAGGAAGTTCGGCGGCTCCTTGTAGTGCAGCACAGTGTAACGGAGCCACGGGCGGCGCTGGTGGTAGCTATGGCGCAGGCGGTGGAGGCGGAGGAGGTGGAGCAAGTGGCGCTGGCGCTGAAGGCGAGGGCGCAAACGGCGGTAACGGCAGAAGCGGCATAGTAATTATTACCTACACTCCCGCCACCGCCCCCGATGCCTCAACGGGGCTTACTGCAACGGGGAGCGTCGGACAAGTCTCGCTCTCATGGACGGCACCGGTGAACGTGGGCGGCTCAGGCCAATCAATCACGAACTACAAGGTCTATCGCGATACCGCTTCTCCTGCGACGACGCTGCTCACGACTATCGGCAACACGACCAACTACACTGATACCGACGTTACTGCCGGAACTACGTATTTCTATCGCGTCATCGCAGTGAACTATGCGGGACTTTCCGGCGCTTTTTCAAACGAAGATTCTGCGGCGCCAACCGCGTCGGTTCCAGATGCCCCCACAAACCTCGTGGCAACTGCAGGTTCAAATCAAGTGAACCTCTCGTGGACGACGCCCGCTTCAAACGGCGGATCTGCGATAACCGGATATAAGGTGTATCGCGATGGCGCATCTCCTGCTACCACGCTTCTCGACACTATCGGCGTCACCAACACCTATACCGACTCGACTGCCACGAACGGCAACACCTATTTCTATCGCGTGAAGGCGACGAACGCGCAGGGCGATAGCGCCTTCTCAAACGAAGACTCGGCGATGCCGCAAGCGGGCGTAACCGCCCGCGTGATACGTATCAAGGGCGGCATCCGGCTCATGGGCGGCATACGCCTGCGCTAGCGTATGCACACCCGTATTGCTGTTACGTCGGCCCTCGTACTCCTTCTGGCGCTTGCGACTGGCTTCTGGGCCTCGCGCGACACATCTGAAGTGCCTATGAGTGCGCAGGAAGGAGCGGAAAAAAGCACGAATGTGCCGGATGGTTGGGTCGCGTACGAGAATCCTGGCCACCGATTTTCCTTTGCGCACCCGCCCGGGCTGTCCGTGAAAGAATACGATGAAGGGAATAACTCCGTAACGCTCGTGTTTAGCGAGAATGGCAGCTCGCGCAGCTTCCAGATATTCATTACCCCGTACACGGAAGATCACATCACGAGCGAGCGGTTTTCTATGGACGCCCCTTCGGGCGTCATTGAGAATCCAGTGGAAGTGGTGATCGGCGGGAGTGCGCGTGGATCGGTCTTTGACGGGGAACATGCGCTTCTAGGAAAGACGCGAGAGGTGTGGTTCATACACGGCGGATTTTTGTTTGAAGTGACGACCTACCGCGACCTCGATGCGTGGATTTCCGAAATCATGGCAACCTGGGTATTCTTATAGGAATTATGAATTTCCGCTCGCCTACATTCCTCTCTGCGCTCGGTATTGCTCTTGCACTCGTGCTCGTGATCGGGCTCGGTCTCTGGTTTTCATATCGCGCACCAGATGACGCCACGCGCGTTGCGCGGGCGATAGCAAAGCTGGTCATCGTTCCGCCCGAGACCCCGATCGTCACTACTGTCGTCGACCCGGAGAAACTCGCGGACACGCCGTTTGCGGGCGAGGCAAAAGCGGGCGATCGCATCCTGTTTTATACGAATGCAGGTCGTGCCATCCTCTACGACCCAGTAGCTAACCGTGTCATCGACATGGCTCGTACCGCATCGGCAGTAGAAAACACCTCTCGCTAGGGGCCGTGGGTGGTATCTTTATAGTACGGAACACATGAGGCGTTTCCGGCACATTGCACGTTTATTTTCGCTGCTTGCGATCTTGGCGGTTTTTTCGCCGTTTGCACACGCGCAACAGGAAATGACCGGCACGGATTTCACGATCTCGACCCCGGTCATCACGACCGGCGGCTCGCGCGCGACTTCCGCAAGCTACGAGCTCTACACGGCTTTCGGGCAGCTCTCAAGCGCCGAGACTGCTGCGGGGAGCTTCATCGCGCGCGGCGGATTCCTCTATTTTCCAGTCGCGACGACGCCGACGCTTTCTGGCACGGCGGGGAATGCAGAAATGGCGCTCTCCTGGACCGCGTCGACTGGCACGCTCGCGCGCGTCAATGACTACCAAGTCGGCTATTCGACTACTTCCGGCGGCCCCTACACATTCATCTCAGTGGGCGAGGTGACTTCGTATACGAAAACAGGACTCACGAATGGCACTACCTACTACTTCGTGGTGCGCGCCATGGGTGGCACGCTCACGCTCGCAGAGTCGAATGAAATAAGCGGCACGCCAAGCACTACTGAAACTGGTGGTGGCGGAGGCGGCGGGGGTGGTGGCGGAGGAGGTGGCACGTCGGGTGTCGGCACCATCCGCATCTCGGGGCTCGCGTCTCCCGGGGCGTCGGTCACACTGCTTCGCGATGGGGCGGTGGACGCGACCAGCACCGCCGACCCGGGAGCGAACTGGGCATTTACCCGCACCGGCCTCTCGACCGGTATCTATTCATTTTCGCTCTATGCGTCAGACACGGATGGACGCCAATCATCGACCGTCTCGTTCGTGCAGTCCATCTCAAAAGGCGTAACGACCGAAGTGAAGAACATCCTTCTTTCGCCGACGATCGGCGCGAGCCATCAGCAGATCAAGCAAGGCGAGACCATCACGTTCTTCGGTCTCACAGCGCCGGAATCCCAGGTGGCGCTCTTCGTCAACTCGGAGACGAAACTGGTCGAGAAGCTCGTCGCGAACGCGAGCGGCGCTTGGGTGAAGCCGATCAACAGCTACTTCCTTGAGAAAGGGGATCACTCCGCGCGCTCGCAGTCCGCGGCGAACGATCTGCTCTCGACCTACAGCCCGACGCTTGCCTTTAAGGTTGGCGATGTGTCGCTCCTTGCCGAAGATTCGTGCCGACGCTCGGACCTCAACTGCGATGGGAAGGTGAACTTGACCGACTTCTCGATCCTTCTCTTCTTCTGGAATCAGCTTGCGCCGACGAACGCGCGTGCGAACATAAACAACAGCGGCCGGGTCGACATCACGGACTTCTCGATACTTCTTTATGACTGGACGGGATAAGCAAAAGAACGAAGAAGGCAGAAAGCAGAAAGCGGTACTGACACTGCTTGCGGTGTTTTTTGTGCTTGGTTGGCACATGCCCGCGGCTCACGCGGCGAGCTTGATCGGCGTTTCAAGCGTGCCCTCGATACAGCAAGGAGAGAGCGTTCCTATCGAATGGTATCTCGATACCGAGGGCGCCATCATCAACGCAGTCGACCTCACGCTTGTCTTTTCAAGCGACACGCTCGAGGTCGCTGCGGAGCCAGGACGTTCGCTCGTTTCGCTGTGGGTCGAGCCGCCCACGGCTCGCAACGCGGAGGGCGTAGTGACGCTCGTCGGCGGGATCCCGGGCGGGCTCTCTGGCGTGGTCCCGCTCTTCCGCACGAACGTAACGGGCCGCGCGGCGGGACCGGCGGTCTTCGCGCTCTCGGCAAGCTCGAAGGCATATCTCCATGACGGGAGCGGGACTCCGGTGGCTATCGAGCTCCCGCAATTCCAGCTCGCCGTCGGCAGCTCTACGGCCGCGTTTGCGCGCTCCTCAACACACCCTGATCAGGAACAGTGGTATCGCGCGCAGGACGTCAAACTCGCGTTCCCGTACGACGCGTCTGCGTCGTATCGCTACACCTTTACGCAGGATTTCAACAGATTCCCGGATGGGGAGGCGCAAGAGACTGACGGCTCGCTCACCTATACCGATCTTGCAGACGGCGTGTATTTCTTCCGTGTCGTCGAAACTGGGGCGGACGGTGCCGCCACAGACAAGGGCGTATTTCGCGTGCAGATCGACCGCACTCCGCCGGAAGCATTTACGCCGCTTCTCGCTACCAGCACCGATCTCTTTGACGGCAAGCCGTTCCTTTCGTTCGCTACGGTCGATAAGACCTCGGGCATCACTCGCTACGAAGTCCGCTCCGGATGGTTCGGCCGCTCGCGCGAAGCACGCTCGCCGTATGCTGCCTCACGGCCGCTCCTTGGCGATTCGGTGCGCGTCCGCGCGTACGACGCGGCAGGGAACTCTCAGGATGCATACGTCTCGTATCCGGGCGTGATCGGTACGCTGACGCTTATCACCATCCTCGCCGTGCTCGGCGTGATACTGGGAATCGGAATACGGTATAGTCGTAAGAAGCGCCTGCTCCCATGAATGCGACTCGTCTCATCCGGCGAATCTTCTTTCTGATCCTTGCTTTGAGTGCGTGGACGTTTGCGCCAGCTACTGCAGCCGCGGCAACGATCTATCTCTCGCCCGCAAGCGGCACGCACGCCGTCGGTACCACATTTTCCGTGCAGGTGCAGATGAACACCGAAGGGAAGGCGATCAACACGGGAGAAATCACCGTTTCGTATACCGCGGGCACGCTTGAGCTCGTGCGCGCTTCTCAGGGATCCACCTTCACGCTCGCTACTCCTGGTTCGCCGCGCGCCTCAGGCGGTACGGTCTACTTTGGCGGCGGGATACCGAACCCGGGATACACCGGCTCAAGCGGCACGCTCGGCACGCTCGTCTTCCGGGTGAAAGCGCCAGGAAAAGGCGTCGTCTCTCTTTCAGACGGCAAGGCGCTCTTGAATGATGGTTTCGGAACGGACGCATTCTCGCGCGCAACCGGCGGGGAATACACGCTCGTTTCTTCGGGTGCTCCCGAGCCGCTCCCAGTAACGAAAGGTGCGCCCGTCATCTCTTCGCCGACGCACCCGAACCAGAGCACCTGGTACGCAACTTCTTCGCCCGTATTCGTGTGGACGCTTCCGAGTGGCGCTGACGCGGTGAGCTTCGAGTTCGATCAGAAGAAAGATACGGCGCCCGACGGTGTCGCAGAGGAGGTTGATGGCGGGAGTACGCAGTATGCGCCTGTCACGGATGGCGTCTGGTACTTCCACCTGCGCGCTCGCTCGAGCGGCTCGTTCGGCCCCACCGCGCACTACCGCATCCAGGTAGACACCACGCCGCCGGAGCCGTTCTCGCTCTCGATCGTGACTGATATAGAAGGAACGCCCACGGTCAGTTTCGAGACCACTGACACGCCGTCCGGGGTTGCCCGCTACGAGGTGGCGGTCGACAATTTGGTGGTCGAGAAGAGTGCTACGTCGACCATGAAGATTTCCTCTATCTCGCGCGGCCGGCACATGATCTCCGTGCTAGCATATGACTATGCGGGAAATCTTCGTGCCGCGCGCACCACGATATTCGTAGATAAAAGCGTTATGGTATCGCTCACGCTCATCACTCTGCTGCTCCTCTTGAATCTCCTCATCACGATCCTGCTCCTGATCCTTATCTGGCTTGAGGTGCAGGATAGGAAGCGCCGCGCACCGCTCTCGCAGAGGGTGAAGCGCGCGCAGCGCGATATCGACGATCGCCTTGAGGCGCTTCGCGATGAGGCGCGTAACCGGCTCTCCACCATCTCGGATGTGCCCGCCAAAGACATCGTCGAGAAAGAGCAGACACTCGAAGACGAGATGACGCACATCCTTGAAGATGCGAAGATAAGCATCGATAAGACCATCGCTTCGCTCGGCCCGGTTCCCGAAAAAGACAAGGCAAAAGAGGAATAAGAAGGGCGGTGCGTGTAGAGAAAAATGAACCCGCGCACCCTTTGGGTGCGCGGTGTCGTTGTGTCAGTGGATAATGGCGCTCTTGGTGAGGTCAATCGCCTCATCTTCCATGCGTGCCTTCTGGAGAAACGTTATCGGCTGTTCGTTCTCTTGGCCTTGTGGGACGGCGAATCTCAAGTCGTACGCCCTGAGAAACAGATTTATGAACTCGGTCGATTCCACAAGCGATTGATTAAACCGTTCTTGGTACGCATGCGCGAGCGCGATCCCGAGAGTCGTCGGCCGCCTGCCGACTCGGTAGTCATACAGGAGCCGGTCGCGTTGCTCTTTCGTGATCTTCACCCGGTAGTGTTCGGCCTCGTTGCTCGTCTTGTCGATGATAGTAGCTGTAATGAACAGTGCTTCTTCGTGCTCAAACGCTCGGCGTGTCGCCACGATACACCTCCTATGCGGGGCACTCCTGCACATAGCGTACCATACGCTGACGCATTCCCGCCTGCGCTGAAAAGCAAAATCGCCCATAAAGGGCGATTTTGTTGAATCATGGAGGCGGGGGGAATTGAACCCCCGTCCGAATCTGGCTTAGAAAGCGCTTCTACGACGCATAGTCCCGATTAGGGTTTAGAAGAGGGTGCGAGGAATCAGGACGAAACCACTCCTCTTCGATCCCGAGATTGAAGCGGGCCGGATGGGCGTCCGGTCGCCGAACCCACAGAAGATTCCGCCCGCCCTTTCGCTGTGAGTGCCGAGAGAGGGAAGACGTCGCTTAGGCGAAAGCGCGTTATGCGCGTGCGTAAGCGAACGCGAAGTCAGACATACCGAAGTACGGGGACTTCACGCTTGCAAGAGTATTCTTTGCAAGTATGGTGCTTCATGGATTTACGTGGCATTGAAGCGTGCACGGCGTCGCGCGTCTTTCAAAGTACAGACCGTCAAGGCCGGTCACCCCCGGAGAGAAGACGAGCGGATGCTCATCTGCTTTCCGTGATTGATCGCGCTAGCGGTGCTTGAGGGCGCGGGCAGTTTCCCGTGCCGCATCTTTCTTCTTCAGGTCTTCTCGCTTGTCGGCTTTGCCTTTGCCGCGCACGACCGCGATCTTAACCTTCAGATATCTTTTATTATTATACACCTCAAGTGGCACTATTGTCAACCCCTTTGCGGATTCGGCGTCAGCGATGATGTCGATCTCTTTCTTCGAGAGCAACAGGCGGCGCGGGCGCTCGGGGTCATAGTCTTTCGCGGTGTTCGCTGCTTGGTATGGCGGTATCGTCATGCCGACGAGAAAGGCCTCGCGCCCGCGCACGAGGACGCGTGACCCGTCGAGTGACCCGTTTTTCGCGCGGAGCGCTTTCACTTCACCTCCCGTGAGCTCGATACCCGCAGTCATCGCCTCGATGACTGCGAATCGCAGGAGCGCCTTTTTGTTTTCGATGAGAGCCATACCTATTTATTGATACCAAGGAATGCCTCGATCTCCGCTCGCTTGTCGATGACGTCGTCGTGACCCATCTGGTATGCCTCCGCCACCTTGCGTCTCGTGCGGGTGACGAGTCCGGTCGGCAAAGGGTACGAGGGGCCGATGACCATGATCTCAACGCCGCCCGGGATGTGATCCCACTCTGCTCTCCGGATGTCTCGCATGATGAGCTGGCGCAGCATAGGGGGCGAGAATGTGGCGTACCAACGCATGAGAAAGGCGTTCAGGGGCGGGGTGTAGGTGGTGTTTGCCAGGCAGAGGATTTTCGTTGCGCCGGCCTCGTGCGCTTGCTTGAGAAGTGCGGCCATGTTCGCCGAGACGCCGCCGTCGATGTAGGGACGCATGCCGAGCCGGACCGCGCCGCCGTAGAGGAAGGGAAGCGCTTTTGCTGCGCGCATCACCTCATACGGGTCGAGCCAGAACTCGTTCGTTACGTAGTGGGTGTGGCCGGTCTCAAGATCCGTAACCGGTACGAACCAGCGCGTTTTGGTCTTGTCGAGCGCCGCCTCATTAAGCGGGAGCTCGCGGCGGAGAATGGTGTCGATCAGGTAGTCGAGATTGAGTTTCGGCGGGAAGATGGTCGCCACTTCAGGCGAGGGGATATAGCGGAGCCAGAGCCGCTCGATATCTTCGGTCTGTCCGGCAAGGTAATAGAGCATGTTGCCCACAGAACCAGAGGCGGCGACGAAAATGTCCGGCTCCTTGATGCCGAGCTTCTTCGTGAGCGCCACGAGCGCCCCTGCGCCGTATGCGCATTTCATTCCGCCGCCCGAGGTTACGATAGCGATTTTCTCTTCTTTCGGCATGTGTTCGATTATATCCACAAAAAGGAAAAAAGGCGCGGATTCTGTTATACTTCCCGCACTATGGCACCGGAGCGCAACAAAAAACCTAAGGCAAAAAAAGACACACCATCTCCGAAAGGAGGCGGTCCGAATCTCCCGTTTTTCGGCAAACCGTCATTCCTCGGCAATCTGCTCACCACGTTCCTCATCTTCCTGCTTCTCATGAGCGCGTATTCGCTCGCGACCGATTTTGGTACGCGCATCGAGGAGATACCGCTCTCGCAGGTGGCGCGGGATGTCGCCGCCGGCGAAGTGAAGAGCATCACCGTGCATGGCGAGACGCTCAAGCTCGTGTATGCGGATGAGACAGAGCGCAAATCGCGCAAAGATCCTGCGGCTGGGCTTCCCGAGACGCTTACCTCATATGGCGTTACCGCCGAAGCACTTTCAAAAGTCGCCTTCACTATTGAAGGACAGTCAGGATTCCTGTACTGGTTCCTTGAGCTCGCACCGATCCTGCTCCCGGTATTCTTCATCGTGTTCCTCTTCTGGTTCTTGTCGCGGCAAGTGAAGGGTGCTGGCATGCAGGCGTTCACGTTCGGACAATCGAAGGCACGCGTGATCGATCCGGCAGATACGACGCAGCGCGTGACGTTTGCGGACATCGCGGGCGCACGCGAAGCAAAAGAGGAACTGGTCGAGATCGTGGACTTCCTCAAGAATCCGAAGAAGTTTCTTGATATCGGCGCACGTATCCCCAAGGGCATCATCCTCATGGGTGCGCCAGGTACCGGAAAGACCCTGCTTGCGCGTGCGGTCGCTGGTGAGGCGGGCGTGCCGTTCTTCTCCATTTCCGGATCCGAGTTCGTCGAGATGTTTGTCGGTGTCGGCGCGTCTCGCGTACGCGATCTCTTCCAGCTCGCAAAGAAAAGCGCGCCGGCGATCATTTTCGTAGACGAGATAGACGCGGTCGGCCGCGTGCGCGGCAGCGGTGTCGGGGGCGGGAACGACGAGCGTGAGCAGACCCTGAACCAGATCCTCGTCGAGATGGACGGATTCGAGCCGACGGAGAAGGTGATCGTGATGGCCGCAACGAACCGCCCTGACGTGCTTGACCCGGCACTGCTTCGCCCTGGCCGCTTCGACAGGCGTGTCACTATCGATCCGCCCGACCGGAAGGATCGCGAGGAGATCCTCAAGATTCATGCGCGCAAGAAGCCGCTCGGTCCTGACGTGAACCTTGCAGTCGTCGCGGAGCGCACCCCAGGCTTCTCGGGCGCTGAGCTCTATTCGCTCATGAACGAGGGCGCGATACTTGCCGCTCGCGAGAATCGCAAGGAGGTCACACAGTACGACCTCATCCGTTCCATCGAGAAGGTGATGCTCGGTCCTGAGCGGAAGAGTCACCTGCTCTCGAAGAAAGAAAAGGAGCTCACGGCGTATCACGAAGCGGGCCACGCACTCGTCTCCTCGGTGCTCGAATATGCCGATCCGGTGCATAAGATTTCCATCATCAGCCGTGGCAGGGCTGCCGGGTATACGCTGAAGCTCCCGTTTGAAGACAAGAAGATGCAGTCCAGGAAGCAGTTCCTCGATGACATTGCCGCAACGCTTGGCGGATATGTCGCTGAAGAAATGGTTTTCGGCGATGTGACGACCGGTCCTTCAAACGACCTGGCGGTCATCACGGCGCTCGCGCGCGACATGGTGGCGCGCTATGGCATGTCGGAGAAGCTCGGGCCGATCGCGTTTGGCGAGCGAGAGATGGGCCGCGAGCCATTCTCTGAAGCGGTGGCTGCAAAGATCGATGCCGAAGTGGAGCGCATCATTGACGAAGCTAAGGCACGCGCCCGCACCACGCTCGAGGGAAATCGTCCAGCGCTCGACGCGATCGCGAAAGAGCTTGTCGAGAAGGAGACTATCGAGCGCGACGAGTTCGAGAAGCTTTTGATCGCAAACGGCATTACGCCGAAGAAAAAAGAAGAGGAGGGAATCACGATCGCTCCTTCAAACGGGGTTGCGTGATTATAAAAACCGCCGCGCGAATGCGCGGCGGTTTGTGTTGGTTGCCACCATCGAAGACCTAGATCTTCGTGGTGGAGCCGGTGATGCCGCCCTTGGTCTTGTCGGGGCCGTCCGAGACCATCGTCGTGATGCCTTTGTCGATGATGGACTTCTCATCCGACCAGGGCAGTTCACTCACGAATCCGTCCATGTGCTTCTCCGTGTTATGCGTCGCCACCCATGTGACGTCCTCCTGCTCGAACCGGTCTTGGCCGAGCTTCCAGAAATAAGCATAGGGTATTCGTGTCGCGGGTCAATAGAGCGTATTGCAAAAACAAGAGCCGCGTCCTCCCTGGACTGCGGCTCTGCGCCTTACTCAAACAACTTTTTGTTGCAGCGTTATTGTTTTTCCGGCAAGCGTGCGAATCGAGTGCTTATATTTCTGGAACAGCTCCTCGACGACTTCTTCAAGCTTGTCGGGCGGGAACGCGAGCGCTCTCTCCGTCTCGATCTGGCACAGGTCATCTCGCGCGCCGCCAGGAGTCCTGGTGGCGCTGAAGATTATCGCGCTAGTCCACGGGTTCACGTTCTCACCGAACCTGATCTCAAACGTTGCGACCGGACGGAGCATCTGTTCCGGGTCGCATGTATGAGGCCAGAGCCGGAGCAAGCATTCGATACGCGCCAGCATTCCACCAAGAGACGAACCTCCTGCTTTGCCGAACGTTTCAATGCGTGAGTCGTATTTACCCTTCTCAAACACCGTATACAAACGAATTCCCATTGCGTGTACCCCCCGTACCCTGCTTCCTGGCAATCAGGAAACTTCCGAAGAGTAGCGTAGCAGAGGTGCCAGGCTGCCGCAAACGGTGTAGAGTAATTTCACCGCGCCCGTATGGACATACCATACGGCCGGTTCGTTCGGCGAAAAAGAATACGAAAGGTTCTTCGATTCTTTTTACCTCACTCACCACCCGTAGCTCAGTTGGTTAGAGCATCGAGCTTATACCTCGAGGGTCCTTGGTTCGAGTCCAAGCGGGTGGACACTAATTTTATTCCAAATGCATCTCGCGGTTCGCTTCCTCTAGGCGGCGCGCGAGCGCGGGGAAGCGGGCGAGGCTCGGATCAGTGCTCACGAGCGCGGCAGCTTCAGTGCGCGCCGCCTCGACGAGCTTGATGTTCTTGAGCGCTTCCATCGCGACGTCAGAGACGCCCCACTGGCGGCCGCCCCCCAGTTCTCCAGAACCGCGGAGCGTAAGGTCGTATTCGGCAAGTTCGAAGCCGTTCTTCGCGGTCGTGAATGCCCTCATGCGCTCGCGCGTGTTCGGCCCCGCAGATTCCGGCAATGCAAAGCAGTAGGCCTGATGCGTGGAGCGGATGACGCGACCCCGGAGCTGGTGGAGCTGGGCGAGGCCGAAGCGTTCTGCGCCTTCAATCAGGATGACGGTCGCGTTCGGGACGTTTACGCCCACCTCGACCACCGACGTGGCGACCAGGATCTGGATTTCATTCTTCAGAAACATGTCCATCGTCGCCTCCTTCTCGGCGGGTGTCATCTTGCTGTGGAGTATGCCGATATCGAATTCGGGAAATACGTCTTTCGCAAGCCGCTCTGCTTCCGCTTTCACTGACTTTGCCTGGAGCGCCATTTCTTTCTTGGGATCAGGTTCGTCGATGCGCGGGCAGATCACATACGCTTGTCGCCCTGCCGTAAGTTCTGTACGCACGCGCGCGTACGCCTCTTCGCGCTTGTCTTTCGCAAGCACCTCCGTGGCGACCGGCTTTCTGCCGACCGGCATCTCGTCGAGAATGGTGAGATCGAGGTCGCCGTAAATAGTGAGCGCGAGCGTGCGGGGAATCGGTGTCGCGGTCATGGAGAGCAGGTGCGGCGTATTGCCGTCTTTCCCGACGAGTTTCTGACGATGCGAGACTCCGAAGCGATGCTGTTCGTCGATGATGGCGTACGCCAAGTGCTTGAATGAGAGCGATTTCTCGACGAGCGCATGCGTGCCGATGACGATCGGTATCTCGCCGTTCGCCACCATCTTCCGGAACGCGGCTTTCGAGAGGCTCGTGGATTCCTCGCGGCGTATCTTGGAGGGGAATTTCCGGCATTCTTTGCCGGTGATGAGTCCGATAGGGATCGGATGGTCTTTGAAATAGGAAACGAAGGTTGAGAAATGCTGTTTCGCGAGGATTTCCGTGGGGCAGAGATACGCAACCTGAAGCGTGCCCGCGATTCTTCCGGGCGGCCGCGAGGTGGCGACCAGGTATGCGGTTGCCGCCGCGACCGCGGTCTTGCCGCTCCCTACGTCGCCCTCAAGGAGCCGCATCATGGGATGCTGCTTCTTGAAGTCGGCGATGATCGCATCGATCGCGCGCGTCTGCGCGCGCGTCGGCGGGAAAGGGAATGAGGCGACGAAGCTTTGCAGCGCGTCGTGGTCGACCGTGACCGCGAGCGCGTGTTCCTGCGCTGCTGCCGCCCGGCGTTGGTTCATGGCAAGCTGCAGAGCGAATACCTCCTCGAAAGCGAAGCGTTTGCGCGCTGCGTCCGCGTCAGCGCGCTTCTTCGGGTGATGCATCCACACGAGCGCAGTGGCAAGCGAGGGTAGGTGATAGCGTTCGAGGATGTCGGTCGGGATAGGGTCTTCCATCCGCTCGTGCGCCCCCGACTCGAACACTTTCTTGAGCGCATAGAAGAGCCAGAGCGAAGAGATCCCCATGCTTTCTGGATACACCGGATGAAGCGGTTCATCTGTGGGAAGGTCTGACCTTCCCACAAAAAGATTCTCGTGTGCCGTGTCGGGATTGACGGGCGTCTTGTCTATTTCCGGATTAGCGACATAGGGTTTTTCTGAGGTGCCGGTGACCTTGCCGCGAATCTTCACCACCATGCCATCGTGGAGCGTTTTTGCGATATAGGGCTGAGAGAACCACATGAGCTTGATCCGCCCTGAAGCGTCTTCGAGCCATGCTTCAGCGATCGGCCTCCGGGATTTCCAGGTTTTCCGCACGTCAGGTTTGCGGATAGTGCCGTAGAGCGTCACCTCCGCTCCAGGCGCAACACTCTGCGTCGTGCCCGTGGGACTTGCAGTTTCATAGCGGGCAGGGAAGTGATACAGCAGATCGCCAATGGTGCGTATACGAAGCTTCGAGAGCGCCCGTTTTTGGTCGGGCTTAAGCCGCGTAAAGTGCTTTTCGATGGGGTCGCCGGAATTCACAGGCCCAGTATAGCGCCTTGGGGTATATACTGGCGCGCATGGATAAAAAGACCAAAAGCATCGTGAAAGCATACGAGAAGCAGGGAGCGCGCATAGAAACCAAGGCGCGTGCCAGGCTGAAGAATAAGAAAGATTTTTCGCTCTGGTATACGCCGGGAGTAGGAAGTGCAGCATCGCACTTGGCCGCGCATCCGGAGGATGCGCGGAAGATGAGTGTGAAAAAGAACTCCATCGCAGTCATCTCCGACGGCTCTGCGGTCCTTGGCCTCGGGAACATCGGTCCCTATGGAGCGCTTCCGGTCATGGAGGGAAAGGCGCTCATCTTCAAAGAGATGGCGGGTATCGATGCGTGGCCGATCGTGCTCAACACCCAAAGCTCAGATGAGATCGTGCGCACGATACAAGCGATAGCGCCCGCGTTCGGCGGCATCAACCTCGAGGACATTTCTGCGCCACGCTGTTTCGATATCGAGAAGCAGCTCGTCGAATCGCTTCGCATGCCGGTGATGCATGATGATCAGCACGGCACGGCGATCGTGGTGCTTGCCGGTCTCACAAATGCCGCAAAGGTGGTGAAGAAGCCTCTCAAGTCTCTCAAAGTAGTTATTTCTGGTGCGGGTGCCGCGGGCACCGCAGTCGCAAAGCTGCTTCTTGCAGCGGGTGTGGAGGACATCGTGCTTCTTGATCGTACGAGCATCATCGGCCCCACGCGTCCTGATCTTGCTGGCCACAAGCATGAGCTTGCGGCGCTTACGAATCCGCGCCGGCTTGCAGGTGGTATTGAGACGGCGATGCAGGGAGCAGATGTGTTTGTGGGCGTCTCTGGAAAGGGGATTCTCCACACGGATCATGTGAAGCTCATGGCACCGCGTGCGATCGTCTTTGCGCTTGCGAACCCTATCCCAGAAATCATGCCGAATGAGGCGAAGAAGGCTGGCGCAGCGGTGATTGCGACCGGACGCTCCGATTTCCCGAATCAGATCAACAACGCGCTCGTGTACCCGGGCATTTTCCGGGGCGCGCTCGACAAGGGCGTAGAGAAAATAACCGAGGAAACGAAATTGCGCGCTGCGCGCGCACTTGCGGGCCTTGTGGCGCGTCCGACTGCGGCAAAAATAATTCCCGATCTTCTCGACAAGCGTGTGGTGAAAGCTGTCGCACGTTCGGTAAAAGCGTAAAACGCTGCCTAGTCTCTTTGGATCGCTTCGGCGACTCTAGGTGCCACGCTCGCGTACCACGCACGGTCCCGTGCATCCTCAAGAAGCGTGCCAACTTCGCGAAATGGGGCCCAGCGCGCCTCTTCGATCTCGTGGCTGCCAAGCAGCGTGTCGGTGCGGCGCGCGGCATAGAGGAACATATGGATCTCTTTCACTTGCGATTCGTCGTACGTCTTGTCTGGCCGGATGCCTGGGCGCACGTATGAGCCCAGATCATCGAGGAGTTCGAGCTCAGTGAGCCCAGCCTCTTCGGCAATCTCGCGTCTAGCAGCCGTTTCGTCGGCCTCACCGTGCTCCACTCCTCCTTTGGGGAAAAACCAGAGTCGCCCAGCGTGCCGCCGTACGAGCGCGATCATAGCGCCATCGCCGATCACGATCCCCCCGGCACTTTTCCTGCGAATTGGTTCCATGCCAAAACTCTAGCATGCAAAAATGGTATACTCTCAACATATGACTACGCTCTATATCGTGCTCGGGATTGTGGCTGTTATCGTGCTCTGGGCTATCGTAGCCTTTAACGGCTTTGTCGCGCGCGTGAACCGCGCAAAAGAGGCTCTGTCTGACATCGACATTCAGGCAAAGCGCCGCTATGACCTCATTCCGAACCTCGTCTCAACAGTGAAGGGCTACGCCACGCACGAGTCCGCTGCGTTTGAGAACGTGACCAAGGCGCGCTCAGCTGCCATGGGCGCAACCAGCATGCACGAGAAGGAGGGCGCGGAGAACATGCTCACGGGTGCTCTGAAGTCGCTCTTTGCGGTTGCGGAAGCATATCCGGACCTCAAGGCAAATCAGAACTTCCTAGAGCTCCAGCGCGAGCTGTCAGACACCGAAAACAAGATTCAGGCAGCCCGCCGCTTCTATAACGGCACGGTGCGCGATCTCAATACGGCAGTCGAATCGTTCCCGGGCAATGTGATTGCGGGCACGTTCCATTTCGGAAAGATGGAGCTCTTTGAGCTTACGGATGCTGCGCAGGCAGAGCCGGTGAAAGTGCAGTTCTAGAGAGCATGTCTAAAAACCTCATCTGCATCGTTGCGGGTCCCGCCGATTTCTTCCGCCGTATCTCCAATACGTCTCCAGAAATCGGCAGCCCGCGCCTTGCATCTGAGGGTTTTTAGGCACGCTCTACACTCTCGATGAACGCATACGCACAACGCTCCGCAAACGTGCGCCGCACCTGGGGACTTATCCTGGGGTTCTTGGTGCTCGTTATTGCGCTCGGCTACGGGATTGCGTGGTACTTCGGCGAGCCCTCGATTCTCTATGTCGCGGTTATTTTTGCCGTTGCGATGAACTTCTATGCGTACTGGTCTTCAGACAAGCTCGTGCTTTCTATGAGCCATGCGCGTCCGGCAACCCGCGAAGAGTTCTTTGATCTCTATACGGTAACTGAAAATCTAGCCATGACGGCCGGGCTTCCGATGCCCAAGCTCTACGTCATAGACGATCCGGCGCCGAACGCGTTTGCGACCGGGCGCGACGAGAAGCATGCGGTCGTGTGCGCTACGACCGGACTTCTTGATCTCCTCACGCGTGCAGAGCTCGAGGGCGTGATTGCGCACGAGCTATCGCATATCCAGAACCGGGACATCCTGGTCATGACCGTTGCAGTCGTGCTCGCGGGCTTCGTCGCCATTGTTGCGGACCTCTTTCTCCGCATGTCTTTTTATGGCGGCAATCATCGCAATCGAGAGGGCGGTGGTGCCATTGTGCTGGTGCTGGGACTCATCGGCATCATTCTCGCCCCGCTTGCGGCACAGCTCATACAGCTTGCTATCTCTCGTCGCCGTGAATACTTGGCAGATGCCTCGGGCGTTCTGCTCACACGCTATCCAGAGGGCCTTGCTTCCGCACTTCAGAAAATCAGTGCGCATAACGTGCCCATGCGGCATAAGAGCCACGCCACCGCGCACCTCTTCATCGACGAACCGTTCGGCCGCCCCGAAGGGAAGCGCTTGAGCTGGCTCGAGGGGCTGTTCTCAACCCACCCCCCAACAGAGGAGCGCATCAAGGCTCTTTTGGGACACCAGTGAGCGTGCTATAACACCCTCACGCCACGGAGGCGTCGCATAGTGGTCTAGTGCACCGCCTTGGAAAGGCGGCAGGCTCGAAAGGGTCTCGAGAGTTCGAATCTCTCCGCCTCCGCAAATTGAAACTTCCTCGCTCGTATGTCCCAAAAACAATACAAAGGAATCATTGTCGAGGAGAGTCTCGAAAATCAGGACGTCTTGAAGGGTGTTGAGGTTATACAAAGCTCAATTTCTGAAGATGGGGCATGGCATATGCATACGGTTCTTGTTTCTCCCGAAGTCATCCAGCAGCTTGTCGAAAGTATCAAGGATGGTTGGTATGCCCACTTTTGGAATAGTCGGGATGTGATTGCGGTGTTCAGGGGCCGAACATTCTGCTTCAATTTTGATGACAAAAGCACATGGAAGGAGGTTGTGGAGTACGGAAGGTCACTTGGTATTCCTGAAGTCCAATTAGATTTCCCTATCGACTAACGTACGGGGTGGGGGTTGAGAACCGTGCTAATGATTATGCTGCTCGATACGAATTATGTGCGTATCTTCCGCGCTCGAATCGGGCGCGAGTACAAGCAGATCTGAATTGCCGAAGTGGAACATAGTGAGCATATCTTTCCATGGGAGCTCGTAGTACGCGGCGTAGAGCATTTTGCCGATATCGCCATGGGCTACGAGGAGTACTGAACCCTCCCGGCGTTTCTTCTTCACTTCTGCAAGTGCTTGTTTCCCGCGCTCAAGAAGCGTTGGGAATGTTTCCGCCCCATCGGGAGACAAGAAGTAGGTAATCGTGTCGGTTTTGATGATATCTGGCGCACAGAGCTTCTCGATATCCTGGATAGGTTTGCCAGTCATGATGCCGAAATCGCGCTCAATGAGGCTCGGCATAACTTCTGGTTCTGGGAGTCCGAGTGTGGTGGCAACGGCAGCGGCCGTATCGTATGCGCGGCGAAGCGGGGAAGCATAGATTGCATCGAACGTCAGTCCTGCATCTTTGATTCCTTCGGCAAGCGTGTGCGCCTGCTCCATACCGAGTGGGGTGAGTGGAAGATCCCGATGGCCGTTGAGGATACCGTGTGCATTGTCTTCATTCTGCCCGTGGCGCGCAATATAGATGCGGAGCATGTGCTTTAGGGTACCGGAACATGTCTCCTGCGCCAACATGCATGATCCCATACATACGGTTTCACCTCGTGGTGTCGTGTTAGGATTTTCGTATCGTGACGTTCTTTCATGCGCAGATACGGACGCTAATAGCGGTGCTCGTGGAGTTCGGGCCGATTACGGCCTTTTTCACTTCGCTGTATCTTCAAGGCGAAGCGGAGGGCGGATTCATCGCTTCGATCGAAGGGTTCGTGTGGTTCACTGCCGCATCGCTCGGAACGGCATTTGTGCTTGACCGGCGCGTTGCGCTTTTCCCGCTCCTTGCGGCGGTTGCAGTAATCGGCTTTGGCACGGCAGCGGTATATGTGGATAACCCGACGCTGTTTATCATCAAGGATACGGTTTACAACGGCCTCTTCGCGCTCGTGCTCGGCATAGGCGCACTCCAGGGTCAGGGACCGCTCAAGTACCTGTTCTCCTCGCTTTTCGACCTCACCGAGCGCGGGTGGTATCTCTTGTCGCGCCGGTGGGCCGTGTTCTTCCTCTTGCTCGCGGTCTCGAATGAGCTCGTGTGGAGGATCTTTTCGGAAGCAACATGGGTTTCCTACAAGCTCGGAGCGACGATCGCGACGCTCGTATTCGGGCTCTACCAATTCACGCTCGCACGCCGCGAGCGCAGTGCAGCGGCAACGCCATGGGGCCTCAAAAACCGTGCGCTCGAAGAGGTGCCCGAAAGCCTGCCTAAGCTTTGGGAGCGGGCGCTCGCCATCCTTGTCATTGGCGGATGTCTTTTAGCGGGCACGATGTCCTTTAGGTCAGTCGAGAAGCCGCCGACCGTGAGTGCTGAAGTTGCAGGAGTGTCCTTGACGCTCTTCTTGGCGGACACGGAAGAGCTGAGGTCACTCGGTCTTGGTGGCAGAGAATCACTCGAGCAAGACGAGGGTATGCTTTTCATATTCCCGAAGGCCGATAGATATGGTATTTGGATGAAAGATATGCGTTTTCCGATAGATATATTCTGGATTGGTGATGATGGGAGGGTCGCATCCTTTGAGAAGAATGTAGGCCCAGAAACATACCCCCACGTCTTCTACCCGGACGCCCCTGTCCGCTATGTCCTTGAGACAAACGCAGGGTTTGCCGACCGCCACGGCATCGACTTCCTGACCCCCATACGCTTGCAAAAATGGCCGGTCGTTTCCGAATAAACTATCCACAAGGTGTTTTCCCGGAGCGGGAGTAAACTACATACATCACGCACTCCTGCCTTCCGCAAAGCGCGCGATTATTATCCCTAATCGCTTATCTGTATGTCGAAAGCCGTTAAGACCGCATCAAAACCAGTCGTTATTGCGAAAGCGAAAGAAGAAAAATCGGTCTCTCGAGAGACGGCGCGCTACAGCGCGCTCGTGCCGCACATTGAGAAGCGCGACGGTCGCATGGTGCCGTTCGATTTCGATAAGATCGCGGCGGCAATCCACAAAGCGATGCTCGCTTCAGAGGAAGGTGATCAGGATGACGCGACCCTCGTCGCACATCAGGTGGCAGGAGAGCTCGCGCGCTTCGCAAAGAAGTACAAAAACTTCCTCCCGACCGTCGAAGGCATACAGGATTCGGTGGAGAAGCATCTGATTTTGAATGATTACGTCAAAACGGCGAAGGCGTACATCCTGTATCGCGACAAGCGCGCACAGATGCGTGCGGAGCAGGTGGAAGTGCCGCAGCGCGTGCGAGATCTCGCTGAAGAGAGCGCGCAGTATTTCAAAGATAACGCGCTCGGAGAGTTCGTCTACTTGCGCACTTATGCGAAATGGATTCCTGAAGAAGGTCGCCGCGAGACTTGGATTGAGACCGTTGATCGCTACATGGGATTCATGCGCGAGAATCTCGGCGAGAAGCTCACGGAAAAAGAATATGCGGAAGTGCGCACGGCAATCCTGAAACAGGAGATCATGCCCTCGATGCGCCTCATGCAGTTTGCAGGAGAGGCAGCGCGCCGCGACAACATCTGTGCATACAACTGCTCATACATCGCACCGTCGAAGCTCGAAGATTTTGCCGAAATCATGTATGTCTCGATGCGTGGTACGGGCGTAGGCTACTCCGTGGAGAGTCAGAATGTGCAGGCGCTCCCGCAGATCAAATATCAGACGGGAGAGAAGCTGGCGGACCACATTGTCGCAGACTCCGCTGAAGGCTGGGCGAACGCGCTCACGGCCGGACTCAAGGCGTGGTACGACGGCAAGGATATTTCATTCAATCTCTCGCTCATCCGTCCTGCAGGCTCGCGCTTGAAGACCATGGGCGGCAAGGCCTCCGGTCCGGAACCGCTCCGCTCGCTCCTCGCGTTCGCGCGTGAGCGTGTGCTTGCGCGCCAGGGACGCCGACTGCGCAATATCGATGCGCACGACATCATCTGCAAGATCGGCGAGTGCGTGGTCGCCGGCGGCGTGCGCCGCTCGGCAATGATCTCGCTCTCTGATCTCGATGACACCGATGTGCGTGACGCGAAGAAAGGCCAGTTCTTCATGACAGATCCGCACCGCTCGGTTGCGAACAACTCTGCGGTGTACATGGAGAAGCCCGGGAACGAAGAGTTCATGGATGAGTGGGTCGCGCTCATGAAGAGCGGCAGCGGCGAGCGCGGCATTTTCAACCGAAGCGGCCTCATCAAGCAGCTTCCGAAGCGGCGCATCGACTACTGGGAGAAGACGGGATATGTCTCGGGCGGTCGCGTGGTCGGTCTTGCAGGTACGAACCCGTGCGGCGAGATCATCCTCAAATCGAAGCAGTTCTGCAACCTCTCTGAAGTGGTTGCGCGTCCGAAGGACACGAAAGAGTCGCTCGTGCGCAAGGCGCGCCTCGCGACCATCCTCGGTACCTACCAGTCGACGCTTACCAAGCTGAACTTCCTCTCGAAAGAATGGACCGAGAACTGCGAAAGCGAACGGCTCCTCGGTGTCTCCATCACGGGTCAGTGGGACTCGACTGCGGTGCGCGATGCAGAAACGCTTCGTGCGATGCGTGCCGAGACCATCAAGACTAATAAGAAGTACGCGGAGCGCTTCGGAGTCAATGCGTCGACGGCAATCACCTGCGTGAAGCCCTCAGGTACCGTCTCGCAGACGATCGGCGTTGCTTCCGGCATGCATGCTCGCCATGCGCCGTACTACATCCGCCGCATCCGCATCAGCGCGACAGACTCGCTCTTCAAGATGCTGCGCGACCAGGGGATGCCGTATCACCCGGAGGTCGGCCAGTCGCTTGAAGAGGCGAATACCTATGTGCTTGAGTTCCCGGTCAAATCTCCTGATGGCGCGATCTGCAAAGACGACCTCTCGGCGCTCGATCAGCTCGAGCATTGGAAGCTGGTGAAAGAGAACTTCACGGAACATAACCCGTCCGTCACCATTTCGGTCGGCGACAATGAGTGGATTGCCGTTGCAAACTGGATTTACGCAAACTGGGACCTGGTGGGCGGCTTGTCGTTCCTCCCGCGCAATAACCACATCTACCAGCTTGCCCCGTACGAGCCGATCTCCAAGGAGCAGTACGAGACGATGGTCGCGCGCATGCCGAAAGTCGACTACAGCAAGCTCTATGTGTATGAGCGCCAGGACGAAACGGAGCTTAAGAAGGAGTTGGCCTGCACGAGCGGCGTCTGCGAGATAGTGTAGACGTGTTCTAGGTTTGTAGTATAATAATAGAAGGACCGGGCTAGACGATCGCTCTCTGTCTTATGGGCAGAGGGAGGAAAGTCCGAGCACGACCCTCCGTTATGGAGTGGAGCAGGGTAGCGGGTAACGCCCGTCGTCCGCGAGGATAGAGGTGCCTACAGAGACGCTTCCGAGCGAAAGCGAGGTTGCGTCTCCGAGCCGAAAGGTTCGGAGATGAGCTCCCCAGGCGACTGGAGAGGTGCAACGAACAAATCCTTACCTTCGTGCAAGGCCGTATCGCCAATTTTTGGCGGGGTGCCGCTTGAGGTGGCGAGTAATCGCCATCCTAGATACATGATCGTTCACGACAGAACTCGGCTTACCGGCCCGTGTCCTACAAAAACCGCCGCACGTTAGTGCGGCGGTTTTTGTGTGGATAGCGCGCGGGTGGCAAAGCAGGGTCGGCGGTATACTGGAAGCTATTAGCCGTTAGCGTACTTTTATCTTTACTATGCCCCCGCAGACTAGTCAGGCTGCTGCGCGCTTCTCCTTCGAGCGCGCCAGCATGTTCGCTCTTATCGGAACTCTCATCGCGTCGCTCCTTATCGTGCTCCCCGGTCTCCCAGCACCGACGCTTCCCACGAAAGTGTTCGCGCTCGGTCTCGGCACCATCCTCACGCTCGCGCTCTTCGTGCTCGCACGGCTCACGCGTGGAAACCTCATCCTTCCGCCGCTTGCTCTCTACGGCGCTCTTTGGTTGCCGCTCGTTGCGTACATCCTCTCCACACTCTTTTCGGGAGCAGGCATGGCCGACGCGGTGTTCGGACGGACCCTTGGAAGCGATACGCTCGGATTCATCGTCGTAGCGACGGTGCTTGGAGCACTCGCAGCACTCATCCTGCGTCGGGTTGATCAGTACGCGAGTTTCTGGAAGACGCTCGCGTATGCGTTTGGCGCTATCGTTCTCGCACAGACGCTCATCCTCCTCGTCGGACAGTTCATTCCTGAGCGTCTCTCACCAGCGTTCTCGCTCCTTGGCTCGTTCGCTGACCTTGGCATGCTCCTTGGTCTTGGCGTCGTACTCACTCTCGTAACGCTCCGGCTCGCACCGGTTTCTCCTCGCCGGCGCTCATGGCTCCTTGGCGTTGGCGCACTCTCGCTTCTTGTGCTCGCGGTCGTAAACTCCACGCTCGTATGGACCCTGGTTGCACTCACTGCGCTCGCGCTCTTTGTGGAAGCGGTGATGCAGCGTTCGTCTGCTTCTGCTGAAGGGGATTTGGAGGGCACGATGCCGCTTGCGGGAGACGATATGGATCATGGAGAAGGGAATCGCCCGCTTGCAGTACCGCTTATCGTACTTGCGGTTGCTCTCTTCTTCCTCTTTGGAAGCACGCTTGGAAATGCGCTCGCGTCTAAGCTCGGGGTGAGCGTCCTTTCCGTGCGTCCTTCGTGGCAGTCCACCGTTGCGGTTGGCAGCCAGGTCTACAGCACTTCGCCGGTGTTTGGTTCTGGTCCGGGCACATTCCGCACGGAGTGGCTGCGCCATCGTGATGCATCCTTGAACCAGACTCTCTTCTGGAACGTCGACTTCACGTCTGGTGTCGGATTCATCCCGACAGCCATGGTCACGACTGGCGTCCTCGGCGCGCTCGCCTGGATTGCCTTCCTCGCTCTCTTCCTCTTCTACGGCATCCGTACGCTTATCTTCCGCGCATCGGAAGATCCGTCCGTGCGTCTTGCCGCGGTACTCTCGTTCATCGGCGCAAGCTACCTCTTCATCGTTGCATTCCTCGATGTGCCGAGTGCTCCGCTCATCGCGCTCGCATTCGTGCTTGCGGGCGTGTTCATCTCGACGCTTCGCTTTGCGAAGCTCGGAGGACAGTGGGGCATTTCCTTCGCGAAGAGCCCACGCGTCGGATTCGTGATCGTCTTCAAGCTCACCCTGCTTCTCCTTGCGTCGATCGGTGCTGCGTATCTCCTCATCGAGCAGTACATCGCGCAAGTCGACTTCGCACGCGCTTCTTCCGCACTGAATGCGGGCGACATCGCTGGTGCTGAATCAGCGCTCTCGCACTCGCTCGCGTTCGCGCCCTCGGCGATCGCGTACACCGCACAAGCACGCATCACGCAGGTAAAACTTCAGCAGATCGCTGCAGGGGGAAACCTGAATAACGCAGACACCGCACAGGAGTTCCAGGCTGTCCTCTCAGCGGGTATCAACGCGGCAATCACTGGAACCCGCGTTGCGCCGACCGACTATCAGGCATGGCTTGAGCTCGGCAACCTGTACGCCTTTGTGGTGCCTATCGGCGTAGAAGGCGCAGATGCGAATGCAAAGACGGCATATGAGAAAGCGGCAGAGCTCAATCCGACGAGCCCGCTCATCCCGTACGCGCTTGCACAGCTCTCGATCGCTAAGCAGGACACCGCGATGGCACGTGAGTACCTCAAGCAGGCCATCACGCTCAAGCAGAACTACACGGCGGCGATCTTCCTCCTCTCGCAGCTTGAGGTGCGAGCAGGCAACCTGAAAGAGGCGCTTGCAGCAGCGGAAGCCGCAGCGTACTTCACACCAAATGATCAGAACGTGCTCTTCCAGCTCGGGCTCCTGCGCGCCGCAAACAACGACACCGACGGCGCTATCGTTGCGCTCGCCAAGGCGGTCGGGGTGAATGCGGAGTTCGCAAACGCACGCTACTTCCTCGCAGCAGCGTATGCGAAGAAGGGAGACTTCCCGAAAGCGCTGGCCGAGCTTGAGGCGCTCGCAGCGCTCTCTGAGGAGAATGCGAAAGCAGTGGCAGATGCCATGGCTAAGCTCTCGGCAGGGAAGAATCCGTTCCCCGCAAACTTGCTCTCGGGTACCGTCGAACCACTCGATTCTGAAGAATAGTCGCGGAGTCATCCGCACACGCGAAAAGCCCCGGAAGGGGCTTTTCGCGTGCTTAGGAGCGTCCTGGTATGATGAGGCAATGGTTCGAGGATTGATGGAGAGGATTCGCGCACCGATACGCGGCCTGCATGAGGCCGCGTATGTGCTTGCTCTGCTCACGCTCGCATCGCAGGCGCTTGCGCTCCTGCGCGACCGCACGTTCGCCGACCTCTTTGGCGCAGGACAGACTCTAGACCTCTATTTTGCAGCGTTCCGTATCCCTGATCTCGTGTTCGCGCTCGTCGCCTCGCTCGTCGGCGCATATGTGCTCATTCCCCGCATCTCCGGAGCTGATCCGGCGTCTGTGCGCTCGGTCCTCTCGCAGTCGGTCTCGTTTCTTCTCATCATCGGAGGCGCGATCGGGCTCGTGCTCTCGGTCTTCATGGCGCCGCTTCTTGCGTTCTTGTATCCGGATCTTGCTGCATCGCCGGATGCTTCCGCATTCATTGCGCTTGCGCGGCTGCTTCTGCTCCAGCCGATCCTGCTTGGTCTCTCGGGCATCGTGACGAGCGTGACTCAGGTCAATAGGCGCTTCACGCTCTTTGCGCTTTCTCCGGTGCTCTACAATCTCGGCATCATCGTGGGCGCGGTACTTCTGTATCCGCTCTGGGGTCTCGTGGGAATCGGAGCGGGTGTCATTTTCGGTGCAGCGCTCCATCTTGCCATTCATATCCCGCTCCTCATCGAGGGTGGTGTCATGCCACGTCTCACTCGTCCACGTCTTGCGGAGCTACTGCCCCTGATCGCACATTCCGTACCGCGTTCGTTCGCGCTCCTTATGGGTTCCATCACCGCACTTATTCTGACCATGATTGCGGCTACCATCGCGAATGGAAGCGTTTCCGTGTTCACGCTCGCAGGAAACTTGGAAGCGGTACCGCTCGCGCTCATAGGAGTCTCATATGCAGTCGCCGCGTTCCCCGCGCTCTCTGAAGCGTCAGTCGCCGAAAAACGAGAAGAGTTCACGCGCATACTGGTCGCGTCCGCAAAACACTTGATTCTTTGGTCGCTGATCGCGCTCGGGCTCATTGTGGTGCTTCGGGCGCACCTGGTCCGTACCATCCTCGGTTCGGGTGCATTCGACTGGGACGCGACGCGTCTTACTGCGGCGATGCTCGCCATCCTCGCGCTAGGGCTCGTAGCGCAAGGACTCGTACTCCTTTTTTCGCGCGCGCTCTACGCGATACGCGAATCGTGGCGACCTTTCCTCTATAACGTCGGCGGCGGTTGTCTCACCATCGCTCTCGCGCTCTTCTTCCTCTCACTGCCGTATGACGGATTTCCGCAGCAGCTTGCCGAGCTGTTCCGAGTGGGAGATGTGCCACACGCCTCAGTACTTCTTCTTGCGCTTGCCTCGACGCTTGGCCAGATAGCGGTCGCCCTCTTCGCGACGACGCGGCTCGCGCGTCTCTTGCCCGGATTTTTGCGAAGCCTCGTGCGCCCGACGGTTCATGGGATTGCCGCTTCACTTTTCGGTGCTGTCGCAACATACGCGGTCCTCGCGCTCTTGGGCGATATCGCTCCTTTGACTACGCTTGCCGCGGTCTTTACGGAGGGTCTCATCGCAGGTATGGTGGGTCTTATCGTGTCTGCGCTCACGCTTCGGGCGCTTCGGAACGAGGAGTTTGATGACGCGCTCCGCAGCATCAAGCGATTACCGGGCATCCGAAGCTTCTTGCCGCCATCGGCCGAAGAGCCTGTGCAGCCATAACTTTCTATGAACATCCGGAACTTCTCGATAATCGCGCATATCGACCATGGGAAAAGCACCCTGGCTGACCGGCTCTTGGAAAAGACCGGGACCATCCCAGAGCGCAAGATGCGCGATCAGGTGCTCGATCGCATGGATCTCGAGCGCGAGCGCGGCATTACTATAAAAATGCAGCCGGTCCGGATGCGATATCAAGCCGCCGACGGCACACCCTACATCCTGAACCTCATCGATACCCCGGGGCATATCGACTTTTCGTATGAGGTCTCGCGGGCCCTGAAAGCCGTCGAGGGCGTGCTGCTCCTGGTCGATTCAACGCAGGGCGTGCAGGCGCAGACGCTCACGACGCTTGAGGCTGCGAAGGCGCAGCAATGCGTCATCGTGCCGGTGGTCTCGAAAATCGACTCTCCCTATGCGCGTGTCGCCGAGGTGAAGGCAGAGCTCGCGAAACTTCTTTCCGTCTCACCTGACACCGTGCTTGCGGTCTCTGGCAAGAGCGGGGAAGGCGTGAGCGAGCTCCTAGCGGAAATCGTAAAGCGTGTGCCGCCCCCGAGAGAAAGCCAATCGACTGGCGAGCCGCGCGGTCTCGTCTTCGACTTCTCCTATTCCACGCACCGGGGCATTGCCGTGTATCTGCGTGTGTTCGATGGCGTGTTTAAGAAGGGTCAGCCGCTTCGCTTCCATGCCGCGGGCAAGGAGTTCATCGCACTTGAGACCGGCATCTTCATGCCTGACGAGACGCCCGCTGAGTCGCTGTCTGCGGGTGAGATTGGCTACATCGTGACCGGTGTCAAAGAGGCAGGAGTGGTGGCGGTTGGCGACACGGTAGGTGCAGGGAAACCCACGCTCCCGGCGCTCGGAGGCTTCACGCGCCCGCGTCCGGTGGTCTGGGCGTCTGTCTATCCGGAAAGCCAGGACGACCTGCCCATGCTGCGGCAGGCGCTCGAGCGTCTGCGTCTTACCGACTCCTCGCTTTCTTTTGAGGAGGAATCGTCGGGCGTGCTCGGCAGAGGGTTCCGCTGCGGCTTTCTCGGCCTCTTGCATCTTGAAATAATCACGGAACGTTTGCGCAGAGAATTCGACCTGGCTCTCATCGTCACGATTCCCACCATTTCATACACGGTGACGACCGTACACGGCGTGACGGAGACCGTGTATACGCCCGCGCGTTTTCCCGAACATGGAGACATCGCCGAAATCCGCGAGCCTTGGGTAAAAGTGATCATCATCACGCCGCCAGAGGCGGTGAGTCCGCTCGTGCAGATGCTCTACGACCATGAGGCGGAAACGAAAGCCACGGAGATGTATGGCGATGGTCGCATCGAGATGATCGCAGAGATGCCGCTTCGGGAACTGATGCGCGGCTTTTTCGATAAGCTCAAGAACGTCTCGTCCGGATACGCGAGCCTCTCGTATGAATTCCTGGATGAGCGTGTCGCTGACGTCGTGCGGCTCGACATTCTGGTTGCGGAAGAGCCAGTACCTGCGTTTGCGCGAGTCATCGCAAGCAGGCGCATCCAGGAAGAGGCGGAGCACATGGTTGAAAAGCTGCACAGCGTCTTGCCCAAACAGCAATTCGTGACAAAGATCCAGGCGCGCGCCAACGGGCGAATCATCGCATCGCGCTCGCTCTCGGCGATGCGCAAGGATGTTACGGGCTATCTTTATGGCGGCGACGTATCCCGGAAACAGAAACTCCTTCAAAAGCAGAAGCGCGGCAAGAAGAAGCTTCTGGAGCACGGCACGGGCAAGGTAAACATTCCCGAAGAGGTGTTCATGAAGATGGTGCAGGACACCGACCGGTAGTCCCGGTGAGCGGTTGCGGGGTTATACTAGGGGGTAATGAAGGCAAAACAGTGGCGAGACGGACTCTGGATCGGACTCCTGCTTTTGGTAATCGCGTGGCTTGCGCACCTCATCTGGGGTCTTACGGGGAAGGTCTCGATCGCGTTTACTGAAGCGAAAGAGGTGCAGATGCGCTACGAAGCGCTTGAGGCGCGCCGTAGCGTGCTTGAGTCGGATCTGGCAGTACTTGCGACCTCGCGCGGGAAAGAAGCTGCGATACGCGAATCGTTCGGCGTTGCAAAGCCCGGTGAAGAGGTTATTGTAGTCGTGCCGCCGGTCGCGGCGACGTCGTCGCCCGAACGTTCGTGGTGGCAGAGGATTTTGGGTTGGTTTTAATTTGCGGGATTGGTTTAGTGGTAGGACGCGACCTTCCCAAGGTTGAGGCGCGAGTTCGATTCTCGCATCCCGCACTCGTTTAGTGGCAGAACCAGCTTTCCGTCGGAAAGCCGATGAAAGTCCGATATTTTGTCTGTGGATAACTCCGCGTGGTATACTTTCTCGCATAGTCACCAATAGCAATCAGTATGGATAAACCAGTCACCATCTACAGCACCCCGACCTGCCACTTCTGCCACATGACCAAGGAGTTTCTGGCAGAGAAGGGCATACCGTTCACGGATTATGATGTCGCACACGATATGCAGAAGCGACAGGAAATGATCCAGAAGTCCGGCCAGATGGGCGTGCCGGTCATCTTCATCGGTGACGAGATGATCATCGGCTTCGACAAAGAGCGCATCGCTTCGACACTCGGTATCGCTGCGTAACTGATTAATCAAAACCCGCGACGGTTTCCCGTCGCGGGTTTTGTGTTACCCTCGATACACGCCCTCTTAGTTCAATGGATAGAACGGCTCACTCCTAACGAGCAAATCCAGGTTCGACTCCCGGGGAGGGCACAACAGACGCGACACCTGCCCTGCGGCAGGTGTCGCGCGTTGTGCCTGGCGCAGCTATGTCCCGTCAGCAGACGGGACCGCGAGCCGGGGTCGAGAAAATCCGTGAGCGACGGCGAGCGGATTATTCGTGACCACGTAGAGATAAAGAAAAAGCTCCAACGCATAGCGCCGGAGCTTGAAAAAACAACAGTAGGTGAATATCAGCCCTTGCAGTCCGCGCCCACGCACGGTGGCGGAGGCGGCGGATTCGGCAGCGCGGTCGCGTTACCCGTCAGCACAGCCTGAGTGTCCTGAATCGTCTGCTCATCAGCTCCAAAGGAGCGGAGAAGCGATACGACCGAGTCCACCTGGGAATCTGTGAGAGCGCCGACATTTGCGGGCCGGAACGTCGAGACGTCCGACGGTAAGAACTGCACGACCGACTGGTTGAACGCTCCTTCGATGACGGCGCCCGTTGCGCCGCACGCACCGCGCGTGTCAGGTGCAAGTCGGATTGCCAGGAAAGGCGCACCGGCCGGTACCTGCTGGTTGAGCTCGATGAAAAGCTCGTCCAGGCCAGCGAACTGCGTACCATCAATCCGAATCGTTGCGGCACCGTCGCTGAGTGCGGCGGTGACGTATTCGGTAACTGAGTAGGTTGCGTCCCTGACGAACGCACCCACCTCGACTGGCCCGCCAGCGTACTGGTCGACGAACTCGTCGAAGTACGCGGGAACTCCCGACACTTCAGACCAGCTCGTGCCAGCGGAGCCGTCCGTGTTGATGTCATTAATCACGCAGAACGTGATTGCCGACAGTGCAGACGGATCGCAGCCAGTCATGCGCAAGCGCAGCTGTTGTGCCCGGCTGCCGACTGAGCCATCATTCCAGCCCTGGAGCGCGAGGCCGGCAGGGATATCGATGGTCTCAAGTACGGCGATGCACTCGCCTTGCGGCGTCGGAACGGACTGTACTTGCTCGGCCGGGTAGTTGTTGATGGTCTTCTCATCGGTACAGCCCGCGAGGGCCGCGAAGAGAAGGGAAGACAGCACTATGAAGATGTTGCGCATTTGACTCTCCCTACTGGTTGGAAAGGAACAGCAGCCCCGAAGGGGCAGTTAAAGCTGTGTATATTATAGCACATTATACTGATACACGTCAAGTGCGCCTGGAGGCCTGGTATACTGCCCAGGTGGACCCCGAATTGAAGCAGCTCCTCGCGGAGAATCTCGAGCTCTCGAAGCAGAACAATAAGATGCTGCGCGCCATGCGACGCGACGCGTGGATTGGCCTTATCTGGCGAGTCATCTTCTGGGCAATCGTTTTCCTTGCGCCGCTCTACTTTTACCAGAACTATCTGGCGCCCCTGGTCGCCCAGTACCAGGCAGCCTTTCCCGAGGGCAGCAGTCCCGCGCCTGGACTCTTTGGCCTCCCATCTTTCGCAGAAATACAAAAACTGGTAGACTCGTACCGATCGTCTCAATAGGACGGCCTGCTTGGATAGCTCAGTTGGTAGAGCACTTCCCTGAAGAGGAAGGGGTCGTCGGTTCGAGCCCGACTCCAAGCACTTGGTATAGTAAGAGCCATGTTTCGACGATTTGTCGCATGGGTGGGCAGATACGAGCGGCACCTCTCGGCGGCCGCAATGTTCTTCGGATTCGTCTCCGATGCATTCTTCTTTGAGCGGGTCGATCTACCGGGAACACAGCTTCTCTTTGCGGCCTATGCGTTCGTATGCCTAGTCTCCATCACCGTGCTGCATCGTATAGAGTCCCGCGCTCTTTCCGGGCAGCCACGCTCCTGGCTCCGGCCGTTTCTTCCGATCGTAACGCAATTTGCACTCGGCGGCTTCCTGAGCGGCGTGCTCGTTGTGTACGGCAGAGGCGCATCAGTCGGTGTCTCATGGCCGTTTCTTCTGTTCGTGGCCGTCATGCTGATAGGTAATGAGGTCTTGCGCAAATATCACGATCGCCTGATCTTTACGAACACGCTCTTCTTTTTCGCACTATATGCGTACGCGATCTTCACGGTGCCGGTATACACGGGCGGCATCGGTGTTGGCACATTCCTCATAAGCAGTGCATGCGCTCTCGGATTCCTCTTTTTGTTTACTGGCCTACTCCGCTTCGTCGGCCGCGAACGGTTTCAACAGGACGTCAGGCACATGCGTCTCGGTGCGATCAGCGTACTCCTGGTCGTGAATCTCTTTTACTTCACGAACGTATTGCCACCCTTGCCGCTCACGCTCCAGTCGGGAGGCATCTATCATGCGGTTCAACGCTCGGGCGATGCGTACATAGCCACTGACGAGGCGCAATCATGGAGGGTGGCGCTTGGTGCTCCGGCGATACTCCATGTCCGCGATGGGGAACCGCTGTATGCGTACAGCGCCATTTTTGCGCCTGTAAAGCTCAACACCACGATCATTCATCGCTGGCAGCGCTACGATGAGGCGGCCGAGGCTTGGAAAGTGCAGTCGGTCGTGTCGTTTCCGATCATCGGAGGCAGGGATGGGGGGTATCGTGCCTATTCCATCAAATCGAACCCAAGCGAAGGGCGGTGGCGGGTGAGCGTAGAGACTGCAGGAGGGAAAGTGCTTGGCAGGATCGATGCGACGGTCCTCAGGGCGACCACGTCGCCAGCGTATCTCGAGCGTACGCTTGAGTGACGTTTAACCGGCTTTGACGCGGAGTTTGGTCTGACGTGCCTTATCAAGTTTCGGCATGATGATGACCAAGAGGCCGTCTTTTGCTGTAGCAGAAGAGCTCTCTACGTCCACTTCTTCAGGAAGCTGAATGGTACGGGAAAATGAGCCCCAGAAGAGTTCGCGCAGGAAATAATCGAGTTCGGGAATGTGCTCACGCTCCATGCGCGACCCTTCGATCTCAACGCGGTCGCGGCTGATAGAAATAGAGAGCTCGTCAGGGCGGACGCCTGCGACGAACGCGCGAACGACGAATTCATTGCCGGTCTGGTGGAGGTCGACGGGAAGCTGGCCTGCGCTCGTCGGTTCTTCTTCAGGCATTGCGCTTGGCGGAGCGAAGCGCGAGGAGTTGCCGCGCGTGATCGTCGGCGTTTGCGGCAGATTGTCGTCTTCGTCAAACGCGTCGAGGTTGTGTTCGACACGCATAGTGCCGGAGAGGCGTTCGAAGAAGGTTGGTTTTTTGCTCATAGGTATATCTTAGCAGACATTTTTAGGCATATTGCGGTATCGGAAGTATTTGAGAATCTCAAACGCAGCGAAGAAGACGAGAGCAGCCGTCCATACGAGGAAAAATGCACCGAGCACTTCTTGCCCGCTCTCTTTGATGATAAGCAGGTTGAATGCCGCGTGCAATGCGGTTGCGAGGATAAGTCCGATTGCAGCAAACGCGATGCGTGCTCCGGGTCCCCGGTGATACGACCACGCGAGCGCGAAGCCGATGATGGAAGAGGCGAGCACGTGAAGCAGAGTCGATCCGAGGAAGCGGAGATGGTTCGTGATGAGCGAAGCGGCGATACCGTCATTTACAAGCGGGTCAAGCAAGAAGAGCGCGTTCTCGGCGGCTGCGAAGCCGAGGGCGACGGTGAGCATGTAGATCACATAATCAGGAGATTCGTCGACGGCGCGTCGCCAGAGGATGAAGAGAGCGGCAAAGACGTATTTGACCGTTTCTTCGATCGCAGCCCAGGCGATAAAGAGGGCGGGGGTGAGCGCAAGCGTGTCGCGCGCAAGATTCTCTGGGTAGATGACAAAAGGCACCGCAAGCATGCCTGCGACAAAGGCCAGGGTTACTACCGATCGGGGCTCTGGGCAACGACTGTCTTCTCGAAGGAGGAAGTAGAGCCAGATAAGCGCTGGCAAGAGCCCGCCGATGAATGCATAGCCGAGGATGAGCGGGTCGATTTCCACCTGGTTATCTTACCACTGGCCAGCGGGCTACCATGAGGAACTCCGCGTCTTTCTGTGGGAGAGATTGATAGATTTCTTCGGTCACGAACGGCATGAACGGGTGGAGGAGCTTGAGGAGCGCATCAAGCGTTTCCGTAAGGAAACGTGCGCGAGACGCTTTTGCCGCTTCGTCCGAGCCTTGGAATATCGGCTTCGATTCCTCGAGGATCTTATCGGCAAGCTCGTGCCATGCGTAGTGGTAGAGCTTTTCGGCAGCGAGATAGACGCGATATTCCTCGATGTCGGTCGTGACATCTCTTGCGATCGCATCGAACGCAGTCTTAAGCGCGCCATCGGCTTCGGTAAGCGGAGCGGAGGCATCTGCGTTCTGCGTATTCTCCAGGATGAAGCGGGTGATGTTCCAGAGCTTGTTTGCAAAATGTTTGTAACCTTTCACTTTGTCCTCGCTGATACGGGTATCAGTGCCAGGCGTATTTCCAACCACGAGCGCCATGCGTGCGGCATCTGCACCGAACTTCGCCGCAATGTCCAAGGGGTCGAGGTTATTGCCGAGCGACTTTGACATTTTGCGTCCCTGCGCGTCGCGCACGAGGCCGTGAAGATAGACGGTCTTGAAGGGGACAGTGCCGAGCGCGAACTCGGTCATGAGGATCATGCGCGCAATCCAGAAAAAGAGGATGTCGTACCCGGTCTCAATGATTGCGGTGGGGTGGTAGGTTGCAAGGTCTTTTGTCTTTTCGGGCCAGCCAAGAGTGGAGAAGGTCCAGAGTCCAGAGGAGAACCAGGTGTCGAGCGTGTCTTCGTCTTGCTGCCACCCGTCTCCTTCTGGAGCTTCGCCGACAGCGATTTCATCGCCGCGGTACCACACCGGAATCCGGTGCCCATACCAGATCTGACGGCTGATGCACCAGTCGCGCAGATTCTCGATCCAGTGGAAGTACGTCTTCTCGAAGTGATCGGGAATGATCTTGAGTTCGCCGTTTCGAACCGGCTCCAGCATGAGCTCTTTCAGAGTCTTCCCGCGTCCCGGAACTTCCTTATTTACGGCCACCCACCACTGGAGCTTGGGCAAGGGCTCCACGATGCCGCCCGTGCGCTCTGCGGTAGAAACGTTCTGCTTAATATCTTCCTCTTTCTCAAGGAGTCCCTCGCTTCGGAGCCACTCCACTACCGCTTCGCGCGCGTCGGTTGTCTTCAGGCCAGAAAGGCGGCCGGGAACCGTCATCTTCGCGTACTCGTTGATGACAATCTTGTCCTTAGGAAGATTATGACGTTCGGCTATATCCCAGTCGATCTGGCTGTGTGCAGGCGTCACGCCAAGCGCGCCGGTCCCGAACTCTTTCTCGACGCTCTGATCGGCAATGATCTTAATCTTGATCGGCACATCGCAGAAGACGGCCTCGTATTCTTTTCCGACAAGATCCTTGTACCGCTCGTCTTCAGGATGCACGGCAACCGCTACGTCTCCGACTTTCGTTTCTGGACGGGTGGTGGAAATGGCAATGGGGAAGTCCTTTGAGTATTTGAACGTGTAGAGCTTTGCGGATCGCTCCTCGTATACGATTTCGTCGTCGGAAATAGTGGTCTGCCCCTTCGGGTCCCAGTTCACGATGCGGTTGCCGCGATAGATGAGGCCGGCGTCATACATCTGCTCGAAGGCGGTGCGCACCGCCTTCGAGCGCGTCTCGTCGAGCGTGAACGCTTCGCGCGACCAGTCAAGCGATGCGCCCATGGTCTTTACCTGGCTCGTGATGGTGTCGTGGCTCTCTTTGGCGAACGCCCCAATGCGCTTCAAGAGTTCTTCGCGCCCGAGGTCGTGGCGACTCTTGTTCTCATCTTTCTTGATCTGTTTTTCCACTACTGATTGCGTGGCAATCGCCGCATGATCGGTGCCTGGTATCCAGAGCGTCTTCTTTCCGCGCATGCGGTTGAAGCGCACGAGGATGTCCTCGATGGCGAGCATGAGCGCGTGGCCCATGTGGAGGCGGCCCGTAACGTTGGGTGGAGGAAGTACGATCGAGTACGGCTCGGCATTTTCGGAGGTTACTCCGTTTTTGATGCAGGTATCCGGGTTGAAGTACCCGCTCGCTTCCCACGCCTCGTATATGCGCGGTTCGGTTTCTTGGGGCTGGTAGGGCTTGAGGAACTTTTCGTCCATGATTCAAGAAATATAGCAAAAATAAGCCCTTATGCGAGAGATAGGTTTCCGTTTGCGGTAAGAGAATCCAGGTCAGTAAATTCGTTGCGCGATGCGCGGTAGAAGCCGGAAAGGGCAATCATAATGGCGTTGTCGGTCGTGAGCGAGGCGTGGGGGATACGGAGCGCTACGTGCGGGTGCTCGGTTTTCACTCCTTCGGTAAAGACGCGACGGATGTGAGTGTTTGCGGAGACGCCGCCGCCGATGACGAGGGTTTGCGCGCCCGAGCCTGCGAGGGCGCGTGATGTCTTTTTCCATAGCACATCACCTACGGCGTTCTCAAATTCATGCGCGATATGTTTTTTTTCTTGCTCGGATATCTCTTTGTCTTTGAGGAGGTAGAGTACGGCGGTCTTGAGTCCTGCAAACGAGAAGTCGCAGCTCGCGTCATTGATCATCGGCCGCGGCAGAACGTAGGACCTCCGATGTCCTACATTCGTATCGAGGTCCGACCTCGATAATTCGGCGAGGCGGGAGATTTCGGGGCCGCCCGGATAGGGGAGTTGAAGCATGCGGGCCACCTTGTCGAACGCCTCGCCCACCGCGTCGTCTCGCGTCTGCCCGATGAGTTCGTACGAGAGCCATTCACGCATCAGCACGAGCTCGGTATGACCACCGGAAATCAGGAGCGCGAGTACGGGCATCGCTACGTTTTCTATCGCGAGTGAATCACCGTTATTCTTGGCGAGCGCAGAAAGGATATGGCCCTCCATGTGATTCACTGCGACAATGGGTTTATTCCAGGCTACCGAGAGTGCTCGGGCAAAGTTGATGCCGACCCAGAGCGCGGGTTCAAGTCCTGGTCCTGCGGTCACGGCAATCGCATCTATTTCTGGGACCTCGCACTCGGCAATGAACTCGAAGAATTGTTCGCCAAGGCCCGGTTCGCGCGACAAAATCGGTGCGATCTTGTCGCGCATCTCGCCCGGCATCGCCTGGGCGTCTTCTCGCAGCAGCTCCGCCTCTTCAAGTGCCGCTTCAAGGATGGGCACGAGGTTCTTCGCATGCTCGCGCTTCGCGAGCGCGGGGAAGACGCCGCCGTATTCTTTATGAATCTCGATCTGAGAGAGCAGTGCATTTCCGAGCACTTTGAACTCTGCCGCCTGCTCATTTCCGGTGGCTTCAACGATCGCAATCGCGGTCTCGTCGCAAGAAGTCTCAATCGCGAGGATTCTCATG
>CAYVUT010000002.1:0-44758 GCA_964455225.1 uncultured Candidatus Saccharibacteria bacterium
GTCACTACGCGCACATCGACGCGCCGGGACACGCCGACTACATCAAGAACATGATCACCGGTGCGGCGCAGATGGATGGCGCCGTCCTCGTGGTTGCCGCAACTGACGGCGTGATGCCGCAGACTCGCGAGCACATCCTCCTTGCAAAGCAGGTGGGTCTTAAGAAGCTCATCGTCTTCCTCAACAAGGTGGACATGGTTGCGGAGAAAGACCTCATCGACCTCGTCGAAGAGGAGATCCGCGAGCTTCTCACGAAGCAGGGCTACGATGGCGCAAATACGCCGATTATTCGCGGTTCAGGCTTGAAGGCGCTTGAAGCGAAGGGCATGGATGATGAGTACGCCCAGAAGGCGAAAGAGCTCGTCGACACCATGGACAGCTACTTCGAGCTCCCGGCTCGCGAGACGGACAAGCCGTTCCTCATGCCGATCGAAGACATCTTCTCTATCGAAGGTCGCGGCACCGTGGTTACGGGTCGTATCGAGCGCGGCATCGTGAAAGTTGGCGAGGAAGTCGAGATCGTCGGTATCAAGGATACGGCGAAGACGACCGTCACCGGCATCGAAATGTTCAACAAGCAGCTCTCTGAGGGTATGGCGGGCGACAACGCCGGCATCCTTCTCCGCGGTACGAAGAAAGAAGATGTGCATCGCGGTCAGGTGCTTGCAAAGGCTGGCAGCGTGACTCCGCACACGGAGTTCGAGGCAGAAGTCTACGTCCTCAACAAGGACGAGGGCGGTCGCCACACGCCGTTCTTCACTGGCTACAAGCCGCAGTTCTACGTCCGCACCACGGACGTGACTGGTGAAGTGACCCTTCCGGAAGGAAAGGAGATGGTCATGCCGGGCGACACGGTCACCTTCAAGGTGAAACTCGTTGCGCCGATCGCGCTTGAGGCACAGACCCGCTTTGCAGTCCGCGAGGGCGGCAAGACGGTGGGCGCCGGCGTCGTCACGAAGATCGTCGCCTAAGCGAGCAATTCACACCTCTCGTATGGCCACCGCAACTAAAACGAAGCGTGCCTCAAAGGCGAAGGGAGAAACCTCCCCCGCTGAGCACAAGCTCCGGATCCGCGTCCGCGCCTACGAGCACAAGATCCTTGATCTCTCGGTGAAGCAAATCATGGACACGGCAACCCGACTTGACGCCAAGGTCGTCGGTCCGGTCCCGCTTCCTACCGAAATCAAGCGTTGGACGGTCAACCGCTCGACGTTCGTCCACAAGGACGCACGTGAGCAGTTTGAGATGCGCATTCACAAGCGTCTCATCGACATCCTCAATCCTTCGCAAAAGGTCATCGAGGCGCTCACGAACCTCAATCTCCCGTCCGGCGTCACGATTGACGTCAAGATGGTGTAGCACAGGTCTGGACCTCGTACGCAAAACCGCCCGAAAGGGCGGTTTTGCGTTGTGCAGAGACACCACTTCGCGCTACAGTATTTTGTATGAAACGCGTTACCACAGTGCTGGTAAGAAGCGTCGGGACGCATTGTCCGTGGCTGAATCGCATGCTGTACCGCCCGTTCAAAGGGGCGCACCGCGGTTACTGGTACCGCTTGCCGTGGAATCGTCGAGCGATGGATGAGCTTTGCGCCACGCTCTAGGGTTTAAGTTGCATCTTTTTGCGCCTTCCTGTAGAGTGCCTGAACCGCTACGTCCTCCTCGCGAGGACCAATGGCTCGGAGGACCGGAAGGTCCGACGCGCCTTTGAGGCGCATTTTTAATGAAATTCATTCTTGCAAAGAAACAGGGCATGACGCGCATCTACACGGACGAGGGCCGTGCAGTTGCCGGTACCGTACTTAAGGCGGATCCGATCGTCGTGACCCAGGTTAAGACTGCAGATGGCAAGGATAAATACGCAGCGGTCCAGGTTGGTTTTGGTACGCGTAAGGAAAAGAACGTGAGCAAGGCAGTGCTTGGCCACACGAAGGGCAAGGCATTTGAGGGCATGCGTGAGTTTCGTGGCGAAGCGGGTGAACTCGCGCTTGGCGGCGAGGTGAAAGTGGATACGTTTGCGCCGGGCGATACGGTACAGGTTTCAGGCATCACGAAGGGTAAAGGATTCCAGGGCGGCGTGAAGCGTCACGGCTTCCACGGCGGTCCGCGCTCCCACGGTCAGAAGCACTCAGAGCGTGAGCCGGGTTCGATCGGCGGTTCAGGCGGTCGCGCCGGCGGTCGTGTGGCAAAGGGTATGCGCATGGCCGGCCGCATGGGTGCTGACCGCGTGACCGTGAAGAACCTCAAAGTCCTTGCGGTTGATGCTGCGGCAGGGGAGATCATCGTGTCTGGCGCTGTGCCGGGAGGCCGGGGCACGCTCCTTGAGGTCGTGGGCGCATAATTTTGAATACCATGGCCAACACCACAAAAAAGAGGATTCGAGTAAATGCGGGACCGTCGGGAACGACAAAGCGCAAGGCGGCGAAAAAGGCGCGCGCAGCAAAGCCTGTGGCGGAGAAGAAGGTTGCTGCCCCAGTTGCTACGGACGCGCGTGAGGCACAGGTGTACTCCATGGAGGGTAAGAAGGTCTCCATGCTCGCGCTCCCCGCGGAAATTTTCGGTAAGACATGGCGCCCAGAGTTGGTGCACCAGGTAACGACGGCACTTTCTGCGAACCTCCGCCAGAACCGCGCGCACACTAAGGACCGCGCAGAAGTCGCCGGCGGCGGTAAGAAGCCCTGGAAGCAGAAGGGTACCGGTCAGGCACGTCACGGTTCCACGCGTTCTCCGATCTGGCGCCACGGCGGTATCACCTTCGGTCCTCGCAATACGCGCGATTACTCCGAGAAGATAAACCGCAAGATGAAGGTGGGCGCACTCTTCTCCCTGCTTTCTCGCAAGGCGAAGGATGGCGAAGTGCTCTTGGTCGACAAGTTCGCGTTCTCCGCTCCGAAGACCAAGGCAGCAGTGAACGCTCTTGCGGCAGTCGGCAAGGCTGCTGATGCCAAGCTTCTCTCGGATACGGGCCGCAAGACGGCGCTCGTGGTACTCGCTTCGTATGAGGCAAATGCCATCAAGAGCTTCCGCAACATGCAGGGCGTAGCGACTGAAGAAGCACGCAATCTCAACCCGCTCTCGGTCCTCTCGCATCGCTACCTCATCATCGAGAAGCCGGAAGAGTCGTTTGCAGCGCTCGCCGCTCGTGGTAAATAAATCGTATGGCTATCTTCGGATCTAAAAAAGAAGAGGGAAAGAAGGACGCGCACAAGACGTACGCGAAGGCGCGCACGCACGCGGCGGGCAAGGCAGCCGACATCATCCGCGCACCCTGGTTCTCTGAGAAGGCGCTTATCTCTACAGAGCGCGGCGTCTACGCGTTCTCCATTCCGCAGGATGCTACGAAAGCCGATGTCGCGGGTGCGGTGAACGAGGTGTTCAAGGTGAAGCCGAAGAAGATCCGCATCGTCAACCTACCGGGGAAGCGGGTAACGCTCCGCACACGCCGCGGCATGGGTACTCGTGCGGCGCGCCGCAAGGCCTACGTCTACCTCCACAAGGGAGACACCATCCAGTTCGCATAACGCTACCGCCTATGAAAAGCTATCGTCCAACTACCAAGAGCCGCCGTTTCATGACCACGCTTCCGTTCCGGGAGCTCCTTTCGGGCGATCGTCCGTACAAGGCGCTCTTGAAGAACAAGAAGCGACAGGGCGGCCGTAACGATTTCGGTCGTATCACGACCCGTCACCAGGGCGGAGGCCACAAGCGTCGCCTGCGCGATGTCGATTTCTCATACGACAAGAAGAACATTCCGGCCAAGATCGAGACCGTTGAATACGATCCGTTCCGCTCGGCATTCATCGCGCTTGCGCTCTATGCGGATGGTGAACGCCGCTACGTCATCGTCCCTAAGGACATGCGCGTGGGAGACTCCTTCACGGTTTCTGAAGATGCATCCGTGACGATTGGGAACCGCATGCCGCTTGGCAAGATTCCGGTCGGTACCTTCGTGTACAACATCGAGCTCCAGCCTGCTGCAGGCGCACGCCTCGTTCGCTCTGCGGGTAGCTACGCTGAAGTGGTGGCGCATGACGCTGGGTTTGCTCAGCTCAAGCTCCCTTCGACCGAGATCCGCAAGGTCTCTGACCTCTGCTGGGCATCCGTTGGTGCGGTTGGCAACGAAGAGCACAACCTCGTCGTTATTGGTAAGGCAGGCCGCTCGCGCTGGATGGGTATCCGCCCGACTGTCCGCGGTACGGTGATGAACCCAGTTGACCACCCGCACGGCGGCGGCGAAGGAAAGCAGGGCCGCGGTTTGAAGCGGGCAAAGTCCCTCTGGGGCAAGCCAACCGGCAAGGGCCAGAAGACCCGTACGCCGAAGAAGTACTCCAACGTCTTCATCGTCTCTCGCCGCCGAGTCGGCAAGCGCAAGAAGGCGTAAACAAAAGCCCCGCGAAAGCGGGGCTTTTTCGAGTCGGCTGATCAGTAGTCCGTTCGAGCGAGACTCTTCCGAAACGCGACCCGTTCGGCCTCAAGTTCTGCGGCCGTCTGGATTCTCCGGCCTTTCTGGTCATAACGTGGCTGAGGTTTGAGTGGCGCATCCTCAACCTCCCGGTCCTTACCAAGTTCTGGATCAAACAGGAGCTCGGTAAGTACGTCTATCAGCGCATCAAAGAACCTCATGCCTTGTCTCCTGTGTATGGACTCTGGAAAACCCCTGTCTTCAGCGTACTCCTTAAGCTTTAAAAGCAAAGCCCCGCACCTGCGGGGCTTTTATGTGCAATAGGTTCAGAAGAGCACTGAAATTGAAACTTTGCCATCGGTGCTGCTACTGAGGAGCGACTCAAGGATCCAATGGTCCTTTGTCACGTACGCCGCAGGCCCTTTTAGGGCTGCTTCCGATGAGCCGGTAGCCTCGATGCATACCTTGACCGTTTCTCCGTACTCAGCCGCGATGTTGTTCATGTGGCCCAATATCTCAGCCAGATTTTTCGCATTGCGGCCTCCGGGTACACCAGCCTCGTCGTTCATGTCCTTCTCCCTGCCTAAGTGGGGTACAAGCCAGGGTGCAATCTAGCGCGTCTTGCCCCTTACCGCAACGGAAACCAAGGTGCCGTTTGACACCAGTCAGGCTTTCCTATACATTTCTGTAATCCCGCCTCGCGGGTTTTCATTTGCTTTATGGCACGCTCACTCAAGAAAGGACCCTTCGTGGACGTCAAACTCCTCAAGAAGCTCCAAGGAAAGAAGCCTGGCTCCGGCGAGGCTATTAAGACGTGGGCGCGCCGTTCGCAAATCAGCCCAGAAATGGTCGGTTTCACCTTCGGCGTCCACAACGGCAAGACCCATATCGACGTCCTCGTTTCTGAGGAGATGGTGGGTCATCGCCTTGGAGAGTTCTCGCCGACCAAGAAGTTCACTCGTCACGGCGGCAAGATGCAGAAGGAGCTCGAGCAGAAGAAGCAGGAGGCTGAGATCGCAGCTGCAAAGTCTGCAACCGCAGCGCCCGCGAAGAAATAACGTATGCGCGCGACTCTCGATAACTACAACCAGTCCCCGCGCAAGGTCCGTCTCGTGACGGATCTCGTGAAGGGTAAGAAGGTAAAGGATGCGCTCGCGTCGCTTGAGTTCCTTCCGAAGCGTGCCGCAGAGCCGATCAAGAAGCTCATCGAGAGCGCCGTTGCGAACGCAAAGGCGAAAGGCGAGAAGCCGGAAGCGCTCACGGTGAAGTCTCTTTCTGTCGAGAGCGCAGGCATGATGGTCCGCTACATGCCGCGCGCGTTCGGCCGTGCCGCTCCGATCCGCCGCAAGAAGTCCCGCGTGAAGCTCGTGCTCGGCTAATTTTTTATGACACACACCGTACATCCATACGCACACCGCCTCGGCATCATCCGCGACTGGAAGAGCCGCTGGTTTGCTGCTGACAAGAAGAATTTCCGCGAAAACCTGAAGGTAGACGCAGCTATCCGCGCGTTCCTCACCAAGCGCCTCCGTGGCACCTACACGGCTGGTATCGAGATCGAGCGCTCCGCAAACGAGCTCCGCGTCATCCTTTCGACTGCACGCCCGGGACTCGTTATCGGTCGTTCTGGCGAAAACGCAACGAAGCTCCGCAAAGAGATCGCTGACGTCGTTCGCGCGGTCGCCCCAGCGCATGGCCGCACGCTGAAGCTCGACATCGTCGAGATCCGCCAGCCGGAACTTTCCGCGGCAGTGGTGGCCTACATGGTCGCCGAAGGCCTTGAGAAGCGCCTGCCGTTCCGCCGCGTCTTGAAGAGCACGCTTGAGAAGGTTGATGCCGTCCGCGAGGTTGAGGGTGTCCGTATCGCTATTTCCGGCCGCCTGGGCGGTGCAGAAATGAGTCGCCGCGAGCAGGCTAAGAAGGGTCGCATCCCGCTCCAGACGTTCCGTGCCGACATCGATTTCGCGCACGAGCAGGCATACCTGCCGTACGGCGTCATTGGCATCAAGGTGTGGATCTACCGCGGCAATGTCTACGCGAACGACAAGAAGGCTGCGGTCCGCAAGGAGGAGGCGATGAACCCCGCACGCCCATAACACTGCTATGTTGTTTCCTAAAAAAGTAAAGCACCGCAAGTGGCAGACCGGCCGGAAGAGCGAGAAGCGTCTCGCTCGTCCTGATACGCGCGGCACCACGATCGCGAACGGCTCATTCGGTCTCAAGGCCGTTACGCCTTCCCGTGTGACGAGCAATCAGATCGAGGCTGCCCGCAAAGTGCTTACCCGCGCAACCGCAAAGAGCGGCAAGCTCTGGATCCGCATCTTCCCGGATCGTCCGATCACCGCAAAGCCGGCTGAGGTGGGCATGGGTTCAGGAAAGGGCGACCTGAAGCACTTCGTTTTCGAGGTGCGTCCTGGCCGCGTGCTCTTTGAGCTCGACGGCGTCGCTGAGAGCGTGGCACGCGCACACCTCAAGCAGGCAGGCTCGAAGCTCCCGGTCAAGACCGTGATAGTTGCGCGTTAATACGGAATATGGCAAAGAAGATGGACATGAAGGCGAAAACGAACGAAGAGCTCACGAAGCTTTTGGAAGACACGCGTGCCGAGCTCCGGACGCACCGCTTTGAAGCTGCAGGCGCACGCCCGAAAGATTCAAATGCGCCTAAGAACGCACGCAAGCTTATCGCACGTATCCTCACGGAAGTGCATGCTCGCGAAAACGCTGTCGCATAACCCCTCTATGGAACGCACAACCCTCAACCCCCAATCATTTACCGGAACCGTCGTAAAGACGGCTATGAAAGACACGGTCACCGTACGCGTTGATCGCTACGTGAAGCACGCGAAGTACAAGAAATATTTCGTACGCTCGAAAAACTTCCTCGTCCACGCGCCGGGTAATACCGTTGCGGTGGGGGATGCGGTTACCATCGTCGCGTGCCGCCCGGTCTCGAAACGGAAGCATTTCCGTCTTGCCTAAGCCATGATCCAGCCTCAAACCATCGTTTCCGTTGCAGACAACTCCGGCGCAAAGATCGCCCGCGTGTTCAAGGTGCTTGGCGGCTCGAAGCGCCGCTACGCCGCTATCGGCGACACCGTCGTCATTTCCATCCAGGTTGCTGAGCCGCGCAAAACGGTGAAGAAGAAGGATGTGTTCCGTGCGGTCGTGGTCCGTCAGAAGAAGCCGTTTGCCCGCAAGGACGGCTCCTACATCCGCTTCGATGAGAATGCAGTGGTTATCGTGGAGAAGCAGGGCAAAGAGATGGGTCCGAAAGGGAACCGCATATTCGGTCCGGTGCCGCGCGAGCTCACAGAGCGCGGTTGGCACTCGATCGCTTCGCTTGCGCCTGAAGTCGTATAACACCCACGCGTATGAAACTCCACGTAAAGAAGGGCGACAAAGTGAAAGTGCTTACCGGCAAGGACAAGGGCAAGTCCGGTGTTATCCTGCGCGCGCTCCCGAAAGAGGGCCGTGTTCTCGTCGAGGGCGTGAATATCGTGAAGCGCCATGTGCGCGGACGGGGGAATCAGAGCGGACGCATCGTCGAACGCCCGGCGCCTATCGACGCCTCGAACGTAGCGAAGGCCTAACTATTTCCTATGATGCTTACGAAACAAAAACAGCAGACTGCCTTTGAGGCGCTTTCCGAGTCGTTCGGCTATACGAGCCGCATGCAGGCTCCGCGCATCACGAAGGTCGTCGTCTCAAGCGGCGTCGGCAAGAAGCGCGATCCGAAAGTGCTCGCGCTCATCGAGAATCGCCTGGCACAGATCACCGGACAGAAAGCGGCACCGCGTGCAGCGCGCATGTCCGTCGCTTCTTTCAAGGTGCGCCAGGGCGATACGGTCGGTTTCCAGATCACGCTTCGCGGTGCGCGTATGTTCGATTTCCTCGACAAGCTCGTGCACATCGCTCTTCCGCGTACCCGTGACTTCCGAGGCATCGATCCGTCCGCGGTCGACTCGATGGGAAATCTCACCATCGGCATCCGCGAGCATACGATCTTTCCGGAAACGTCTGACGAGGACGTGAAAGACGTGTTCGGTTTTGCCGTAACGGTGGTCACGACGGCAAAGGGGAAAGCTGAGGCCGAGGCTTTCTTCCGTCATCTCGGAGTACCGCTTCGCGAAGCGACCGCGGCTGCTTCCGCACGGGTTGACCGCGCTCGTAAACGCTGATAGGCTCAAGCGACGCTCCCGAGGAGCTATTTTTTATGGCGAAAAAATCACAGCTGGCACGATACGCAAAACGAGTCAAACTCGTACGCAAGTATGCGCAAAAGCGCGCGGCTCTCAAAGCCGCCGGCGATTTTGATGCGCTCCAGAAGCTCCCGCGCAACTCCTCCCCGGTTCGCCTCAAGAACCGCTGTGCTGTTTCTGGGCGTTCGCGTGGCTACCTGCGCGCATTCGGCCTCTCACGCATCCAGTTCCGCGAGCTGGCGCGCGACGGCAAGATCCCGGGCGTTAAAAAAGCATCATGGTAAACGATCGCGTCGGAGATTTCATCATTCGCCTGCAGAATGCCGCCCTCATCGGCGCAGCGTCGGTTTCGCTTCCGCACTCGACCCATCTCGAAGCGATCGCGCGCAAGCTCAAAGAGCTTGGCTACCTGACCGAGGTTTCGAAAGAGGGTGACGTCAAGAAGACTCTCGTGGTCACGCTCGCCTATGGCGATCGCGGTCTCGCACGCATCCGCGGCGTGAAGCGCATGAGTTCTCCGGGCCGCCGCCTGTATGTTCCGGCACGCGAAGCGCATGGCGTGAAGGGCGGCACTGGCGCACGCATCCTCTCGACGCCCAAAGGCATCCTTTCCGACCGTGAGGCACGCAAGGTTCATACGGGCGGCGAGACTCTGTTTGAAATCTGGTAACTCGTATGTCTCGACTCGCTAAAAAACCCATTTCCGTAGGAAAAGCAGACGTCTCCGTCGCAGGCGATACGCTTACCGTCAAAGGCGCAAAGGGCACGCTCACGAAGCGCGTACATCCGGCAGTCGAGATTACCGTCGGTGCCGAGGGCGTTTCTGTTGCGCCGAAGAATAATTCCTCGCTCGCTAAGGCGCTTACTGGCACCTACGCCTCGCATGTGAAGAACATGATCAAGGGCGTGGAGACCCCGTACAAGAAAGTCCTCATATTGGAAGGCGTCGGCTACCGCATCGAGGTCAAGGGTAAGGAGATGGTCGCCACGGTCGGCAAGTCGCACCAGGTCAAGATCGCGATTCCGGCAGACATCACGGCAACCGCCGAGAAGAACGTCGTGACGATCGAGAGCCCGAACAAAGAGTCGGTAGGACAGTTTGCCGCAGATGTGCGTGCCGTGAAGCCTCCGGAGCCGTATCTCGGCAAAGGGTTCCGCTACGAAGGCGAGGTCATCCGCCGCAAGCAGGGCAAGAAAGCAGTGTAACGTCACGCGTCACGAGATTTATGAAACACATCCTCACCAGCAAGAACGACATCAGGAAGCGCCGTCATACGCGCATCCGTGCGCGCGTCATCGGCACAGCGACACGTCCGCGCCTCTCCGTATTCCGCTCGAACCGCTTCATGTCCGTACAGCTCATCGACGACACGGCAGGGAAGACGCTTGCGTCCGCGCATGGCCGGGAGTTCACTGGTCCTGCAAGCGCACGCGCGAAAGTGATCGGCGAAGAGATTGCAAAGCGCGCAAAGGCCGCAGGTATCACTACGGTGGTGTTCGACCGTGGCGGCTACCAGTACGCAGCGCAGATACAGGCGCTTGCCGAGGCTGCGCGCGCAGGCGGGCTCATTTTCTAATGATTCTATGACTACCGAACCCACAAAGACAGGAACCGATAAGGCTATGCCGACGGGAGGCGCATCAACTGCGCTTCGTGGTCGTGGCGGCCGCCAGGGTGGCTCGCGCGGTCGTGATCGCGCACGTGCGCCGCGCGAGCGCAGCGAGTTCGATCAGGTAACGATCGATGCGCGTCGCGTCGCCCGCGTGATGGCCGGTGGTCGCCGTTTCAACTTCAGCATCGCGGTCGTCATCGGTGACAAGAAGGGTAGGGTTGGCGTTGGTCTTGGCAAGGGTGCTGACACGGCGCTTGCGATCGATAAGGCGGTGCGTGATGCGAAGAAGCATCTCATCATTATCCCGCGCACCTCTGGAAACTCCATTCCGCATGACGTATCGGCAAAGTACGCATCCTCGACGCTTCAGATCCTCCCGTCTCCAGGCCGCGGCTTGGTCGCTGGAAGCGCAGTCCGCACGGTGCTTGATCTTGGCGGCGTGACCGATGTGGTGACGAAGATCCATACCCGCTCCAAGAACAAGCTCACGATCGCTCGTGCGACGGTTGCGGCGCTCGCAAAGCTGCGCGCACGCACCCCGAAGAAGGTGGCAGTCACTGCCGCACCGGTTGAGTAATCTTTCAATCATCTTTTTATGCAACAGCACACGCTCACCTCTCGCCACCTCACCAAGAAGCGTCCGCCCGTCGGACGCGGCGGCAAGCGCGGCAAGACCTCGGGTCGCGGCGGCAAGGGCCAGACTGCACGCGCGGGCCACAAGATGCGCCCGGAAGCGCGCGATATCATCAAGAAGTTCCCGAAGCGCCGCGGCTACGGCAAGAATCGTGCACGCACCGTGCGCGCGGAGCGCGCCGTATTCGTGTCGGTGACGCTTGCGGCGCTCGACCGCGCTTTTGCTGCCGGTGAGACCGTTTCCCCGCAGACGCTTCTTACGAAGAAGATCGTCCGTGCGCACCGTGGACGCGCACCTCATGTGAAGATCCTCTCGGGAGGGGAGATTACCAAAGCGCTCGTCGTTACGCGCTGTGCCGTATCCGCTTCTGCGAAGACTGCCATCGAGAAAGCTGGTGGCACGATCGCACCTTAAATGATCTCCCAATTCTTCCACAAACTTACGCTCGCGTTCACGGATCCGGCGATCCGCGCGCGCCTTTTGTTCGTACTCGGGGCACTCGCGCTTTTCCGTGTGCTGGCGGCTATTCCTATCCCGGGCGTGAATCAAAACGCGCTTGCTGCATTCTTTGCGAACAATCAGTTCTTCGGACTCCTCAATATCTTCTCCGGCGGAGGGCTCTCCGGGCTCTCGATCGTGATGCTTGGCGTCGGTCCCTACATCACCGCCTCCATCATCATGCAGCTTGCGACGATCATCTTCCCTCAGATCAAACAGGCCTACCACGAGGAAGGCGAGGCAGGTCGTGCGAAGTTCATCGGTTGGAGCCGTCTCCTGACCATTCCGCTCGCCGTGCTGCAGTCGATCGGCTTCCTCTTCCTGCTTGCGGGACAGGGCGTCATCGCGCCGCTCGGTACGCTCGCCTTGATCGCGAACGTCATGCTGGTCACGGCAGGCTCGCTCCTGCTCATGTGGATCGGCGAGCTCGTGACCGAATTTGGCATCGGTAACGGCGTATCGCTCATCATTTTCGCCGGCATCGTCGCATCACTTCCCTCAAGCATTTCTCAGACGCTCTTTGCCGGATCGGCGGCGAACATACCCGCGTACCTTGCGTTTACCGTGCTCGCGCTTGCCATGATTTACGTGGTGGTACTCGTCTCGGATGCAGAGCGCGCGATTCCGATCGCGTACGCACGCTCCGTACGCGGTGCCGCCCTTTCGACTGGTGCGGCAACCTATCTCCCGATCCGCCTCCTTCAGGCAGGCGTGATTCCGATCATCTTTGCGCTCTCGCTTCTTCTTTTGCCGCAGATGGCACTCACTATGCTCTCCGGACTCGGTGTCGGTTTTGCTACGTCCGCAAATCTTTGGTACACGGCATTCCTCGCCAACCCATGGCAGTACGGCGCTGCTTATTTCGCCCTGGTCGTTCTCTTCACTTACTTCTACACGAGCGTCACCTTCGAGCCCAAGCGCATTGCCGAGAATCTTCAGAAGGGCGGTGCCTTCATTCCGGGTGTTCGCCCTGGCCAGGAGACCGAGACTTATATCGGGCAGGTCGTGACGCGCATCACGCTCCCAGGCGCGTTCTTCCTCGGATTCCTTGCGGTTGCGCCGTCTGTGGTTCAGGGGCTCACTGGTGTGACGACGCTTATCTTGGGTGGTACGGCGCTCCTCATTGCCGTCCAGGTGATTTTGGACCTGGTTCGAAAAACGGACGCACAAATTTCTTTGCGAGAGTATTAGATCCAATACGACAAAGAAAACGCGCCAAGCGGAGCTTGGCGCGTTTTGCGTTCGGTTCATTTTTCCCGTACACTCGGAACATGAACGAGACACGGGCGATATTCTTCGTCGGCAAGCCAGGATGCGGGAAGGGGACGCAGGCAAAACTCCTTGCCGCCCACACCAGCTGGCCGATTTTTGCGTCCGGGCACCTCTTTCGCGAGATTGCGAAAGAAGACACGCCGGTCGGGCGCAAAGTGAAAGCAGAGAACGATGCGGGTATCCTTCAGCCCCACTGGTTTGCGATGTATCTCTACCTGCGGTCGCTCTTTTCCGCTTCGGACCAGCAGGGCGTCATTTTTGACGGTTTCAACCGCAAGGTTCCCGAGGCAGAGCTCGTGGTGGACTCCCTGAATTGGCTCGCGCGCCCATTTTCGGTCGTGTACATCAAGGTGTCGGACGAGGAGGTGCATCGCCGTCTCGATGTGCGCAAAGAGACTTCGGGACGCGCGGATGATCATGTGGTCGAGGAGCGTATCAGGGAGTACTACACCCACACCGAGCCAGCGATAGAGGTGTTCCGCAAGGCGGGCGTCCTGGTTGAAATCAATGGCGAGCAATCGTCTGAAGCTATCGCGCGCGATATCCGCGCCGCGCTCAATCTCCAATGACCGTTACCAATAAAAAAGAGCGGGATATACTCATCGAAGCTGGCAAACGACTCGCTGCAGTACTTAGTGCGTGTGCCGAGAAAGCTGTGCCGGGAGTCTCCGCGGAGGAGCTCGACGATCTTGCTGAGCGTTTGATACGCGAGGGAGGTGATGAGCCCGCATTTCTCGGCTATACCCCTGAGGGCGCAGGTCGCGCATACCCAGCGACCCTGTGCGTTTCCATAAACGACGAAATCGTGCATGGTATCCCGAACGAATCGAAAAAGGTTCTTAGGCAGGGAGACATCGTGGGACTTGACCTTGGACTCGTACACGAGGGCATCATCGTGGATGCCGCGGTAACGGTGCCGGTCGGCAAGGTTGATCAGACGTCGATCGCACTCATGCGCGCAACCGAAGACGCGCTTGCCGCGGGCATCGAAGCGGCGCGGGTGGGGAACCATATCGGCGACATTTCTCATGCGATCGAGAAGACCCTCAAGAATGCCGGTTTTGCGGTCGTGAAGCCGCTTGGCGGGCATGGGGTGGGGGACGCAGTGCACGAAGAGCCGTTCGTGCCAAATTATGGCAAGCCAGGCGAAGGTCCGGAGCTTACGGAGGGCATGGTGCTTGCGCTCGAGCCTATTTCAAGTGCTGGCAAGGGGGCAGTAACTCTCGCGCCTGACGGCTACACCTACCGTACCAAGGATGGTTCGCGCAGTGCGCACTTCGAGCACACCATTTTGATAGAAAAGAACGGTCCGCTCACCGTGACTGCCCGCTAAGCGCTTGCGCGTGCGTATCCGTGGGCTATTATGTAGGGACATGCGTCGCGCAACCTATCAGTTTTTTGGATTCTGGAACTTCAGAAATCTGAAAGCTGATTTTTGCGCTTAAGACTCTCCTTGAACTCAAACACCAGCTTTCAGAAGAAAGCTGGTGTTTGTTCTTTCGGGAGGTGTGTTATGCAGACGGTATTGAGGGCGCCAGGCTGGAATGACGACGAACCGGTGACTATGCTTATGCGTGAGAGAGGCATATACGAGCTCTCGTATGAAGAAGCAGAGCGGTGGCGGCTGGAAATCGAGGCGAACTTGAAGATTGAGGAAGCGCAATGCAATTGTCCACGCATCGATTTCCTGAAGCGACTCCACGCACTTTTCGCGCCAGCCCCGCCCAGAAGAGTGGACTGATGTCCTTTTGAAAGACCCGCGCATCGCGGGTCTTTTGTTTGGTGGCGCGCCAGCGCTTGGTAGGGTATTCTTCTTCCATAGTCACTATAGTCGTCCGCCAGCTGGCGGATTTATTGCAAATACCATGGCACACCCAAAAGAAGAGAAGACGCTTATTATCCTCAAGCCTGATGCGATGCATCGCGGTCTCGTGGGGCAGGTGGTGACGCGTTTTGAGCAGAAGGGGCTCAAGATCGTCGGCATGAAGATGCTTGAGCTTCAGGACGCACTCGTCGAGGCGCACTACGCGCACATCAAGGACAAACCCTTCTTCGGCGGTATCAAGAAGTTCATGAAATCAGCGCCGGTAGTGGTGATCGCGCTCTCGGGCATCAATGCCGTTTCTGCAACCAGAGTCATTGTCGGACCCACTAAGGGTTATGAGGCGGCCGCAGGTACGATTCGCGGCGACTTCTCGCTTTCGATGCAGTCGAACCTGGTGCACGCGTCAGATAGTGTTGAGGCAGGTACTGCTGAGGTAGAACGCTTCTTTACGCCAGAAGAGATATTCGACTACAAACGAAACGATTTCGAGTATATACACGCCGACGAGGCGTTCTAACGAAAACCGGCGCTTCTGCGCCGGTTTTCGTTCTCCACAGGTCGTTCATGAAGCGGGGGTATAATGGAGTTTGGAGTCGTTCTTAAAAACGCAACTTGCCTCACCTACGGGAGTCTCATATCTACGTGTTTCCGGTATTGAGCCGAGCACAAAGTGCACGAGTTCACTCGCGCATTTCGTGCTCGGTTCCGACGAACACGGTGCGGACACCCACCTGGCATAAGAAAGTTGCTTCACCTAGGACGACTCTGCGAAAATCCTCACCATATCCTGGTGAGGATTTTTGCATGCGCGGTCATGGTAAAGTTGGCAGATGTTTCGCTGGTCTTGGTTGTGCGCAGCGCTGGTCGGACTCGTCGGTCTTCTCACGGTCAACGCGTGGGCATTCGTGAATTATGTGTACTGGACGCATCGTTGGACGGACATTCCGATGCATCTCGCCGGCGGGCTCATCGTCGGGATCTTCCTTGTCGGATTCCTCAGGGACTACCGCCCAACCGCCTTTTTCATGCTCGTACTCGTCTTTGCCGTCGGTTGGGAGGTGTTTGAGTTTCTCTTTAATATTGCAGTCGAGGGGAGTGGTCGGACCTATGTGCTCGATACGGCATCTGACCTCGCGAATGGTGCAGTCGGTGCGACGCTCGCGTACTTTCTCGCACGCAAAACCGTATGGCACTTACGCTGACTTTTTATGGCGGCGCCGGGAAAGTGACCGGCTCGAATTTTCTCATCGAATCCGGCGCAAGCAAGGTGCTTGTCGATTGCGGCATTGAGCAGGGAAGGGATTTTTGTGAAGAGTGCGTCTATGGACCATTTCCTTATGACGTGCGCTCGATCGATGCGCTCATCGTCACGCATGCGCACCTTGATCATGTGGGGCGAGTGCCAAAACTCGTCAAAGACGGATTCCGAGGGAAGATCTTCATGACGCCGCCGACACGGGATCTCGCAGAGCTTATTCTGCGAGATTCGGTCGGCATCCTGGGGATCGAGGCAAAGCGCCGAGGGCTTGCCCCCTTGTACGAGATGGAGGATGTCGACCTCGCGCTCTCGCTCATCGAGACGCTCGAATACCACGTGGAAAGACGCGTCAGCGCCGAGCTCTCCATCTATTTCCGCAATACTGGTCACATTCTCGGTGCGGCAAGCGTGCGCATCACTGGTCCGGATGGCGAGACCGTCGTGTGTACGGGCGATATCGGCAACTCGCCCTCGCCACTCCTGCCAGACTTCGAGACGGTGCCCGACGCCGACGCGCTCGTCATGGAGAGCGTATACGGCGATCGGGTCCACCCGCAAAAGGAAGAGCGGGTGACGCAGTTGCGTGCGATCCTCAAGAGCGCGGTGGCTCGAGGGGGTGCCATCCTCATGCCCGCGTTTTCTATGGAGCGCACGCAGCTCATGCTCTATGAGCTTTCTAATCTGTTTGCGGCCGGTGAGCTTCCGAAGATACCGGTCTTTCTCGACTCACCGCTTGCGATCGGTGTCACGGCGCTTTATGAGAAGTGGGGAAAAGAATATTTCAAGGCAGAAGCGGAAGACGAGCTGCGACGCGAGGGCAGTCTTTTTGAATTTCCGTTCCTTGAGAAGACGCGCGCTTCAGAAGACTCAAACCGTATTGCCGGAGTCCGGAATCCGAAGATCATCATCGCGGGTGCAGGTATGAGCCATGGCGGCCGCATAGGCCGATGGGAGCGCGAGTACCTGCCTGATAAAAATTCAACGCTCATCATGGTCGGGTACCAGGCTCCCGGTTCTCCCGGGCGACTGCTCTCCGATGGTGTCTCCCGCATCCGTATCGGTGGAGAAGAGGTGAGCGTGCGTGCGCGGGTTGAGCACCTTGAGGGCTGGTCTGCACATGCTGATCGGGACGGACTGCTCGCATTTGCGGAAGCGGCATTGCCGCGCGCGAAGGTCATCTTCACGGCGCTTGGCGAACCGGGCGCGGCCAAGTTCTTGGCGCAGCGCATTCATGACTATCTCGGCGGCAACGCCGTCGTTCCGCAGGTGGGGGAGCGGTGGGAGGTCACGAAAGATTCCGTGACGAAAAAATAAGCACTTAGGATAAGCAAAAGCCCCGCTTTCGCGGGGCTTTTGTTAGCCGACCTTCTGTGCGATTCGCGCGAACACCTCGGGGTGTTCTGCGGCAAACTGTGAGAGTACCTTGCGGTCAAGCTGGATGCCGCCCTTCTTAAGCTTGTTGATGAATGTGGAGTACGACTTGTGGCCGTTCTCGCGGACGGCGGCATTCAAGCGGACGATCCAAAGCTGACGGAAATCCGTCTTCTTGTCGCGGCGGTGGTTGAACGCGTACTTGCCGGCATGGAGAAGTGCCTCGTGTGCAAAACGCTCTTTCGTAGAACGGATGCCACGATAGCCCTTCACGCGCTTCAAGACGTTCTTGCGGCGCTTCTGTGCCATCATTCCTCCTTTGACTCGTGCCATATAGAAACAATTAGAAGTTTATAGTTTATAGCAAACGCACTAGTTCACCCCAAGAAAACGCTGGCGGAGGTTGCGCGAGAGCGCAGCCGAGACCGCGCGGCGCTTTGCACGGCGCTGGCCCCCGCTCTGCTTCGCGTTGAAATGGTTCTGGCCCTTTGCGCGCGCCACGATCTTCCCGTTCCGGGTCACGCGGATGCGCTTCTTATACGACTTGTTTGTTTTCATGGTTAGGTGAAGTCTTTTGCTCTTTTTCGCGCTTGGCTTGAGCTGCCTGATCCCGCTCGATGACGCCGGCGAACCCTTTCGGGCTTCTCGCCACTGGCTCAGCGACACGGTACGCGTAGGGAATGCGAAGAAGGAACTTTTCGAGGCGGTCTTTGAGGAACGCCTCTTCCATGCCCTTATACCTGCCCTTAAGGAAGAGCTCGGCACGGACACGGTGCCCTTCGGTGAGCCACTCGGCGGCCTTCTTGGCCTTGAGCATCATGTCATGCTCGCCGGTACCCACCTTTATCTGGACTTCCTTGGTTTCCGAGACCTTGGCTTTGGCTTTGACGGCCTTTTCCTTCTTGCTTCGCTCGTATTCGAATTTACCATAATCCGTGATCTTCGCAACCGGTGGCACGGCCAGGGGCGAAATCTCGATGAGGTCGAGCCCAGCGCGCCGCGCAGCCTCCAGAGCCTCTTTGAGCGAGAGGATGCCGAGGTTTTCACCATCCGCGCCAATGACGCGGAGTTCCCGCGCGCGGATGTCCTGATTCATGCGAAGCTGTTCGGTAGCCACTGGAAAAGTAGATAGAATCTACCACAATTTACACCTTATTAGCAACCTTAGTAGGAAAGCTGGTCGGGGTCAGAAAGCACGATTTCAGCGTGGTCGTCATAGAGGACGATCTTGCCTGTGAGCGTGAGCGTCTTGCCCTCGAGTTTTGTGACATCGCCGAATCGTGGTTTGTCATCGGCGAAGATGACGGCAGAGAAGGGGCACGATTTGTAGTCAGCGCAGAAGTTTATGAAAGTGGTATCCGTTTTCGATGTGTACACGCGCACCACCTTGCCGCGCACGGAGGCGTACTCACCGACGTGTTCCAGTGCCTCGGTATAGTCATAGGTGCCACCTGAAACGCCCGCGGCGGCTCCCGCCGCCGCGCTGGTGCCGTCGTATGCGTCAAACAGCCGCAGCAAGATGTCTTCGTATGCTTGTCGCAATTCCTCATCCGTACCGATCTCGAGGATCTCGTCATTGATGGTCGTTGCGGATTTGGTCCAGTTGTAGCTGCCGAACGCGTACGCATCTTCGGTCACGAGCAGCTTGAGGTGCATGATGCCGTTTCCGGTCTCGTGGTTTTCCGTCAGGATAGGGATGCCTGCCGCGACCAGTTTCTCCGTAATCGGCGCCCCATAGCTATTTCGGCTCTGTTCGCTGTCCATAAGGCCTCGTACGTCGACCCCGCGTTTCTTTGCGGCAATGAGCGCGTCGGCGACGTTATTGAGGGTGAACGTATAGATGGCGAAGTACGCATACTCATCTGCGCTCGCAATGAGCGAAATGAGTTCCTGATCATTCTGTCTTGCGTCCAGGCTATAGATGATGCGAGTGGTCCCGGCTTCAGGCGCATTGACCGTGACCCCTGACCGTTCGCTTTGCGGGGCGGCCTGTCCGGTTCCGGTGTGATAGCCGATTCCTGCCGCGGAAGCGGAGAGGAGGAGCGCTACGAGTGCACGTATGGTTCGCGCCGACATGATTTTCCGAGTGTATCATGGGCATATGTCCGTACCGGAAAAACGATTTGAAGAAATTGCTGCCGAGGAGTTTGCAAAAGTCCCAGAGCATTTTTCGAGGCGCATCGAGAACCTTGCGCTTTTGATTGAAGACGAGCCTGACGAGGCGGTACGAAAAGAAGAGGGACTGCAGGGCGAGGATACGCTTCTCGGCCTCTACCGCGGCGTGCCGCTTGCGGAGCGTGGAAGCTACTACGGCGAGGGTGGCACGTTACCGGACACCATCACGCTCTATCGGCTGCCGCTTCTTGAAGAGGCAGCATTTTTAGAAGAGGAGGGAAGAGCGGACGGAGAGGCTGCGGTCAGGCTCGCGATACGAGAGACGCTCTGGCATGAGATAGGCCACTACTTCGGGCTTTCCGAGCACGCCGTGCACGCGCGTGAAGACGAGCGTACGAACTATTTCCGTGACGAAAGCCGCTATGCACAGCAAGGCACAAAATCGCCCACGACTCCCGCTGCCGGTGATATGCTTCTCACCACGCCCATGAACCAGACGTTCACGCTCCACTTCGGCATCCTGAACCTCCTTCTCGGTCTTCTCGGTCTCACCGAAAACGCTCTTATTGGCGAGCATGCGCTATTTGTCACGAATGGGCCGCTCGACGCGGTGCATCTCTTGGCGGGCGCCGCGCTCTTGTATGCTGCGCTCTACGCGAAAGAAAAAGAGGTGCGTTTCCTCAAAGGCGCGGGTGTCGCATATGTGGTGCTCGCCGTGCTCGGCTTCCTGTTCTCGGGCCCGATATTCTCGCTGTTCATCTCGAATGCGACGGTCGATGGATTTCATTTCCTGCTTGGCGTAGTCATGCTCATGGCAGGCATCTCGCATACGAACGAACACCAGTCCTAGGACTGGTGTTGCAAGGATTAGTGAGCGGGAATGATGCTGCTTGCTTTTGCGGCGAGTGCTCCTGCGGCTGCGAAAGCTTGCTGCGCGCTCTGTAAGAAGACCACGATCGTTTTCGCAAGTTCTGCAAAGACGGTCGGCATGAGCGATACGAGGATGAGCAGGAAGATTCCGAAACCCAAAGCGCGAAAGATTCCCATAGGTGAAGACACTAGGAATAAATCGGCTCGTAGAGTGCGAGCCAATGAGATTTGGTAATCTCCCAGGCCCCTTCCCGTATCGCTCGAAGAGCTCCTACTTCCTACAACGCGACACGGTGGTACGATGGTTTCATGGAAAAGGCTACGTTTGCTGCCGGTTGTTTCTGGGGTGTCGAAGCATCGTTTCTCGCGGTGCCGGGCGTCACCGATGCGATTTCTGGATACACGGGCGGACATGTGGAGCGGCCGACATACGAGCAGGTGTGCACCGGTACGACGGGTCATGCGGAAGCGGTCGAAGTATCCTTCGATCCATCGAAAGTCTCATTTGAAGCGCTCGTACGGAAATTCTTCGCGCTCCACGACCCGACACAAATGAATCGTCAGGGACCTGATGTGGGAGAGCAGTATCGCTCGGTCATTTTCTATCATTCCTCAGAACAGAAAGAGGCAGCGGAGCGCGTCGCAAAAGAGCTTGCGCCAAAGTATTTTCCTAAGACCATCGCGACCTCAATTGAACCGGCGAAAGAATTCTGGAGGGCGGAAGAATATCACCAGCGCTATGCCGAGAAACATCCCGGCCGCGTGGTGTGCCACATCTAGCGCACTACTCTTTTTCCTCGAATGCGAGGCAAACCGAGTTGATACAGTAGCGCTTGCCGCCCTTGTCAGAGGGGCCATCATCAAAGACGTGTCCCAGGTGTCCGCCGCATTTTTTGCAATACACTTCGGTTCTCTGCATGCCGTGTGAATTGTCAGTGCGGGTCCCGACATTTTCTGCGACGGCCGGATCGGTGAATGAGGGCCATCCGGTGCCCGAATCGAATTTTTGCTCGGATGTGAAGAGCACGTTCCCGCACGCTTTGCAGCGGTATACGCCCTTCTCGTGGTTGTCCACGTATTCGCCCGTAAACGGCGCTTCGGTCCCAGCCTCGCGAAGCACATGGTATTCCTCGGGCGTCAGTTCCTTCTGCCACTCCTCTTCGGTTTTTTCCATGGGTTCCATAGGAAAAGCATACCATTGCATACCCGCTAAAACGCGCGTACCATACGAGCTATATGCGACGGAAACGTCTTGCAACCGCAGCCATTCTCTTTCTTGCTTTTTTCGGTATCGCGGACTCAGCGTACGTGCTTCAGACCAAGCTCGCGGGCGACGCGCTCATCTGCGGTCCAGAGGCATTTTCTGGATGCAATGCGGTTGCAGGCAGTTCCTATTCGCAGCTCCTCGGAGTCCCGGTATCTGCCTACGGCGTCGCTTTCTACGCACTTCTCTTTATCGTCGCAGCGCTCGAACTCGTAATCTTCCATCATCGTGCCCGCCGCCTCATCCAGGCGCTCGCGGCAGTCGGGTTTGCGTTTTCTGCGTACTTCACCGTGCTTCAGCTCTTCGTCATCAATGCGTTCTGCATCTACTGCGTCGCGTCCGCAGTGATAGCGCTCGCGATCTTCTTGGTCGCATTCTTGCTGGAGCCGCTTCGCCCTCGCCGCTCCCCGCACGCTCCGGTCGTTCCGCCGCGTCCGCCGACGCACCCCTATCTTTCGATGCCTCCCTCGGCATAAGCCTATGAAACTCGCGCTCTCGCTTGCCGTCATAACGCTCCTGACACCTCTAAGCGCGCTCGCGGCTTCGTATCCCGAGGATAGCTCGTTGTTTCTTGCAGGAAGGAGCGTGCTGGTCGCCACGTCTTCTGATGCGGTGTATGCCGCGGGGGGCAGCGTGACCGTGACTAGCGCGGTCGAGGGCGATCTCTCGGTTCTTGCAGGCTCTCTGGTGGTGACCGCCCCAATTAAGGGTGATGCGCTTCTCGCTGGAGGCTCGGTTTCGGTTCGCGGTCCGGTGGAAGGCGATGTGCGCGCCTTCGGGGGCCACGTCTCTCTCGCGGGCGACGTCGGAGGCGATGTGGTCGTGTTTAGTGCAACTGCAGAGGTGAGCGCACGCGGCGCACAGCACATGCTCATCGGCGGTGGCAATGTAAGCGTGGTCGGTGGGGCAGAGGGTCCCGTCACGGTGTACGGGAACCACGTATTTCTCGGGGGCACGTTTACAGATGATGTGACGGTCATAGCGGGCGGTCGGGTTACTCTTGCCGAAGGCGCCGCGATTCAAGGCAATTTTACCTACGAATCCCCGGAGCGAGCACGTATCGCGCCTTCCGCAGTCATATCCGGCGAGACGCGTTATTCTGGCCCCTCCTATCTTCCGAGCTCCGAACAAACGCACGCGCTCATACTGGCGGGCTTCGGGGTATTTCTCTTCATACGGTTCCTCGCCGGCATGATTCTGGCAGGCCTTCTCGCTGGTCTTTTCCCCGGCCTTACGCACGCAGTTGCGGCTCGAGCATTTGATGCGTCCATGCGGAGCCGTCTTCTGACGCTCATGCTCGGCTTTGCGATCATCGTTGCCGTACCCGTGCTGGTATTTTTCCTCGCACTCTCGTTCGTCGGCATGGGTCTCGCGCTCCTTGGCGCGACACTCTACGTCCTGCTTGGCATTGGCGCATATGCCTATGCGGGCGTCCTGGTCGGCGCCCTCTTCGCGCGCACGCTCTTCAAGCGTTCTGAGGTGTTCTGGCACGATGGCGCGCTTGGCATGCTGGCCCTTTCTGTCATTGCGCTCGTGCCCGGTATTGGCACGCTCCTCGTCGCGCTCCTCGTCGCATTTGTGGAGGGAGTGCTCGCGACTCTCCTTTTTCACGCCGCATTCTCTAGGTAGTGTTCACATAACTCCCCCGCAGGAACCCCGTCGTTTTCGGCTTTGAAACTTCGCTTCGTTCTCAGCGTGCCACCAGCACACTTCGAACTCCAGCTCGTTTCTCGCTCGAAAACGACGGGGTTCCTTTGCGGGTACCACGGTCATGTGAACACCACCTAATCTTCAGATACGTCTTTGCTACACTAGGGAGCATGACCATGCCAGCAATCGGCACAGAAGCCCCTGACTTCACGCTTCCTGACCAGGACGGGGAAGAGCATACGCTTTCCGCATATCGCGGGAAGTGGGTCCTGCTGTATTTCTATCCGAAGGATGATACGCCCGGATGCACGATCGAAGCATGCACCATCCGAGACCAATTCAAAGATTTCCAGAAAATAGATGCGGTCGTGCTCGGGGTCTCGGTCGACTCAGTAGCAAGCCACAAAAAATTCGCTGACGCCTATCAATTGCCCTTTACGCTCCTTGCAGATGAGCACAAGGAAGTGGTGGGAGAGTACGGCGTGTTCGGCGAGAAGAAGTTCATGGGAAAGACGTACATGGGCACAAGCCGCACGTCATTCCTCATCGATCCTGCAGGGAAGATCGCGAAAGTGTATGAGAAGGTGAAGCCTGAAGCGCACGCGGCTGAAGTGCTCGCTGATCTTTCCGCTCTCGCATGAGTCCCGCAAAGCGTAAGGAGCGTACCTTGCGTGCGAATAAGATCGTTGCGTATCTGAAGAAGACGTACCCCGCGCCTAAAAGCGAGCTCATTTCAGAAACCCCCATGCAGTTTGTGGCGTCGGTAATCCTCTCTGCGCAGTGCACTGACAAGAGTGTGAATCGTGTCACTGCAACCCTATGGAAGAAGTACAAGACACCCGCCGATTTCGCGCGCGCCAACCCCGCCACGTTTACCAAAGAGATCTCCTCAATTCCATTCTTCCGCAACAAGGCGAAGGCAATCATCGGTGCGGCGAAACGCATCGTGGTGGAACACGGGGGAATCATCCCGCAAAGCGAAGCGGCGCTCGTGGCTCTTCCTGGCGTCGGCTACAAGACCGCGCACGTCATTCTGGGTGAGCTGTATGACAGTTGGGAGGGCATACCGACTGACACGCACGTGAAGCGTTTCGCAAAGCGCTTCGACCTGTCCGATCAGGAAGACCTGAAGAAAATATCCAAAGATCTCGAGATGCTCATTCCAAAGAAGGATTGGAAATATGTAAATAACGGATTGGTGCTCTATGGCCGCTACGTGTGCCCCGCGCGCCCGCACGATTGTGTGGCGCACCCGCTCACCAGATTCTACCCGAAGGCTGCCAAGCGCTGGCCAAGGGCGAGATAGGTGTTTTGTTTCCGGTGGACTTGGTGATAGTATCCCGCTCGGAGTATCCACCTGAAAGGAGGTAGCACAGTGAACATTTCCTATTGGTTTACCAGGTTGTGGCTCTTTATGAGCTACCCATTTCGTACCACCTATATCGCAAGCGTGTGCGGTCACAAGACGAAACAGATGGGCCCAGTCACCATCGGCAAAGCGGTGATCATCATGAACATTGAGGACATTGGTCACAAAGGGCCAGGCTATTGTCTCGAGTGCCTAGGCCAAATGTCCATTCGGTGTGTATGGTGCGGCGAATCGATTCTTGTCGGTGAGCCCATTACACTCTATCGGCAACGCGTGGGTGTCCCAATTCCGACGCACGCGGTGTCGTACATTAAAAATGGGCGTACGGTCTTTGTCGGATGTTTGGACTGGAACTGTGCCGATTCTGGCGCCGACATATGTGGTTATTGGATGCCTCCTGGCGTAGTGGAGCCTATTCCACCGCCCATCCACTGATTCTGCTCGCGCCTCACCAAAAGCCGCCGAGACTCTCGGCGGTTTTTCTATAAAGTTCGATTATGTAAAGGGCCTAACGAATGCGGCGGAGGCCCTTTTCAATGCTTTTGATAAACACGGGAGTTTGCATCGCGTAGGTCAATTGAGAGCGTGCTGCAAGATCGGTCGTGTGGAGCGAGAGGAGCGACAGGCCGGTTTCTGCGCGTAAGATACGCTCGATATATGAAATACTGATGCCACGTAGACTCGGGTTATCGATATTGCTGGTGCCCATAGTCGTTGCGATACCCACGAGCGAACCGGCATATACGATGGGGCCTCCAGAGACTCCCGAGCGCGCGACGCTTGAAGGGGAGAGGCCGATGACGTCCGGCGTGTTGGAAGCGAAGGTGCGGACACTGGTGATGGTCGAGCTTGCGGCGCGTGCCTCAAGCTTGCTTCGCACCTCTTTGAACCCGAGACCTTCTGCGGGATAGCCTGCGGCGAGCACCTCATCTCCATCTGTAACTGTCGCAGTGGTGCCGAAAGGCATCGCAGGAAAACGCTCAGGGACCGTTTTTTGTTTGCCCCGTACTTTGGTGACATAGAGAAGCGCGAAATCGTATTCGCCGGTTCCTTTCTGGTCGTTCTCCGCGACAATAGTTGCGTAGGCGGTCGACCATGCGGGGGAGAGGTAGAGGACCTCGGCGTCGTATGCCGCTTTGGCGGGAGAGCCGGTGCGGACGCTGCAGTCTGATTTGAGTCGGGAGGTGCTAGAGGCGAGCAGGAAATACTGCCCGACATGCGCGTTGGTGAGTATGATGCCACGTTCGTCGATGAATACGCCCGAACCGGTTACGCCAAGCGTCTTGTTTCCAGATTTGATGCGGCAGTAGAGGTTTACCGTTGCTTCCGGAACCGCGGGCTCGTAGGCGGTAGGCGTGTACGAGAGGTATGCGGCTGATGCGGCAGGCACTTCGCCAAGAAAGAGCGAAACCGTGAGGGCAAGAAGGCCTGTGCCGAGGAAGAGTGCGGTCTTTTTCATGTCGGAAATATAGCACAGCACAAACAGAGCACCCCGCAGATGCGGGGTGCTTAGGGTTTAGAGAGGGAAAAACTCGATTTTCTCGAATGTGCGAGCGCGATCTTTGTAGTAGACGTTTGCGCGAAAGCGCTCGCCTGAGGCCGCCCGGGGAAGCCAGTGTCGATCGGCCTCATAAGTGCGTTCGAACGTTTCGTCAGAGAGCGGATGCCAACCCGGCAGCATGTCAGCCGTCTCATGCAGCTCGCCGGAGGCGATCTTCGCGTGGTACACATGCACACGGAAGTCGAGTTCGCCTGCGGCGTAGAAGTCGATGAGCGCGACATACTCAAGCGAGCCGGGGTCGAGCTCGATCTCAAGCTCCTCGCGGGTCTCTCGGATGAGGCACTCGGGCAGTGTCTCGCCCGGGTCAAGCTTGCCGCCGGGTCCTGACAGGACGCCGGTGCCGATCTCACCGCGCTTCTTCTCGCCAAGCAGTATGCGATCTCCCTCAAGGATGATGCCAAGCGTTGCGATTATCATACGTACTCCTGAAATAAGTTCATATCTATCTGAAACCCTAGCACTCGTCCTTTGCTTGGTCGAGCCATGTCCTCGCCCCCATCTTGGGGTACGATAGGGGGATGGAGAAGCGACCGGTAGCAGTATTCGATATCGACGGCACCATATTCCGCTCCTCACTCCTTATCGAGCTTGTGGAGCGGCTCATCGAGAAAGGGATCTTTCCTGAAGATGCGCGCCGTATCTACGAAGAAGATCGATTGCAGTGGCTCGACCGCACGGGTGACTACCAGACTTATATAAGCAAAGTAGTGGATGCCTTCGAAAAGCAGCTTAAGGGTGCGCCGTATGGCGAAGTGGTCGATGCGGCAGGGGAAGTGATCGAGCTCTACAAGAATCGCGTGTACCGCTATACGCGCGATCTCATCAAAGACCTGAAGCGACGGAACTACTTCCTGCTCGCCATATCGCACTCGCCGAAATTCATCGTGGATGGTTTCGGGTACGAAGCGGGTTTCGATAAGACATATGGAATCTTTTATTCAACAGGACCGAGTAATCGGTTTACCGGAGAGATGGAAGATCGCGATCTCATTCTCAACAAGGCCGCGATCCTGCAGCGTGCGGTTCGCAAGGAGAACCTGACGCTCGAGGGGTCGTTCGTGGTCGGGGATACGGAAAGCGATATCCCGATGCTTGAAATGGCGACGACGCCGATCGCGTTCAATCCGAATGCCAAGCTCTACCAGCACGCGAAGCGCCGGGGCTGGAAAGTGGTCGTAGAGCGCAAAGACGTGATTTATGAGTTTTGATACACTGGGCGGTATATGAAGAAACGACTAACGAAGAGCAAGGAAAGCCGTGTCTTTGCGGGAATCATGGGCGGGTTGGCCGAATATTTCGATCTTGATCCCGTATTGATGCGCGTACTGTACGTATTTGCGACCGCCTTTACCGGATTTGTTCCTGGCATCATCGGGTATATCGTTGCAGCATTGATCGTTCCGGCAGCTCCCGAGCCGATCGGAGAGCACTCGTCCGCGTCGTGACCCCAGCTGGTTTTCGTCGTATCGTCTGGGCTCACTACCGCAAACACGGCAGGCACGATCTGCCATGGAGGAAGACGCGCGACCCGTACCGCATCCTTGTTTCAGAGGTGATGCTGCAGCAGACGCAGGTGGAGCGCGTCATTCCGTTTTATACGCGTTTCGTGGAGCAGTTTCCGACCGTAAAGCAGCTCGCTGATGCGCCGCTTTCTGAAGTCTTAAGGGCGTGGCAGGGGCTCGGATACAATCGCCGAGCGAAAATGCTTCACGAGGCAGCGAAAGTCGTCGTGCGAGAATGGGGCGGCGTATTCCCGAAATCTGCAGAAGAGCTCGATCGGCTCCCCGGCGTGGGGCTGTACACGGCGAGAGCAGTTGCCGCGTTCGCATATAACCAGGACGGGATTTTCATAGAGACGAACATCCGCACCGTAGTGACGCATCATTTTTTCACTCGGAAAAAGCTCGTGCATGATGCAGAGATACTAGGCATACTCACCGCTGCATTCGCGAAGGGGAGAGCGCGGGAATGGTATGCGGCCTTGATGGATTATGGCGCGTACCTGAAGCGCGCCGGCATCAAGCTGAACGCGAAGAGTGCTACGTACGCGAAACAGAAAGCGTTCAAGGGCTCCGCGCGCGAAGCGCGCGGAGCGATACTGCGCGAGCTCTCGCGCGGCTCTTACCGCGAGCCGCGCCTGCTCGGATTATTGGGAGACGATCGACGGCCCCAGCTTGCGGCGCAGCTTCAGAAACTCCAAGTCGAAGGCCTCATACAAAAACGCGGCAAGGTTTTCACCTTGCCGCGTTAGTGCTCGAGAACGGCGTTACATCCCGATCAGCACGGGAATCACCATCGGCGCCTTGTTCGTTTTCGAGAAGAGGAAGCCGGTCATGGTGTCCGTGAGGTTGTTTTTCACGTAGTCGAGATCGACCGGGTTCATGCCGCGCGTCGAGTCCTCCACGGTCTTCTTGATGAGAAGCCGCGCCTGATTCAGGAGGTCCTGGGACTCGCGTAGATAGATGAAGCCGCGAGAGATGATGTCTGGAGACTTGCGGAGCTTGCCGGTCTTGAGATTGATGCTTGCGATGATGACGAACATGCCGTCTTTCGCGAGCGCTTGGCGGTCGCGGATCACCACTTCCTGCATGTCGCCCACCGTGAAGCCGTCCACCACCATCGGTGCTGAGGGCACCTTCTCCTTATGGATCTTGAGCGTCTCGCCCTTCTCGATGTCGATCACCAAGCCGTTGTCCGGGATGATGATATTCGCTTTCGGGAAACCGGACTGCTCGACCGCTTTCGCGTGGCAGGTGGTCATGGAGCGGTAGCCGTAGCCAGGCATGAAGAAGGTGGGGTGCACCTGCTTGTTCATCCAGACGAGCTCGCCGGTGTTGCCGTCGCCGGTCGAGTGCACGTCCGAAGAGCGGTAGTGGATGAGCGTCGCGCCGTGGCGGTACAGGTTGTCCTTCAGCTTCTGCACGTTGAGCTCGTTGCCAGGAATGACTGATGAGGAGAGCACGATGGTGTCGCGCTCGTTGAGCGTGATGAATTTGTGCTGCTTCGTTGCGATACGCATGAGCGCAGCGAACTCTTCACCCTGCGCGCCGGTCGAGAGGACGACGATCTTGTCCGCCGGGTAGTCGCCGATCGCTTGCGCGGGGATGATGGTGCCCTTATCGAGCTTCAAGAGCCCGGTCTTCTCGGCGATCTCGAGGTTCGTGCGGATCGAGCGGCCTTCCGTGACGATCTTCTTCCCGTACTTCTCCGCGACGTTGATGATGTGCACCATGCGCTCGAATTGGGATGCGAACGTGCCGATGATGAGGCGGCCATTCACGGTTTTCACGATGTCTTCGAGGGTCTGGATCACGCGTTTTTCGGGAATCGAGAAGCCGTCCTTTTCGGCGTTCGTCGAGTCGGCGATGAAGAAGATGTTCTTGTCCTTGCCGATATCGCCCCACGTCTTGTTTTCACGCTCGCTCGGTACGCCATCGTCGTGATCGAGCTTCAGGTCGCCAGAAACGACGATGTTTCCGTGCGGCGTCTCAATGGAAACGCCCATGGAGTCGGGGATCGAGTGGGTGACCGGGAAGAACTTCACCTTCGTCGAGCCGATAGTCATGGATTCGCCCACCTTTACGGTAACGATCTCCGGCATCGGGACGTCCGGATATTCTTCCTGGCGTCTGCGGATCATGATGGCCGTGAGCTCCTGGGTGTAGATGGGAGGCGTGCCAAAGCGCGGCAGTACGAACGGAATGCCGCCGATGTGGTCGAGGTGGCCGTGGGTAATGATGACCGCGCGTACGCGATCCATATTCTTTTCAAGGTATTTGGTGTTGGGGAGGAGGTAGTCGACTCCCGGGCCGCCGTCTTCAGAGACGAACTGGAAGCCTGCGTCCATGACGAAAATATCGCCCGTTGCGCCGACCTCGATCGCGACCATGTTACGGCCGACTTCCTCGACGCCGCCCAGAGGGACGACGCGGAGCGTGTCAGGTCCTGCGGGCTCGGGGAAGTAGTCTGCGAGGCGAGGGCCGCGGGAGGGGGTCGCATTCGGTCGGCGGAGCATGCGCTCGATGCGACGACGTACGCCGCCCGGGCGTCCGCCACGGTCTCCACGACCGCCTCGCGGAGGACGGCCCGCGCCGCCCGGGCGCGGGGGACCATTTCTCCGTGGGCCACGGTCGAAGCGGCCAGGGGCGGGCTGCGGCGTGTAGGGACGCGGCGCAGGCGCTGGTGCTGGAACAGGTGCTTGATTCATATAGTTGTAGTGATTAGTGAATAGTTTTTAGTAACTGCATACCAAGAGGCATGAGTAAACAGTCATTGCTGCATGACTACTGACTCGTGACTCCTGATCGTGTAAAGATCGGCCACACCTTTTCGGTTTTCCGGTACCACGACTCGACTCCGGCGAAACGATCCCTCGGCGTCGCGATCTGCGGAAGAGCGACACCGGAGAGCGTCTCCGGAACCGTGTACACGAAATCAGGCGACTCGATGAACACGGCTGGATACTCGCCTGCGATCGTGTCGTTGATCTTCTGCAGGATAGCGAGACGCTTTTCCGGGTCGCTCTCCTTGCGAGCTTCTTCCAAGAGATCGTCAACCGTCTTATTCACGTAGAGCGCGATGTTAAGGCCGGGGTCGTTGCGTTCCTGGGAGTGCCAGAAGGCGTAGAGGTCCTGGTCGCCATCGATCACCATGCCGAACAACAGCGCGCTGTACTTTCGAGGGCGGATCACGTTCTGGCTCAAGTCGCCGGGTTCGTAGAGCTCGATATCAGTGGGGATGCCGAGCCGCTCCCAGTCGCCTTTGACTGCGGCGGCGATAGCCTTGAGCTCAGGCACATTCGAAGTCTTGATGGTGAGCGGTTCGATGGTGAGCTTGCCGTTTTTCCATGCCCGCGCTTCGCTGTCGTACTCCCATCCCGCGCGGGTGAGTACCGCAGCGGCATCGGCGGTCGGGTTCTCGCTTCCGGGCACGGGTGTATCGATGATTCCTGAACCGGGTGGCACCGGTCCCATGATGGGAGCGGCGTATCCACCGAGCGATTCTTCGACGATCGCGGTCCGGTGCACGGCGAGCGAGAGCGCCTTGCGCACCTCTATGCGCGTGAGGATCTGCGTCTGGTTCGAGTTGAAGAAGATCCCGAATATGCGCGCGTACGAAGTCTCGAGCGATCCCATCCCAGGGACGCCATAGGCGCTTTCGATCGCACCTTTCTTGAGTGCGGCCGCCAGATCCTCAAGGCGGGGGAAGAAGATAAGCTTGATGCGATCGAGATATGGTTCGCCAAGCGCATACTCGGGATTGCTCCGGAGCGTGTACGAGGTGATGAGTCCGCTCGCATCTCGTTCCACGCGGGAGACCGTGTAGGGACCTGCGCCGACCGGCTCGGTCTGTAGTCGCGAGAACGGGAACTCCTCGCTCCCGATGCCACCCCAGAGTCGGGCAGGGAGGATGCCAAGCGTGAGATTCTCCACGAATGGCGCATACGGTTTTGCGAGCGTAAAGCGCACCGTGCGCGCATCAACCGCTTCGACGGTGACACCGGCCCAGTCCGCATAGACGGGGCTCTTGAGGGTTGGATCCTGCGCTTTCGTGACCGTGAATGCAACGTCCTGTGCCGTAACCGGTGTCTCGTCTGAGAAGCGCGCATCTGCGCGAAGCGTGACGGTGTACTCTCGTCCATCTTCGGAAACGGTGTAGCTCTCGGCAAGCACGGGTCGGAGCGTCCCGTCGCCTGCAAGGCCGAGAAGTCCGGCGTAGGTGAGTGCGGCGAGATCGCGGTCCGCGTCGGTAATCGCAAGAAGCGGGTTTACGAACCGAGGACTTCCGAGCACGCCCTCAACGAGGGATCCGCCATGAACCGGAACTTCGACGAGCAGGGAACGCTCAAGCGCGAATACGCTCACGAGACCGGTTAAGGCGACCACGCCAAACAGCGCATAGGCGATGAACGTATCGCCAGGTGAAAGGGTCTCGAAGTAATGTTCGAGACGCGACAAGGCCTTGCTGGTGCGCTGGCGCACGAGCGTCTTCCACCAGGGAGACCGTGTTTCTGCTACAGACTGAGTATCGGAATGGGAATCAGTAAGCATGTAGACGAATAAGGTGCGAGGCGTACGCGCTGCCGCCGGAAATCCGGCGGACCAACTGCGCGATTACACCCCGGACAGAAGGAAGTTTGCTATAGCCGCTACGACGAGGAGAATCGCGACCACCACTGTCGCGTTGAATAGGAATTTCTCAGCGCCTCTGCGCTTATAGAACGTAGACGCGAAATTGTCGCCTCCAAAGGCTCCACCCAAGGTCGCGCCGCGCTGTTGAAGCACGATGCCGACGATGAGGAGGATCGAGAGGATGATTTCCGCGTATGGCAATGCCGATACGAGTGCCTCCATAACTGTACGGGGAACGATAGCACGGAAGGGGAGGTGGGTGCAAGGAGTGTGGTGGGGCACAGGGCAACAGTGCGCTTGCTAAACACCTCGCGAGCCTTGCGGCGCATGCGTGTCAGCTCCGCAAGGCTGCACGCATGCGCCGCGCTCGTCTTCGGCGTACGCAAGCATCACCGTTGCCCTGTGCTTTTTATGATTGTGGGGAAAAGAAAAGCGCCGCAAGCAAAGCTTGCGGCGCGGGTCAAGGAACAACAGGGAGAGTCAGTTGGCGGCGTTCTCGGGATAGATTTCCGGGTCGGTGTACGACAGCGACAAATCGTCCCAGTTCGTGTAGACCCAGTTATAGGTCGTACGTGCCTGGTCGTGATAGTGCTTCGTCTTCGACCAGGGCGACAGACGCTTCGCGGACTTCGCTTGGCACTCGACGATGCGAGCATTGGCCATGTTGTTGACCAATGTCACGCCGTTGCGCACCTCCGAGGGGCGGCCGAAGTTCTCACCCTTCACGAACGTGAGGTAGGACTTCTTCGGTCCCGGGCACTCGAGCTGCACCTCGAAGTAGGTGAGTGCGGTGCATTGGCTCGTGTCGAGCGTCACTTTCGTGATGCCTCCGCTGGTTTGCGCCGCGTTGAGCGAGCACTCGGTGGTATCGCTTTGCGCGCGATAGCCGCGAATGAGCACGCGCCCCACGACCGTATCCATGACGTCTTCCATGACCGGCGGGGGGATGCTGCCACCGCCCCGGGGGTTCGGAAATGCCTGGGTGGTCGCACCGACTGCATTGTCGCGGTCCAGGTCGTTACCGCCCTGGATCGCGAGCAGGTCAGAGACGGTCGCGCCGTTCGCGTACTCGAGGTAGCAGCCAAGCGCGGTGTAGCCAGCTTCTGCTGAGATGACGCTGATGAGGTCCTGGATCCAGCAATTCACGATCGAAATCGTCTTGCTGGGGCTCGGTGTGGGCGTCGGAGTCGCGGTGGCACCAGGTGTCGGCGTTGCCGTCGGCACCGGCGTCGGGCCCGGTGTGGGTGTCGCAGTTGCCGTGGGTGTTGGGGTCGGGGTTGCGGATCCGCCACTGTTGTTTCGATGCCGGCTGTCCTTGCTGCACGCGGCAGCGAGGGGCAGGGTGAGCGCGACCAGAATGGTCGTAAAGGCTTTTTTGAACATAACTCTCTCCTTGTGAAGAACTACATGCCCCAAGGGGCGGAATGCATACCAACGTACAGTTTATAGCATAAATATAGCTTTGTCAAGTGTCGCAAGGGCGCGCGTTCAGTTATAGTGCGGAAGCACTAATTTATTTTCACCATGGCGAAATCAGAAAAGACTTTTTCTATCAAGCCGCTTGGCGACCGAGTGGTCGTGAAGCCGGAATCGAAAGAGGAGAAGATGCTTCCGTCGGGCATCATCATCCCGGAATCGGCGGACAAAGAGAAGCCGATGAAGGGCAAGGTCGTCGCAGTGGGTGAGGGCAAGATAGATGACGGAAAGCGCGTGCCGCTTGAGGTGAAGGTCGGGCAGCACGTCCTTTTCTCGAAGTACGGCTACGACGAGGTCAAAATCGACGGCGAAGAGTATTACATCCTTTCCGAATCTTCTATCCTCGGAATTTTGGGCTAGCTAAAACTATCAGCTATAAACTACTAACTGCTCTCCATGGCAAAACAAATCCTTTTTTCCGAAGAAGCACGCAAGAAGATCGCCTCGGGCGTGTTCCAGGCAGCACACGCGGTGAAGGTCACCCTTGGCCCGCGCGGCAGGAACGTCGTGCTTGAGAAAAGCTACGGCGGCCCGCGCATCACCAACGACGGCGTCTCGATCGCAAAAGAGATCTCGCTCAAAGATAAGTTCGAGAACATGGGCGCAGAGATCGTGAAAGAGGTCGCATCGAAGACGAACGATACGGCGGGCGACGGCACGACCACCTCGGTAGTGCTCCTTGAAGCGCTCGTCAGCGAGGGGCTTGAGCGCGTGATGAAAGGCGCGAACGCGATGATGATCCGCACAGGCATGGAGAAGGCAAAGGATGCTGCGATCGCCGAGCTCAAGAAGATGGCGAAGCCGGTTGCGGGAAAGAGCGAGGTGAAGCAGGTTGCGACGATTTCGGCTGAGTCGGAAAAGCTCGGTGCCATCATCGCGGAAGCGGTTGAGGCTGTGGGCCAGAACGGCGTCGTGACGGTTGAGGAGTCACAGGGTCTCGAGCTTTCTTACGAAGTGGTGGAAGGTCTTCAGACCGACAAGGGCTACGTCTCTGCATACATGGTGACGAATCCGGAGCGCATGGAGGCAGAAATGAAGGATGCGCTCATCCTCATCACGGACAAGAAGATTTCCAACATCCAGGATGTGCTGCCGGTCCTGGAGAAGGTTGCACAGTCGGGAAAGCGGGAGCTCGTCATCATTGCAGACGACGTGGAGGGCGATGCGCTCACGACGTTCGTCGTGAACCGCTTGAAGGGAACCTTCAGCGTGCTTGCGGTGAAGGCGCCAGGCTACGGCGATCGCAAGAAGGACATGTTGGGCGATATCGCCACGGTCGTTGGCGGACAAGTCATCTCGGATGATCTTGGCATCAAGTTCGAGAACGCGACGCTCTCGATGCTCGGGAAAGCTTCCAAGGTGGTGGCAACCAAAGACTCGACCACGATCGTGGGCGGCAAGGGCAAGAAGGCGGATCTTGAGACGCGCATCGCACAACTTAAGGCGCAGGCGGAGAATACCGACTCGAAGTTCGACAAGGAGAAGTTTGCAGAGCGCATCGCGAAGCTCTCCGGCGGCGTCGCGGTGATCTCAGTCGGTGCGGCGACGGAGACCGAGATGAAATACCTCAAGGACAAGATCGACGATGCGGTGAAAGCGACCAAGGCTTCGATCGAAGAGGGTATCGTCCCTGGCGGCGGTACCGCGCTTGCAAAAGTGGCGAAGAAGATCGTGTCGCAGAGCGCCAAGCTCACGGCTGACGAGAAGGCAGGATTCGAGATCGTGGTTGCGGCACTCGAGATGCCGCTCTCGCAGATCGCACGAAATGCGGGCAAGGATGATGCGGCTGTGATCGTCTCCAAGGTGCAGGCGGGGAAAGCGCATGCCGGCTACGACGCGGTCAAAGACGAAATCGTCGAGGACATGCTTGCTGCGGGTATCGTTGATCCTGCAAAGATGCCGCGTATGGCGGTTGAGAATGCGGTGTCGGCAGCGGCAATCCTTCTCACGACCGAGGCGGCAGTCGCTGATATCCCGGAGCCGAAGAAGGAGGCCTCGGCGGGCGGCATGGGCGGAGGAATGGATTTTTAAGGAGCACAATAAAAAACCGCCGACGCGATACGCGTCGGCGGTTTTTTATTCGGTCGGCACTTCGTTGAATGCGACGATCGACCAGCCGTGCGTTCTTGAGAGCCAGCGTTTCCAGGGGCGGTATTCACAGATGGTGATGCCGCCATTGTCGGCAGGGTTGAAAAACGCAAGCTTCACATAATCGGGGGCATGCAGGTCTTCTCGATACAGTAAGTACGAGAGGAGCATCTTGAGGAAGATGCTGTGTGTCACGACGCAAATGTTTCTCCCGCGTACGCCGCCAAGAAATGCCAGGCACTTCCGTGCACGCGTCTTCAGATCCGAAAAATTCTCTTCGTCGGAATAGCGGTAGGTGTCGTCGTGATAGGAAAGGTCCATCTGGTCGACGATCTCTTCAACCGTCCTGTCCTCGGCGGATTTGCCGATGATCTCGGACGGATTCCGGCGCTCGGCAAGGAGCGGGGAGTAGGAGATCGATACGCCCAGATACGAGTCGATGATGGCGGCAGTCTCGCGCGTGCGCTCATACGGGCTCGCGACGATTCGTTCTATGCGCGCGCCTCGCAGGTAAGTGCCCGCGGCACGCGCCTGTCGTTTGCCTGCTTCATCAAGGCCGCCCTCAGCCCCTTGGCGTATACGCTTCGCATTTAGGATCGTTCGGCCGTGACGGACGATATAGAACCGCTTAGTGCGCAGCAGGGAGAAAATGTATGCTACGCCACCCACGAAGGTGAGAAGGCCGAGAGCCACGAGCGTGACGAATTGCGGGTCGCGCACGAGAAGAGGGAGCACCTGATCGACGAATATATAGAGCGAATCGTTCATGTGGGTCAGTATACCCCGTAGTAGAGCTCAGCTTCACTACGGGGTATACCGAAGAAAAAGATATGCACAGGGCACCTCCATAGCTGGAGAGAACGGGTACATACTTATGGTGCGGCGCGGCCGCGCCGTAATTTACCCATCTTTCAAGCGCATGAAAGCACTACACATGGTTTCGTTTGTTCTCGTCGTCGTCGGCGGTCTTAACTGGGGACTCGTCGGTCTTGGCGACTGGAACGTCGTTAATATGATCGTCGGTTCGTGGCCGATCGTTGAGCGAATCGTTTATATCCTCGTCGGTCTCTCTGCAGTCGCTCTGCTCGTTACCCACAAGGGTGACTGCAAGATGTGCGAATCCGGTGCGATGTCTTCAGGGATGGGCATGTCTCAGAAGATGTAAGATCCGTTTTCCCACGTTTCGTTCGAACGCAAAAACCGGCGCCTTGGCGCCGGTTTTTGTATGGAGGAGATACGGGGGATTCGGTCACAAATAATCTGCTCGCCGCCGCTCGCAGATTTTCGCGACCCCGGCTCGGTTGTTTTGTCTGCTGACAAAACAACCTGCGCCTTTCGAATCCCTCCCCATCGCGCAAAATATAATCGCCGGGGACTTTCGTCCCCAGCTCATTATTTTGCGGATGGGGAGGGATTCGAACCCTCGATACGGTTATTACGCCGTATAGCGAGTTAGCAACCCGCCGCACTAGGCCTCTATGCGACCCATCCAGTACCAAGGACTTTATCAAACTTAATGCGCGAGCGCGATAGGAAGAATATGAACGGCTCCGGCTGCGCGGAGCGCGTCGATGGCTGCTTGCATGGTTGCGCCGGTCGTAGTGACGTCATCGATCACGATATGGAGCGCGTGAGGCGAGCGCGGGCCTGCCGCGCAGAATGCGCCCCGCATATTCGTACGCCGTGCTTCACGTGCAAGTGAGATCTGCGAATCCGTTTCCCGGGTTCGCCTGAGCGCATGCGCCTCGATGGCGATGCTGAGCTTGGTTCCGGCGCGCCGCGCGAGCTCCTCGGCCTGATTGTATCCGCGCTCTCGGAAGCGTCGTGTCCCGATGGGAACTGGTATGAGGACTGCGTGCGTAAGCGGTTCGTCCGAATCGTTCAGATAGGTGGAGAGCGTTTCTGCTAAGAGCGCGAACGACTCATCCGTCCCGTGGTACTTGGCTTCATGTATGACGGAGCGTACCTGTGCATGGCGAAACGGAAGGAGCGCAGTCGTTCCTGGGTCTGTGTAGGGGGAGAGTGTTGGCGAAAGAAGCGATAGAAATTCATCAACAGAGACGTTCTTTGCTATACGTTCGTCGCCGCGCGTCGGAAAGAGGAAATCGAGAAACGAAAGACGCATGCGCGTATGGTACTATGACCGCATGTCATTCTTCGATAGTCTTTTTCAGAAAAAAGAACGAAGCGTGCTCGGAGTCGACATTGGCTCCTCATCGCTCAAGGTAGTACAGCTGCGGCGGGAGAAGGGAAAGGCGATCCTTGAGACGTATGGCGAGCTCGCGCTCGGCCCTTACGGCGGTGCGGCGGTCGGGCAGGCGACGAATCTGCCCGCAGAGCAGATCGCGCTTACGCTCAAAGACCTTATTCGCGAAGCGAAGATCACTACGACGGCCGCAGGCGTTTCGATTCCGTTCGCACGCTCGCTTCTCACGCTCGTGCGCTTGCCTAAGCGCGATAATGCCGAAGAGCAGAAGACGATCATCGAGCTTGAAGCGCGTAAATACGTCCCGATACCGCTTTCCGAAGTGCAGCTTGACTGGTTCATCGTTCCCGAAAGCGAATCCAAGGGTGCGGGAGAGGCGAAGAAGGATGAACAACAGACGGTTGACGTGCTTCTCGTTGCCGTCCATAACGACGAGCTTACGCTTCTGCAGCAGGCGGTGACCGGCGCAGGACTCACGGCAAGCTTCTATGAGATAGAGATATTCAGTACCATCCGCGCGGCTGCGCTTGACCCGGTGAAGCCGGCAATGGTGCTTGATATCGGCGCAGCAACGACGAAGGTGTATATCGTCGAGCATGGCGTCGTGCAGATCTCGCACTCGATCACGACCGGAAGCCAGGACATCACGCGTGCGATCGCCGCTGCAGGGAATCTTCCTATCGCCCGAGCCGAGGCTCTCAAGAAACAGGCTGGATTCGAAGAGTCTGGCGGACAGCGCGGATCGCTCGAGCTCGTATTCGAGCGCATCTTCTCCGAGGCGCGCCGCGTCATTTTGCAGTACGAGACAGCCCACGAGCGCACCATCACTGAGATCGTGCTCACTGGAGGGGGTGGCGTGACCAAAGAGCTCGGTACGCACGCACAGCAGGCATTCTCGATTCCTGTCCGTGTTGCTGATCCGTTTGCAAAGACGGAGGCGCCCGCATTCATGCGCCCCGTGCTCCAAGAGATCGGTCCTGAATTCGCTGTCGCCGTCGGACTCGCGCTCCGCAAACTCGACGAGGCATAAAAAGAAAGCGTGTATTTCCAAAGTTGTGCACAGGAGAATCCTGTACGCATCGTGCGCACGTCGTATACTGAAAAGGAAATCAGGAACTTTCCATGGCTGTCCCTCCAACCATTCCCACCTCATTCGTTCCGCACACGGGACCCGAGGCGCGTCGTCCAGCGGGGGACTTCGCGGGCGCCTTCGGTTTCTTCGCCTACTTCGTCTTTGCGCTCGCCGCATTCTCTGCGGTTGCAGTATTCGGTTACGAACGTTTCCTGGCTGCTAAGCGCGTGCAGACAGACGAAGAGTTACAGCAGGCAGCACGTGCGCTTGATCCTCAGACTGTAAGCGCGATCGTGCGATTGCGTGACCGGCTGCTCTCTGCGGAGACGTTACTGAACGAACACATCGTCCTCTCGCGTTTCTTTGCCGCGCTTGAGACATCGCTCCCGACGAACGTGCGTTTCACAAAACTTCGGATCGTCACTGAAGATGATGGGCGTACGGTCCTTTCCGCATCGGGTGTTGCACAGACATTCAATGCGCTTGCGGCAACCTCTGATGCATTTGCTCAGGATGGTCGCATCAAGAACGCCATTTTTTCTGGCATAAGCGTGGTCGAGGGTAAGGGCATCGCATTCTCGCTCACCGCCGTGCTCGATCCGGAACTCGTTGCCTTCTCTGTTCTCGCGCCAGCGCCAGAGAACGTATCGACAGAAGAGGGTAATATCACTACGCCATGAGAAGCCGACTCCTTCCCGTACTCGCGATCCTGCTTTCGCTCGTTATCTTCTTCGGCTACACGAAGCTGATTTACGAGGGCTCGGTTGCAGAGCATCGAAGCGCGATAGCTTCGAACGAGCAGGCGCTTGCGGCCGCTGCAGATTACCGTGCGCGCGCCAACGAGCTTGAGGCAGAGCGTGCCGCTATGGATCCAGAGGCGCTTGCGCGACTTGAGCGCATCCTTCCGGATTCCGTGAACAATGTGCGGACCATCCTCGATCTTGATGCGCTTGCACGAAGTTCGGGCATCGCTCTTGCTTCGATCGATGTATCGCAGGAGAGTGCTGAACAGGCGAGCGAAGAAGAGGTGGCGAACCAGGAACCGGTGGCTTCAGTCAACCTCTCGCTCTCCGGCAAGGGAACATATGAGGCATTCAAGAGTTTCCTGGCGCAGATTGAACGAAGTGAGCGCCTATTAGACATTATCGAACTTGCGGTCGATGCGTCCGATACAAATGTCTATTCTTATCAGATGACCGCACGTCTCTACTGGCTTCGCTGATACCATGAAATTTACACTCGACAATCTCAAGTTCATCATCGCGGCAGTAGTAGTTGCCCTTGGTCTAGGGTGGTATTTCCTATCTGGGTCACAAGAGGAAGATCCATCACTTGAACCGCTCTCATTCACGGCACCGCTCGAGACTCGGTTCCTTGAGCTCACGAGTGAGCTCTCGATTCGGTTCGACACAACAGTTTTCAATAACCCGCGCTTCACGGCGCTTACCGACCTCACCACGCCGCTTGCGCCTGAGTCGGTAGGACACACCGACCCGTTCACGTTTGCGCCGATACCTGCTACGGCCCAGTAGTTTTGTAGTGCACGGTGAGCGGGCGCTCGGGTATACTGATACATGCGACGATGAACTTTCTTGCGACCCTCACTGACAAAAAGATTCTTTCACCGAGCGATCGCGCGGCCGTAGAAGCTGATATCGCGAAGAAACAGACGCTCAGAGAGGCGCTTAAAAACCGCGGCATCGCGCTTGAGGATGCGCTTGCTGCGGTGGCAAGCGACTACGGGATACCGGGCCGCGTGCTGCCTGATCCCCCGGTCGAGCATGACGTGCTTTCCTACATTCCGTTTGAATCCGCGAAGCACTACGGATTCGTACCGCTCGCTGCGGTCGATGGCGCGCTTGAGATCGGTATCGTCGATCCTGACAACATCGAGGCGATGGATGCGCTCCAGTTCATCAGTGGGAAAATCGGCTTGCCGTACAAGGTGATGCTCATCACCAAAGAAGATTTTGATCGCGTACTTGAGTCGTATCAGAACCTCTCAGGAGAAGTGGGGAAGGCACTTTCAGAATTTGAGACCGCAGTGACTGCTCCAGTGTCAGCTGGATCGGGCCAATCAAAACCAATAGCAACCGGACTTCCTGAGGATGAGACGCTCGATCTCGTGGGTCGTTCGGAGACGCTTAAGGAAGATGCACCGGTCACGAAGATCGTTTCGACCATCCTGCGCTACGCGATCGAAGGGAAGGCATCCGACATCCATGTCGAACCGTCGCCCACTAAGACGCGCGTGCGTTTTCGCGTCGACGGGTCGCTTCATACCTCCATCGAGCTTCCCGTGAAAGTACATGACGCGGTCGTTGCGCGTATCAAGATCCTTTCGCAGTTGCGGCTCGATGAGAAGCGCAAGCCTCAGGACGGTCGATTCTCAGCAATGGTAGAGAAGCGGCGTATCGATTTCCGTGTCTCAACATTCCCGACTGAATATGGCGAGAAGGTGGTGATGCGTATTCTCGATCAATCGCAGACCACGGCGACTCTGGAGTCAGTCGGGCTTCGCGAGAAATACCTCGACATGGTGCGCGAATTTATCAAAGCTCCGTACGGCATCGTGCTTATCGCTGGACCCACTGGTTCCGGAAAATCGACGACGCTCTTTGCCATGTTGTCCGAACTCGACCGGGAGACGGCGAACGTCGTGTCGCTTGAAGATCCGATCGAGTATCGGGTCCCTGGGGTGTCTCAAAGCCAGGTGAAGCCGGAAATCGGCTACACGTTCGCCTCGGGACTGCGCTCCATCCTCCGTCAGGACCCAGACGTGATCATGGTGGGCGAGATACGCGACAAGGAGACGGCGGCGCTCGCTATCCAGGCAGCGCTCACCGGCCACCTGGTCTTTTCGACGATCCACACCAACACTGCAACCGGCGCGATCCCGCGCCTCATCGATATGGGCGTCGACCCCTACCTCATCGCGCCGACCCTGATCGCGGTCATCGGCCAGCGTCTCGTACGACGGTTGTGTCCTGGCGCCGGAAAGGCGGTGCCGGTGAGTGAGAGCATGCGCGCACTGCTTGAGCGACAGTTTGCGACGCTCCCGGAAGAGAAACGAAAGAAGTTGCCACCCTTTAAGAACTTCTATCGTGCGACACCGACAGAAGAGTGTCCGAACGGCGTGCGCGGACGCCTCGGCGTGTTCGAGGTCTTGGAGATTACGCCGAAGATAGAAAAGACCATCCTTACGGAGCCGATCGAAGAGAAGCTCTATCAGGCGGCGCGTGCAGAGGGCATGCTGACCATTCAAGAAGATGCCATCGTGCGTGCGCTTGAGGGCGAGATTCCGTTCACGGAAATCAACACGCTCGGCGAAGGACTTTTCCCCGAAGAAGAACGTTGACCGATAGCGGAGCGTAGTACAATCACTGTATGGCCTATCGCATCTACCTTACTGACGACGACCGCTTCCTCATCGATCTATACGCGGTGAAGTTCAAGACCGCCGGACATACCACCACCTCCTTCTTCGGAGGAGAGGATTTGCTTGCGGCGCTTCGGAAGGGCGATCCCGATCCGGACGCGCTCCTCCTTGATGTCATCATGCCGGGCATGGACGGATTTGCGACACTTGAGACCATACGAAAAGAGCGTCTTGCGAAGGGGAGTCGGATCATCATGCTGACGAATCAGGGGCAGGAGTCAGACATCGAGAAGGCGCGTTCGCTCGGTGTTGATGGCTACATCGTCAAGGCATCGGCGATACCTTCCGAGGTTCTTGCCGAAACCGTGCGTATTATTGAAAACGGTGCACCAAAAAACGCATGATTGACCCAAACCTCGTATCGCTCCTTGATCTCGTCATTGCCCAAGGTGGTTCAGACCTCCATCTGTCTTCCGGACAGCACCCGATTATCCGGGTAGCAAGCCGTCTTCTCCCGATCGACTCGGTGAAGCAGCTCACCGCAGAAGATACTGAGCGCATGCTTCGGAGTGTTGTTCCGGAAGCACGATGGGAGATTTTTGAAAAGCAGCAATCCATCGACTTTTCCTATCAGCACAACAAGGATGCGCGATTCCGCATCAACGGCTACCGCGTGCAGGGTACTGTCGCGGTTGCCATGCGCCTCATCTCGCGCGATATCAGAGGCTTCGCCGATCTCAATCTCCCCTCGATACTCGAAGTGTTCACGCAGCGCGAGCAGGGATTCTTTCTCTGTGTCGGTCCGGTGGGACAAGGAAAATCGACCACGCTTGCGGCAATGATCGATCGTATCAACAACACCCGTGCCGAGCATATCGTGACGATCGAAGATCCGATCGAATACCTCTTCGAGCCGCAGAAATCCCTCATCCATCAGCGCGAGGTGCATATCGACACGCCCGATTTCCACACCGCCCTCCAGTCAGCCTTCCGCGAAGACGTGGACGTCATCATGGTGGGGGAGATGCGCGACTACGAGACCATCTCATCCGCCGTGACAGCAGCGGAAACCGGCCACCTTGTCTTGTCCACGCTTCACACGAACAATGCGGCGCAGACCATCGACCGCATCATCGACATGTTCCCCGCGAGCCAGCAGGCGCAGGTGCGTGTGCAGCTTGCAGGTTCTCTCGCGGGCATCTTCTCGCAGCGGCTCATTCCGCGCATCTCGGGCGGACTCGTTCCGGCCTACGAGCTGCTCATCAATAACAACGCGGTCTCGAATCTCATACGCGAGGCGCAGACTCATGAGATCTCTGCGGTCATCCAGACCTCGTCCCAGGAAGGTATGATCGACATGGACCGTTCGCTTGCCGAACTGGTGCGTCGCGGCGAGGTGACCGTCGAACATGCGTATGAGCATGCGATGGACGCAAAGACGTTCGAGCGCTATCTCTAATCCACTATGCTATTTACCTATCACGCGATCGACCAGGACGGACACGAGCGCGAGGGAACCATCGAGGCGCTTTCGCAAGACGTTGCGGTCTCTGCGCTCCAGCGTCGAAATCTCATCATTTCCCGGATAGAGACCGCTGATGCGGCATCGAAGTTCCAACTCCAGATCCCGTTTTTCAACCGCATCCCCAACAAAGACATCGTCATCCTTTCTCGCCAGATTGCGACCTTGTTTGAGGCACAGGTTTCTGCGCTTCGCATCTTCCGCCTCCTCGCTGCCGAGGTAGATAATCGTAATCTCTCGCACATTCTTACTGAGGTCGCGGATGACCTGCAGGGCGGCAGCCCCATCAGCAAAGCGCTCGGCAAGCATCCGAAAGCGTTCTCCCTGTTTTATGTGAACATGGTCCGCGCAGGTGAAGAGTCCGGTAAGCTTTCTGAGACGTTCGGATACCTTGCGGACTATTTGGATCGCTCGTATGACGTGGCATCGAAAGCCGAGAATGCGCTTATCTATCCGATCTTCGTCATCTGCGTATTCGTGGCGGTGATGGCGCTCATGCTCGCGCTCGTCATTCCCAAGATCACCGCCATCCTTACCGAGTCTGGACAGGAGATTCCGATCTACACGAAGATCGTGATCGGACTCTCGAGCTTCCTCGTCAACTACGGCATCTTCATCATCCTTGCGCTCATCGCGTTTGGCATCTACACTTGGAGGCTCGCACAGACCGAGCGGGGCGGTCTCGTGCTCGACCAGCTGAAGCTCTCCGTCCCGTACGTCGGCGACCTCTACTCGAAGCTGTACCTGGCGCGCATCTCCGACAACTTTTCGACCATGATCATCTCGGGTGTTCCTGCGATCGAGGCACTCGATATCACCGCATCTGTCGTGGGGAATGAAGTGTATGCGAAGATCCTCAATCAGGTGAAAGATGAGGTGAAGGGCGGCTCGCCGATCTCGGCAGCACTCGACCGGCACCCAGAGATTCCAGGTATTATGATCGCCATGGTGAAAGTGGGAGAAGAGACCGGAGAGCCCTCTAA
>CAYVUT010000003.1:0-36708 GCA_964455225.1 uncultured Candidatus Saccharibacteria bacterium
TCATCGCTCAAAAGCATTTCCTTAAGGCGCATGAGTGCCGGATCGATCCAGGCATCGGAACCGGTATAGGGAATGAGGTTGATGTCGAACTCGAGCTTGGCGTCGAAGGCTTTCGCGTCCGATTTGCCGTTCACGTACACGAAATACCCAACTGGCGACACCGAAAAGTCGTTCTGCCTGAAGAGCCACTGATAGATCTCCATCTGGCGCTTGTAGGAATCGTAGAGGTCGTCCTCGGTCGAGGGGCCGACTTTCTTGCTCGTTGCCTTGTAATCAACGACGATAAGCTCTCCTTCCGGAGTTACCCAGATATCATCCACGCCGCCTCGGAGGAAAATATTACTCGGCGCATGAAGGTAGCCGATGCCGCGACGAAGCGCATCGCGCCACTCATCCATCCGTGCATCGCGTAGCGGTACTGCATCAAGGCCGTATGCCTTCATCAGCGGATGGGTCGTGCCGTTGGCACGGTGGGTATCGAACTCGCGTTTCAGAAGCTCGTCGACGGCATTGTTGAGCGTGAATGAGGGACCTGATGGGCGCTTCACGCCATGCTTGAGGTCGAGGAATGCGCAGCGTGGACATTCGGAAAACAGGTCGAGCTTGGATCGACTGATCTTAAACGGCTCCTTTGATGAAGCGTCGAACGTGCTCGACCAGCTGCGCGATCCGCGAGACGAGGCCATGTTAGGGCAGAGTCTTAAACGCTACGGCGACGCGTTCACCCGATTCGAAATCGATATACACGCTATCGGTCACGGTGCTGAAGAGTCCATCACCATCGTCTCGGTATAGGGTGATCACATAGGTCTTGCCCGCCTCTGTCTTGCGCAAGAGCGGTATGGAAAGGTTAGAGACCGGTTCGCGGGCCCGGGCAGCGCCAAGCACATTCCCCAACTCATTGCCCGCAACTTCCTGCACAGCGACCCAGACGCCCGGGGCAGCTACATTGACTGCGGCGACCAGCACCGTTTCGCCGGCTTGCTGTGTTTCGACTGAGACGAGTGCGCTTGACGTGCGGTAGGGCGTACGTTCACCAGCGTTTGCGCGTGGCTCTGCCCCGGTCTTGCTCTCAAGGATTTGAGACGCGTCGGGCGTTAAGAACCATGCAGCGGCAAGCACGAATCCGGCCATGAAGCCTCCGACAAAAATACTGGTGCGTGATAGGGATCCCATATAGGCCATCATCCCTCAAAGGGGTGCGGTAACGCAAGTAGTCCGTCTGCTTCCGCAATGAGCGCACCGACTTTCGCTGGCGAGAGCCGGAGAGCGGCAAGCTCCCCTCTCCGCTCGCGCAGCATGTCGACCGCAATGATGCCCCGCTCAATGAGAAGCCGCTTCTCGCTCCGGGAGAGGGACGTGAGGGTGGTGATGGGATAGATGCGCGCCCGGTTCATGCGCATGAACAGGCTGTCTTTTGCCGGGTACTGCCAGCCAAGAAGGTTTACTCCGGCACACTCCGCGTACTTGATTGCTTCGCTCGTGAATTTCGTGTTAGTCACTAGGAGTCCGCGATCAATGAGGCAGGTCTGCAGGTGCGGATCACACGAGAAGATGTCGTCAAAGCGTGATTTAACATACAGCACGGTCTTCACGTCCGTCTTGTAACCGGGATCATTATGGTATTTGAGTTCTGCCGCGAGCGACTCGCTCGCGGTCGTTGCATAGAAATCCACCTCATGCTGTACGCATTTCCCTTGGATGATCTTCCGTGTTTCCACGTGCCAGCCCTCATGTACAAAGAGATGCGAGACGAAATCCTCGAACGGATGTCCGGTAGGACCGAACTCGAAGAGCGCGCGGCGAAGCGCATAACGGGCAGCTATCGGTCTTCCCTCTTTGCGCAAGAGCGCGAATGCGCGAGCGTAGATCTCCTTTGAGCGCGCTCCAGGCACTACCGTCGCCGCAATGACTTCAGTGATGCGATCAGCTGCGTGCGGAGGGGCACCTGCCCTTCGGAGCGACGCATTCAACCGTTCCGGATGAAATGGTTCCGAGCTCCCGTCAGCCTTGATGATGAGTGGCGCGGTACTCATTCTGATTTGGGTAACGGTACAGACTCGCCGTTGACAAACACCTCAACCATAGAATCCTCCGGGGCCTCAATGGACACGGAGAATGACCGCTCTTCCGCAAGCATCAAACAGACGCCCGCGACCTCTTCTGTCGCTAGCTTGAGCGTGATAACCGATGGCGACACGTCTTCGGGTGTCACTACCGCCTCCGTGGTGACCATGGTGCAGTAGGTGTCGACGAGAAGGGTACCCGTAAGCGTGTGTGTGCCACGGCGATAGGAACGTTCGAGCGTGAGCGTTGGCACCGTTACCGATTCCTCTGTCCGGAGCGTCTCGCTCTCCTCCGCCACGTCTTGTATGCGTGGTACGGAAAGCGTAAAGCCTAGAATCAGCACGAGCAGTATGATGATTGTAGCCCCCGCCACTCTTCTCGTAGTCATACGTAAGTACGTTTAGCCAATGATACCACCTCCAATAGCGCGATCCCCGTCATAGAAAACGATGGATTGGCCGCTTGCTGCGGGCTCGGGAAGCGTTCCTTGCGGAATAAATGCTTCTCCCGAAACTAGGCCCTGGATGTGCGGACCGTGATAGCGCGTTTGCGCTTCTCGCGCCTGCGAAGGACGCTCAAACCAATTCGTGTCATGAAATGGGACTGAACGATGCGATGGATCTACTGAGAGGCGTGTACGTCCGACCACGAGTTCGTTTGAGTCGATGTGTTTTGCAAGTACGAACCAGGGACCAGGCAAAGCAGCTGCAAGAGCGACCCGCTCGCCAAGCGTTGCGAACAGTGCGCCATCGTGTACCCCGACCTCCTTCCCGGATTCGTCGATTGCCCTCCCCTCTGTCACGCCAAACTCTTGCCTGAGGAAATCTTCTATAGAGATCGTGCCGAGGAAACAGATGCCCTGGCTGTCTTTTTTTGCAGCGACCGGCACCTTGTAGCGCGCAGCAAGAGCCCGAACCTCGGTTTTGACGAATCCGCCAACCGGAAACGCGGTTTCGCGGAGCACCTGTCTTGGCACAGCCCATAAGAAATAGCTTTGATCTTTTGCAGTATCGACCGCGCGCAGCAGGGCGCCATCGGCATCATAACCGCCTCTTGCGTAGTGTCCCGTGGCGATCAGATCCGCTCCCGATGCCTTGGCAAAGCGATAGAATGCGCCGAACTTCACTTCCCGGTTGCACATGATGTCTGGGTTTGGCGTCCTACCCGCTCGATACTCTGCGAGCAGGTAGTCGATGACTGCCTGCTTGTACTCGACCCGCGCATCGAGCGTCAAAAACGGTATGCCGAGGCGCGCTGCCACCCGCATTGCGTCACGCCGATCGGCTGCCCAGGTGCACGGAAGTCCCGGCGGGTACCAGCCTTTGATGAATACGCCAGTAACCTCTGCACCGGCTCGCTGCATGAGCGCTGCAGAAACGGCTGAGTCGACGCCGCCTGAAAGACCCACGAATATGCGCGCACCGGTAAGCTTCATAGGGATATCTAACGCTTGATCGGGCTTTCAATCAAGGTACCGTGCACGGTTTGTCTTATGCTCCTCGAACGTTTTCGCGTACCACATCTTTCCATCTCGTCCAGTCAGATAGTATAGATACGGCGTTTCCGTCGGATTGAGTGCTGCGAGAATTGAGTCGAGGCCCGGATTAGCAATGGGTCCAGGCGGCAGTCCTCGATTGGTGTAGGTGTTGTAGGGTGAATCTACGCGCAATTCCTCGAACGAGGGCGAGTAGGTATCTCGATCGTGTATGTAACCGAACACCGCATCGACTTGGAGCGGCATTCCGAGCCCAATGCGTTTCCATAGGATGCCAGAAACCGTTCTTCGCGATTCAGGAGTCCGTGTCTCTTTCTCGATAAGCGATGCCATGATCACGATCTCTTGGAGCGTGTGTCCTGATGATGCGATCTGTGGCAGGAGTTCACGAACGCGCACATCGAACGTCTCACGCAGGTGAGAAATGATGGCATTTGCGTCAGTGTCTTTGGCGAAATAGTAGGTATCGGGAAACAAATATCCCTCGTGCGGCCGTGCGAGTTCCCAGAACTCTTCTTCCGTCACGTATGCTGATACCTGTGCGATGCGTCGAGCCATGTCTCTCGTGGAATCTCCCTCAGGAAAGGTGATTTCTATATCTGGAATGCGCGTGTCGCCCTCGACGAGCCGTCTCGCAATCGCGTAAAGGCTTTCGGGCTCCTCAAATCCATAGAGTCCGGCTCGGATGCCCGATCCGTCGCTTACGGCGCGTATGAGGAGGTAGAGCAGAGTCGGGTGTCGTGTAAAACTAAGGGTCTCAAACTCAAGAACCGCTTCACGCGACGACTCACCCGTTTCTATGAGCACCTCAGAGACGGCCGGCGCTATGCCCGGCGGCACGAACACAAGAGCGGCAGCGTACGCACATGTTGTCACGAAGAGTGCAAGAAGAAGCGTCAGGCGGTTGCGTGCCATGCTGTTTTCCGGCTATGTCGGCAGATTCGATGGCGCTTCGCTTGTCGCGGATTCAATGCGCGGCAAGGTCGGCGTTTCGATTGCGCGTGATGGGATGTGGAATAGCGTTGCGATCTCCTCAGTGCTCATCACCATGTAGTCGTTGTTGTCATGGGGCGGGAAGAAGAACTGCCGGCGCCGGAAGGCGTCTACCCACTCGCGACGCATCTTGTCTTTACGTGCGGCAACGTTTATTTCCCAAGGATAGTCCTCGAACTTGAGGAGACCGCGCGTCGGATTCCAGGCGATGTCGTTGTAGTACTCGTCGGCGCTGAATTGCTTGAATAGCGCGCTCAGGCCGGAGACTGTCGCTCCATTGAAGTGCCCCTTTTTTGCAAGATATATCGCACGGATACCGACATCGAATCCGAGTTTTGATACGTTCCGTTCGATATTCGAAATGAGCTCCATCTGTCCCTTGCTTTGGAGCGGGAATCCTTCGGTCTCGCGCTCTTGGCCGGTCACCGGGTCGACCACTTTCGTCTTGAATCGAGCAAGCTCACGCAGTTTTTTAATATGATCCTTAGCGTCGTCTTTCCAGGTATACGTCTTACCATCGGCGTTCTTTTTGTGATATTTATCGCCCTTATGAACGCGGATGATGAACTGCACCCAGAACTGCTCATTGGCGCTCATCGAGCCCAGGTACTCGACCAGGTTCGCGAGCGGATCCACTTGCTCTGGTTCTTTTTGGGTTCTGTCGAGCCCGTAGTCCACGTAGGTACGGATGGGTACGGCGTCCGCGCGTGAATGACGATAATCACATCCGAAAGAATCCCATTCGGGCGGTATCGCCGAGATCATGCGCGTGTAGTCCGGCACCTCGATCACTTGCGCCCCAGGATACTGAGCATAGATTTGCGCTTCGATCGCCTTCTTGAAACCCGCTCTTGTCCAGATAAAGAAATGCACCTCGCCTCCGATCGATGCAATTTCGAGCGACCAGTAAGGGCGCAGTCCGCCCAAGACATATTTCTTGTACCAATTACCCTCTCCAGGAGCGAAGTGAAGACCTGCGATAACCGCTTCCATAGCGAGCGGCGTTTTCTCAAGACTGCGTGGCGGCTTTACCTCAAGCAGCACGTACTGCTGGCTGTGGATGAACTCTGAGCGAATAAGGATGAGATACTGCCCCCAAGCTACGGAGAAAACGAGTGGCGGGAGCCACAGTGGCGAGAGGAAGAGCGCCAGATCGATCGCGCCCAACACCCGGCTTGGCAAAAGTGCGAGTGATATGAACAGGACGATGGAGCCGAAGATGAACACCGAGAGCGCTTCGACATGAAATCCGGTGCGCGCCTTGATTTCTTTGAGGAGCGTCTCGATGGCGTCATGAAATGGCAACATGCTCCTACTATACCAGGGAAAGAAAGTGAAAATCCCCGAAGCGGTTGCCTCGGGGATTTCTTTGGGAAGTCTTTATGCAGCCGCGTAGCGACCGTCTTTCATGCGCTTGAAATAGCGCGAGTCATTCAGATTCACGACGATCGTATTATCTTTGACGAGGCGCGCCTTTTTTACACGTTCGATCACCTCCTCCTTCTTGAGCGGACCTTCTGCGGCGATAACGTCGCGAATAACGTCGCGCACGACTCCCGGCGCGTAGCCCCACTCAGCAAGCGCATAGAGACCGCGTCCGATCAGCACAAAACGCGGGTCTTTGATGAGCTCGTTGTGCGTTGTTGCCACATGGGCCTTTTTCGAGAAAAGTGCACCGATCGCTTTCGCCACCTCGGAGAAGTGCATCGGTTTTCCGTGGCGCTTGATCGTGAGATAGGCATAGTCGCGAATGCCCTTTGTACGAATCGCCGGTGCGTGTACTTTGCCCCACTCGGCAAGCGGATTGCGGCCGATGCCTTTGGAAAGCGAGAGCCAACGCTTCAGGACCTCCTCATCGCGATACGCGTCGTTCACCTCTTTGAGCTCATCAAGAAAACGATCGAGAAAATCTGCTTCAGCGTGAACGTCGCTATCGCCAAGTGATGCGTAAAGCTTCGACAGAGCAGCGTGCACCTTCTTTGCAGTGTCATGATCGACGTGCCAGCGTGCGTAGAATTCATCGGTTTCGCGCTCACGGAAGAATGCCGAGCCGACGACGAGGAGGAAACGGAAACGATTGCGCGTCTTTTCATCGGCACCAAGGGTCGAGAGGAGCTCATCTTCATGCACGATTCCGCCCATGCGCTCGATATGCTTCCGGAGTTCCTCAAAAGCCGACTCTGCGTCGGTAAACGCAGGCGAATTGCGGACTGCCTCAAGACCTGCCGCCTCGATCTGACGAACACGTTCTCGCGTGATGTGGGATCGATCGCCGATAGCCTCAAGCGTCTCGCGCTCGGAGGAGGTACCAAGGCCGAACCGGCGTACCAAGACGTCGCGGGCGCGCTCCGGTACTCCAGCAAGGAGGCGCTTGACCAGCTGGACGCTATCGAATTTGAACGAGACCGGTTTCGCGGGAGCAGAGCCAGCGCGCTTGGTTTTCTTAGTCATAAATGTGTGGTGTACTTTATACCAAATTGCCCGGAAATAGTCAACAAATGCGGGGTTACGGTACCAGGTTGATGATCTTTCCGGGCACGTAAATGACCCGCGAGGGCTCCTTGCCCAGGAGCGCAGCCTCAACTGCCGGCACCGCGCGCGCTGCCGCTACCGCCGTCTCTTGAGGCGCATCCTTAGGAAGCATGACCGAGCCCCGACGCTTCCCTGCCACTTGTACGGGCAACTCAACTTCGCTTTCGGCAAGAAGCTTGGGGTCATAGGTCGGCCACTGAGCTTGGTGAATACTCCCTTCCTGTCCCAGCGTTTCCCAGAGATATTCAGTCAGATGAGGTGCAAAGGGCGAGAGCATGCGCAGATACTCTCCGTAAATCGTGCGTGGTACTTCCGGTAGCCGCTCCAGCTCATTGAGGAAGGTCATGAGTGCTGCAACCCCCGTGTTGAACTTAAAACGATCGCCATCTTCAAGGACTTTTGCGCTCGTGCGAGCCGCACCTTGAAGCAGCTCAGTAGAGGCTTCTGCTCCCGTAGTTTTTTCTGAAAGCCGCGCGACGCGTTCGAGGAATTTCCGCATCGAGGCGACACCGTCGAGATTCCAGGGGTAGCTGCCGGGTTCGTTGTATGGGCCGATGAAGGCAAGGTATACGCGTACCGCATCCGCTCCGTACTCTTTCACGAATTCATCTGGATTTACGACGTTCCCCTTTGATTTCGACATCTTCTGGCCATCTGGTCCCATAATGAGGCCACGATTGAAGCGTTCGGTGAACGGTTCGTCGATCGGAACGAGCGCCAGATCGAAGAGCGCCTTCGTAAAGAAGCGAGCGTAGAGAAGGTGCATCGTTGTGTGCTCGCTCCCACCGGAATAGCGGTTCACGGGGAGCCATTTTTTCATACGCTTAGCGTCTGAGAAGTCGTGTTCGTCGGTGGAATCCAGATAGCGCAGAAAATACCAGGACGAATCCACGAAGGTGTCGAGCGTGTCGTATTCGGGCGTCCAGCCTTCGCCGAAGATCCGCTCGACGCGTTCCTTGAGTTCCTTTGAAGAAGCGAGTGGCGATTCGCCTGTTGGCGCGAAATTCACATCCGTGGGCAGAAGCCAAGGCAGGTGTTCTGAGGGGACGGCGTGCGGCTTTCCTTCTGGATCGTAAACGATGGGGATCGGGCATCCCCAGTAGCGCTGTCGCGAGACGAGCCAGTCCCGGAGCCGATAGTTGGTCGCTGGTTCGCCTCCTACTGCCGCCACGATCTCCCATTTCGCCTCCTCAGCATTTCGACCTGAGAAGGGGCCAGAACGTGCAAGGACACCTCCATCGGTGTACGCAGCAGGTGCCAAAAATCGCGCGAGCGCATACGCATGAAGCGGGTCTTTGATCTCCGTGAGCGCGCGTGCTTTCGAAATCCACTCAACCGTAAACTTCCCCTGCTCATCTGTTTCGAGCATTGGTTCCTCATGTGTGAGGGAGCGCGCGCGGAAATGAAGGAGCGTCGTGTGGGCGATCGTCGCTTTGCCCTTCGAGTGGGCAAAATATTCATGGTGCACTTTTTCCTGCGCCGTCGCCATAAGCTCGAGATCGGTATACCCGGTCTCTTCCTTGATCTCGCGCAGCGCGGTCGTTTCAGGAGCCTCATCCGCGTTCGCGGTACCGCCGATCGTGAGGCGTCCGCCGAGCTCGGGTTTCCAGTTGATCGTAAGCACTTCATCGCCATGCTCCACGATCGCGACGATCTTTTCCTTGTGAGCCGGTTTGTCTTGCGTGGTCCCGGTTACCGGATCAATGACATGCACGATGGGGAGATTCATCTTTTGCGCGAACGCAAAATCACGCTCGTCATGCGCAGGCACCGCCATCACCGCCCCGGTGCCATAGGAGCCGAGCACGTAGTCGGCCACATAGAGCGGGATCGGCTCTTTGGTTGCCGGATTAAGAGCCTGGAGCCCCTCGAGGCGCACGCCGGTTTTCTCTTTGTTCTCGCTTCGTTCGCGTTCGGTTTTCTTCTTGGTCGCCTCAAGGTAGGCCTGTACTTCTGCTGCGTTCGATACGGAACCGTCTGCACGCTCAAGCGCGAAGGATACGACCGGATGTTCAGGCGCAAGCACCAGATAGGTCGCGCCAAAGATCGTGTCTGGGCGGGTCGTGAACACGTCGATCGTATCCGTATCACGCCCACCAATGAGCGGAAAGGCGATCTTCGCGCCCTCGCTCTTTCCTATCCAAGCGCGCTGTGCCTCTTTTATCTCTTCACGCCAGGGCAGAGTCTCAAGACCTGCAAGGAGACGATCCGCATAGTCGGTAATCTTTAGGAACCACTGCGTGAGCCACTTCTCTTCAACCGCCGTACCGCAACGTTCGCAGGTGCCATCAACGACTTGTTCGTTCGCGAGCACGGTCTGATCTTTCGGGCACCACTTTACCGAGGCATTGCGCCGCTCTGCAAGGCCGTGTTCAAAGAGTTTCGCGAAAAGCCACTGGGTCCACTTGTAATAGCTCGGATCGCACGCGATCACCTCCTTCGACCAGTCGAACGACGGTCCCATCGACTGGAGCTGGGTGCGCATGCGCTCGATGTTCTTATACGTCCACTCCTTCGGATCAAGACCGTGCTTGATAGCGGCGTTTTCTGCAGGAAGACCGAACGCGTCGAAGCCGATCGGGAACAAGACGTTCTTCCCCTGCGCACGCAGCATGCGTGCGTAGATATCGGTTACGGCAAAGGCGTACCAGTGGCCGATGTGAAGATCGCCCGAGGGATACGGAAACTCGACAAGGAGGTAGTACGGATCTCTCGTCTCGTCTTTGAGGTCGGCGCGATACAGATCCAGCTCCGCCCACTTTGCGCGGGCGGCCGTTTCTATGGCCTGATGGTCATACCGCGCCGCCATGGCTTATCGGACCGATTTTGAGTACGGCGGGTAGCGTTCGGGGTCGATCGTGCGCGTGAAGCAGGTCTCGCCGGCCGCATGGGCCCAATTTTCGTTCAGAGAATCGTAGGGGCGCGTGAGCGAGTCGCTTGCAGCGTCAGTCGCGCGATTGAAGTCGGCGCACAGCTCAAACGCGAGCGGGCTCACGACGCGGTACGCGTAGGCGTCGCCAGTCTGGGGATCTACGGGCAGCGTAAAACCGGAAATAGGATCCTTGAGCGCATCGAGCGTCTCCGGAAGCGCTTCCTTCTGCTGCCAGTAGTTCACGATCTGCCACTGGATGTTCGAAAGGTCGTTCACCTTCTGCTCGTCGAACCGGGAGAGGCGCATTTCAGCAGGCGATCCGATGATGAAGAATCCGGCAACGACCGCAACGACGCCGACAAGCCCGAACGCATATCCCACGAGTTTTGCGCGAGCCGGGAATGCGCGCCAGTAGCCCTTGAGGTCAGCGTAGAAGTGGAGAAATGCGAGAGCGGCAACCATGAGTACCACGAGGACCTTGAGGATGAATCGCGTGGTGAGCTCGCCTCCGAGGAACGTGTTGATGAGCGTGATCAGGTCTATGACGATCGTTACTCCCGCGACAAAGAGGGTCAGCATGAGCGCCCATTTGCGCACCCAGAGATCTGCTTTCGCCGGCACGGACGCGATGTCGGTACGGATAAGGCGCATGAGAAGCACGGTCGCAGGCACGAGTACGATAAGGCTCGCCATGGCAAAGCGGATACCGCCGCTATATGGATCTACATAACCCTCGAACGCGAGGTCAGGAAACCCGCGATCGATGTATTCGAAAATAAGAACGAGAAAGGAGATGACACTCCAGTACAACCCGACCATCGCTCCTGCCCAGAGGAAAAAATCCTTCGCAGTCACTTTCACGCCTGCCGTGGTTTGTGTATCCATAGGTTTCAAACTATACCACACCGCGCCCGGGTACGCGGAAGATATTGACGGGGTCCCTGATATGCCGTACAACCTTCATCTAGAGGTGCACTTTCGCATCGTTTAAGAGGGAGAGGTTCCGATGGATTCAAGACGTGAGGAGTGGGTGCAGCGAAAAGTCGAAAGCAGACACGAACCCCCGCAGGAGAAGTACGACGCAACAAGCAGATCCTACCTGTACCATGGACAGGTACGTGTGGTTCACCGTGCACGAAGGAGTGGCCGCGAAGGAATCTTTGAGCCTGGCACAAACCGGTTTGTCGTTCTCGACGGTGATAACGCAACTATTCCGGTTCGAGAGAGGCCGAAACAGTCTCAGAGGCTTGAGCATGGCCATGAAGAGGCGCCGCAACGCGTCAATGGTCACGATCATCGCGATTCGCGGGAGCGCAAGCCCAAAAAGAAATGGAGGGCAGGTAGGCAGTGGAAGTAAAACAATTAACGGTTTTGTAGGGCGGCCAGCAATGGCCGCCCGTACTATTGACATATAATAAATAAAGTGTATACTAGTAAAAGAGGTGCACTTCCGCACCATGTAGAGGAGAAGCCGCCATGGGCGCACCGCAATTTGGCCTTGATCGCCTGCTCGTACGACGAAACGTACGCGCTGCCAAAGACAAGAACACGCACACGGCGCTACCTCCACCGCGTCCGAAGGTTTCCGAAAAGAAATCGTACCGGGTGATCATCGGGGAAACTCACCGCGGACAGCAGATTCTCGAATACCATGGCCGCAAAGGTTACTTGAACGCAGCGGGAACTTTCATCATCGTGTCCTAAGATTTCAGACATCAGGACCTGGGCGCACTGGATCATCTCCAGTGCGCTTTTCGTTTGGATTATCCGTGCAGGAACACCATCACGTCGCCATCTTTGACGATGTACTCCTTCCCTTCCGTGCGCACCTTTGCCGCTTCGCGCGCTGCGGCATAGGAACCTGCGGCGAGAAGGTCCGCACAAGCAACGACTTCAGCGCGAATAAATTTGTCCCGAAAATCCGTATGGATAGCGGCGCCAGCTTCTGGTGCCGTACTGCCGGTGCGGATAGTCCAGGCACGGGTCTCTTTTTCGCCGGTCGTGAAGAAGGTGATGAGGCCGAGCGTCTCGTATGCGCCTCGGATAAGCTCGGCAAGCCCGTTTTCCTGCACGCCCAGCTCTTGTCGGAAGCTCGCAACGTCGGACTCGGCGACATCGTTGAGTTCACGCTCTGTCGCCGCATCTACTTTCACATACTGCGATCCAAGCGCCTCGATAGCTGCATACGTGCGCTCTGCCCTGCCATCGGCCATCTCATCAAGATTGTGTCCGCCGCTTTTCCGGTTAAGCGCGTAGAGGATCGGCTTCATCGTGAGCAGATTCTGATTCTCTATGCGCGCGCGCTCTTCGTCCGAAAGTTCAGCGCTTCGCGCCAATTTCCCGAGCACGAGGACCTGTTCTACCTTCGCCAAGACCGCATCCTCTGCGATCGCAGTCTTGTCGCCCGCCTTGATGTCCCGCGCGATCTTCTCGCGACGCTTGCGCACCTGCTCGGTGTCTGCAAGCGCGAGCTCAAGGTTAATGACTTCGATATCACGCATAGGCTCCACCTCGCCGTGCACGTGATGCACGTCAGCGTCATCAAAGAAACGCACGACTTCGAGAATCGCATCCACTTCGCGTATGTGCGAGAGGAACTGATTGCCAAGCCCCTCGCCCTCCGCCGCGCCTTTCACCAGTCCCGCAATATCGACGAACTCTATCGCCGCAGGAATGATCTTTGCGGTACCGGAAAGCTTCGCGAGCGCCTCAAGACGCTCGTCTGGGACGCCGACAACACCGACCGACGGGTCGATGGTGCAGAACGGATAGTTTTCTGCCGGTACGCTCTGTTTGGTAAGCGCATTAAAAAGCGTCGACTTACCGACGTTCGGAAGCCCGACAATGCCGATTTTCATTCTGCTACCCTATCGTCTTTTGGTTGAAACGCAAATCTTTCTCGCTCGTGCATAAAAAAGGACCAGCGGAACGGGGGAGGTGTTCGGCTGGTCCAAACGGGCGCGCGTTGGGGGGATGCGCGCCACGGGACTTGGACCCCAGGGAGAGGGGTCCAAGAAACTGATCTAGTAATTAAGATGCCGAATCTTTACCGGGCTGTCAAGAGGCTATGATCGGCCCATCAGGCTTGCAAGCTCGGTGCGGTATTTCTTCATCACCTCGAGTGCGGCCTTGGTTTCCGGTTCGCCGCCCTTCTTCCGGCGCTCGATCTCTTCCCCCATCTTTTTGAAGAGATCAGGATTTTTCGAGATGAGGTTGGTCATCATCTCGCGCTGCGCCTCGGGCATATCCTTCAGCTTCCAATCCGCGTATTTCTTGAAAACAAAATCTTTGAATCCCATAGTGCGAGTGATTATAGCAGGACAGTCGCCTGATTGCCTGAAATCTCCGCGATACCACTTTCATCGATATCGATCCGTTGCGACTCTCCTTCTGCGGGCACAACATGAGCGACCCCTTTCACTAGGGTCGCAACCATAGGTTCGTGGTGCGCAAGGACCGTAAAGACGCCCTCGACACCAGGAAGGGTGACCGAGACCGCTTCCCCGTCAAAGAGATTTTCGCCAATTTTTGCAATAGTCAGATGAAAAGTCTTCATAGCCTAGACTGTGGACCGCGGGCCTTACGCGGTCACCTGATCTATCGCCCCTTTCATGTAGAAGGCGGCCTCGGGCTTATCGTCATGCTTACCCTCCACGATCTCCTTGAAACCGCGCACGGTATCTTCACGAGAAACATAGGCGCCGGGCGTACCGGTGAAGACTTCTCCCACGAAGAACGGCTGCGAAAGGAAGCGCTGGAGCTTGCGCGCACGGTACACTACCGTCTTATCTTCCTCGGAAAGTTCCTCGATGCCGAGGATTGCGATGATGTCCTGAAGATCCTTGTAGCGTTGCAGGACCTGTTTGACCTTGTTCGCCACTTGGTAATGTTCATCTCCGACGATGTCAGGCGTGAGTGCGGACGAAGAGGAGTCGAGCGGATCGATTGCAGGATAAATACCGAGCGAAGCGAGCGCGCGGGAAAGCACCACCTTGCCATCAAGGTGCGTGAAGGTGGTTGCTGGCGCGGGGTCGGTGAGATCGTCTGCCGGCACGTAGACTGCTTGGATCGAGGTGATGGAGCCTTTCTTGGTAGAAGTGATGCGCTCTTGGAGTTTACCCATCTCCTCTGCAAGGGTCGGCTGATACCCAACGGCTGAAGGCACGCGCCCGAGGAGCGAGGAAACTTCGGATCCCGCCTGCACGAAGCGGAAGACGTTATCCATGAAGAACAGCACATCTTTGCCGCCCTCGTCGCGGAAATATTCCGCTTGCGTGAGTCCGGTCAAGGCAACGCGAGCGCGCGCACCCGGCACTTCGTTCATCTGTCCGAATACGAGCGCGGTTTTCGCGAGCACGCCTGAATCTTTCATCTCGTGGTACAGGTCGTTACCTTCGCGCACACGCTCGCCGACGCCAGCGAACACCGAGTACCCGCCATGTTCCTGCGCCACGTTGCGGATAAGCTCCTGGATGAGCACGGTCTTGCCGACGCCCGCTCCGCCAAAGAGGCCGACTTTACCGCCCTTGAGAAACGGAATCATGAGGTCGATCGCCTTGATGCCCGTCTCGAATACCTCGGCTTTCGTCGTCTGCTCATCGAACGCCGGCGGCATGCGGTGAATAGGAAGACGCGGCACGTCGGTTGCGAGCGGCTCTTTACCGTCAATCGCTTCACCAAGCACGTTGAAAAGGCGTCCGAGCGCCGCCTCGCCAACGGGAACAGAGATCGGTGCTCCCTGTGCATGCGCCTGCTCTCCACGAGAAAGTCCGGAGGTCTCGTTCATGGCAATCGCGCGCACGCGGTCAAGACCGAGGTGCGAGGCCACCTCAAGCGTGATGCGTCCATGCGATTCGCTTCCCTGGACGACGAGCGCGTCGCCTATGGCAGGACGAGCGTCTTTGAAATGCACATCGACGACCGGTCCGATGATTTCCGTGATGGTTCCAGCGCGTGTGAGGTCTTTTTCCATGGCGTGTGTGTTCGTGCTCATACGTTATACATAAAGGTGATTGATAAATCGAGACCCCATCTCATGTGGCGAGCGCCTCACGACCGCCCACGATCTCAGACACTTCCCGAGTGATCGCTGCCTGGCGACGCTTATTGAAAAGACGCGTCAGGTCGTGGGTCACCTCTTTTGATTTGTCGCTCGCGTTCTTCATGGCGACCATGCGTGCCGAATGTTCCGACGCCTTTGACTCGAGCAGCATGTGGTAGAGCGAAATCGCCGTAAGGCGCGGGATGAGCGCTCCGAGCACGGCTTCACCCGAGGGCTCAAGCGCATATGCGGCGGGTGCCGAAAGCGATACCCCGTTGCTCCATTTTCCTTTTGTGGGCACGATGCCCTCCACGATTTCCGTGAGCGCTCCGAGCGAGAGCGGCAAAAGACGGCGCATCACCGGCGTTTGTTCGAAGGTCGACTTGAAATTGCTGTAGACGGCGATTACTTTGTCGAAATCGCCAGCTGAGAATCGCTCCGAGACGCGCGCCGCAAGCTCGTTCATGAGCGTGAGCGAGATGTCGTCTGTCTTGTTGCTGAAAGCAGAAGCGATAGTGAATCCGCGACGAGCGAAAAACTCCTCGCCTTTTTTGCCATACGCGAAAATGGTGACATCCGTATGCGCGCGACCATCGATCGCTTCGACTGCGCGCTTCAACACGCCGCTATTGAGGCTCCCTGCGAGACCCTTGTCGCTCGTGATGACGATGAGCGCGAGCTTCTTCCCTTCCCGCGCGCGCGCAAGCGGGTGCCGCTTCACGTCGGTAGTGCCCGCCAGCCGCGTCAGTATGGAGAGAGCAGCGCGCGCATAGGCACGACCAGAGAGCGCAGACGCCTGTGTCTTGCGCATCTTCACGGCGGACACCGCTTCCATCGCACGCGTAACCTTGTGCGTGCGTTCGGTCGCTTTGATCTTATTTTTAATGTCTTTAAGCGCCATGGTTTTGTTATGAGCGAAGCGAATTAGAAAACCAGAAGTACTCTACGGGGTGCGCCATGGTTTACCGCAAGATCCGCATGACTACTGCTTCACGCGCACCGCAAACGCATCAAGCGCATCGCGAAGCGCCTTTTCAGCCGCATCATCGATCTGTTTTGACTCGCGAATGAGCGTGAGCGCTTCTTTCCCTTCGCGTAGAAGGAAATCGCGGAATGCGCGCTCCGCCTGACCTGCTTCCTCCGGAGCAAAGCGGTCGAAATAGCCGTTCGTTGCCGCGAAAATGACCGCCGCTTCCATCTCGAACGAGAGCGGCTCGCCATTCTTCTGCTTCAGGATTTCGGTCATGCGTCGACCAGAATCGATACGCGCCTTCGTTTCGGGATCAAGATCAGAGGAGAACTGCATGAACGCTTCAAGTTCTCGGAACTGTGCAAGCTCAAGCTTGATCTTTCCGGATACCTTCTTCATCGCCTTAGTTTGCGCGGAAGAGCCCACGCGAGACACGGACACGCCGACGTTGATGGCTGGGCGCTGTCCTTTGTTGAAGAGATCGGACTCGAGGAAGATCTGACCGTCCGTGATCGAGATCACGTTCGTCGGAATGTATGCCGAGACGTCATTCTCCTGCGTTTCGATGATAGGAAGTGCCGTGAGCGAGCCGCCTCCTTTTTCTTTTGACAGTTTTGCTGCGCGTTCGAGAAGACGCGAGTGGAGGTAGAAGATGTCGCCCGGATACGCTTCGCGGCCCGGAGGACGGCGAAGGAGGAGCGACATCTGGCGATACGCGACTGCCTGTTTGGAAAGATCGTCATACACGACGAGCGCGTCCTTACCCTGCTCCATGAAGTATTCGCCGATCGTTGCGCCCGTAAACGGCGCGAGGAACTGCAGCGCGGCCGGTGCTGACGCGGGCGCGGAAACGACAATGGAATACTCCATCGCACCCTTCTCTTCGAGTTCAGCAACAAGTTTCGCGGTCTTCGATTCCTTTTGGCCGATGGCGACATAGATGCAGATCGGCCGTGTCGATTCCGGTTCAGACTTTTGGTTCAAGATCGTGTCGATCGCGATAGCGGTTTTCCCGGTGCCGCGATCGCCGATGATGAGTTCGCGTTGGCCGCGGCCGATAGGGATCATGGCGTCGATCGCCTTGATGCCAGTATGCAAAGGCACGTTGACTGGCGCACGGTCGATGACGCCGTAGGCTTCGCGCTCAATGGAACGCTCGGCATCGGCTTTGATTTTCCCCTTGCCGTCCACCGCTTCACCAAGCGGACTTACGACGCGACCTACGAGCGCATTGCCGACAGGAATGGACAGCAATCGGTTAAGGCGGCGCACCAGCATGCCCTCGTAGACTTTCGAGGAGTCCCCGAGCACGACGGCGCGCACGCCGTCTTCTTCGAGGTTGAGGACGAGTCCATACAGCGGCTTTGGATCTTTGAGCGCCTCTTCAAGCGTCCGATCGAACGTTGGATCGAAAAGCACCATTTCAGACATGACCGCTCGCGAGAGGCCATCTATCTCGACGATGCCGTCTCCGGCCGCTCGCACGGTACCGACTTCGGCAGACCCTTTTTCAGGAGTCCAGGATGCGATCTCCTTCTCTATCCGTTCGATGATGCTTTCCATAATTATGCAGTAACGTTCTTGTAAAGAGTGATCAGTGCTTGTTTCGCGCTCTTATCTACGAGCAAGCCATGTGAGCGGCCACGCCATCCTCGGATAAGCGCATGATTGACCTGGGCGCGTTTTGCCTCAATACCGAGGGCGCGCGCCTCTTCGAGTGCTGCCGTCGCCTCAGACTGGTGCGCCACCTCAAGCACGGGCTCAAGCGCCTTACGCTTCCCCGCAACCTTCCGGAGTGCGCGCGCGATCTGCGGAAGCATCTTGAGGCGGCCTGAGCTTTTGAGGTGCAGTATGAGTTTCGTCACTGCCGCGTCAGCAAGAGCGGCATCTTCAAGCTCGGCAGCGGCCTCAAGGAGCCTCGTGTAGTCGTCTTTCATTTTGCCTTGAGTACTTTCTCTGCAGCGAGCACGGCAAGACGCGCGATTTCTCGTTCGCTCTCGCGGAGCGCGCGTGAACGTATCTCGTCCGCTTCCGATTCCGCGCCAGTGACCACGCGCTCTGCACGCGCCTGAGCTTCACCGACAAGCTTCGATCGCTCCTCGCCCGCTTCGAGACGCGCACGCTCGACGATCGCTTTCGCTTCCGTGTCTGCCGCCCCGACCACTTCAGCTGCCGCCTTGTCAGCGTTCTGGAGCTTTTCCGCAGCGTCTTTTGCATCAGCTACACCCTTGCTGATGAGGGCGCGGCGCGCATCAAGCATCTTGAGGACTGGTTTGTAGAGAAGATACCAGAGCGCGAACATGACCACGCCGAAGTTCACCGCCTGCGCGATCAGGAGGCGCCAATTGATGCCGAACGCTTCAAAGAGTTGTTCCATACCGCGATGTTAGAACGTGTCAGAACGTTCTCGGATGCGAGGCGCGGGAGAGCGGAAACGCGAGGCGTATTTTGAGATACGTTGAGCGTTTCCGCTTCGAACCGCATCAAGGCAGACGAGGCGTTCGGGCATGTTCTAGACGAATTTGATGATGAAGGAAACCACGAGCGCGAGAATACCAAGTGCTTCGGTAAAGACGATCGCAAGGATCATGTTCGAGACCACCTTACCTGACGCTTCCGGGTTCCTGCCAATAGCCTCCATAGCGCCACGGCCAATGAGACCGATGCCGATACCAGGGCCGAGGACTCCCAAACCTGCGGCAAGCGCCATACCGATCAAGCGTGCTGATTCTGCATCCATATAGATAAGACTTTTTAAGTAAATAATCGGCGAACCGTATCCCGGAGCCGCACGAAGTGCACTTGCTAGTGCGCCTCGTGCGGATCCATGATGGCCAGTTTGATGAAGAATAATGTGAGCATCGCAAAAACAAGGCCTTGGATGACTCCGATAAACATCTCGAAAAGCATGAGTGGCGCAGGCAGGATGTACGGCACGAAGTAGCCGGCGACCACGACAAGCACTTCTCCTGCGAAAATGTTCCCGAACAAGCGGAACGAGAACGAAATCAGCCGGCCGAGGTTTGAGATCAGTTCGATGATGCCCACCGCAAACCCGACCGGCGATTTCAGGTTAACAAATTTCGACCCGTACCTCAACACACCGAGCGTCGCGAGACCCGTGATCTCAATTGTGAAGAATGCGATGGCCGCAAGTGCCAAAGTGAAATTAAGGTCGGCCGCGGGGGCGCGCAAAAGCGGGACGAACTCGTGCCCTTCGGTAAACCCAATTGAGCCTATGCCCGGAAGGAACTCAAGCACGTTTGCTAGCGCGACAAAGAGGAATATGGAGACGATGAGGGGAAAGTAACGACGTGCCATCTGCTCGCTCCCGAGCGTTTCGCTCATGTAGAGAAGTGCGCCCTCGAATGCCGTCTCGACGCCTGCCTGGAGCTTTCCAGGCACGAGCGCGAGCGACCGGCGGAACAAGAATGCGCCCCCGATAAGGAGTGCCATCACCGCCCACGTCATGAGGAGACTGTTGGTGATAGGCATCGCAAAAAGGTGCCCAAGCACCTCCGGATGGAGCACGACATGTATGCCTGATTCCATAACGCGATGTCGGCACTATAGCAAATAGTCCTGTCCCCCGCATACCCCCGCGCCGCCTGGACATTTCCCCAGATGGGGTATACTGGTTAGGTCAGTACTAACCCGATATATATTCACTATGCCAAGAGCAGCAAATCCCGCATTGCTAAAGCCGATGAACCTCTCCGCCGACCTTGAGGCGGTGATTGGCAAAGGCCCGATGACACGCGGTGAAGTCGTGAAGAAGATCTGGGACTACATCAAGTCTCACAATCTTCAGAACCCTCAGAACAAGCGCAACATTCTTGCTGACGACAAACTGAAAGCCGTTTTCGGCGGCAAGAGCGAAGTTACGATGTTCGAGATGACCAAGCTCGTCTCAGCACACCTCAAATAAGCACCTTCTGCGGTGCATAAGAAAACCCGCCATTCGGCGGGTTTTCTTATGATGCCTCCACAGCTCACCCGTCGACTCGTGACGTCAACCCCTTCGTCTGTTGAACGATGGTGCGGTTCGTCAGATCGAGCGCCATCACTCCGCCACGGATCACCTCGCAGAGTTTCGTGGTGAATATGACTGCTACCAGCACAGGAATCGCGTGCGAAATGACCGAGAAATCGTTGCGGCCATAGAAATACACCCAGCCTGGCTCCACGTAATTGAGGATGCCGTGGTGAAGTCCGGTCAGGACAAGGAGTATCCACCCGAGCCGCCAATCGGCATACATAACGATGAGAGCCGCGACGATGAAGAAGTGGAAATGCATCTCTATTGCTCCTCCGCTAATGAATACGAGAAGGTACGAATAGATGAGAAATGCAACAGTCACCACGATTCGCCAAAGATAATGATTCTTGATTCTTCCACGTACCAAGGCTGGTATCAGTGTTGCGGCAAGAGCGAGTAGCACTGCCACAACTGCTTCTGTCTGAGTGATGACCCTCCACGCAAACGGATTTGGATAGAATTCTGCGACCTTCAGAAAAGCGTTCGCTGCCGCAAGCGCAGTGAAGACGCCGAGGTGCCACCAGAGCACCTTCATCATGAAGTTGTCTACCTCTGAGTAACCGAGCGCTGCCTCAAATCCTTTATTGATGTCGTTGATGAAGTCAATTTTCATGGGTTTTGTTTGATACACTTAAGTATACGTGCGCCCCGTACTCCCCTATGCCGTTATCCCCCTTTTCAATCGACTGGAAGAATGCGCTACTTATAGGCCTTGTTTTGCTGCTCGCTGGTGTCGTTGGGATATGGGTACCGTATGAGCGCGCAAAGGATACGCTTCTCCCTGACACTTTGACTGACGCCGGGGAGCTCATCGTTGAGTATCGAGAAACGGGTTTCGTGCCGGAGGAGATAACGGTGAAGGTTGGCACGACTGTTGAGTGGAGAAGCCCGCTTGGGCGACCAATGTGGGTCGCATCTGATCCGCATCCATCGCACACTGATCTTGAGGGATTTGACCAGCGCGGTATCAGCCTATTTCGAACATGGCTTGCGCCTCGCCATGCGCACGCGCACGGCGAGAGTGCCTATACGTACACGTTCACGAACGTGGGTGTTTGGAATTATCACAACCACCTCTACCCTCAGGACCGCGGAACAATCATCGTCATTCCCAAGTAGCGGACTCGCGTGCTAGGCTAGTTTTCAGATCAACCCTGTTCAAAGGAGGACGTCATGGCCGGATCTATTCTTCAGGCGTCTCGGCAAAAAGCTCGTGTTGCCAGAGCGTTTCCTTGCTGGTCACTCGATTCGCGGTTCCCAAGAACAGCAGCACACGCTTCGGCAGAGCTCGAGCGAAAATCGCGCGAGATGTTGGGCGCAACCCTGCTTCCCTACAAGCCGGGCACCGAAGCAGTCTCTACACTTATTGCACTCTTTGGAGATCCTAATCTGTGGGACCCGATTGACCGGAAGACTTTCTTTTCCGTCTGCAGCAGCGATGACGTGGTAAGCCCGCAGACGCTTCGTCGAGAAGTCACAAAACTCCTACGTACGCTGTGGCGTGTGGCAACCGATCGCACCGTATCCCGCCAAGAGCTCATGTATGCTCGTGAAATCTGTGCGGTCCTCTCGGATAAATCCGCCGCGATGAGACGCACACTGCATATGCGGGATTAACTGCGCTCAGACTAACCCCGCCAAGGCGGGGTTTTGTTTTATTGCGGCATGGATTCAGGCGAATCTTGTGCGCTCCGGAGACACGCGGCAAGCTCTGCCGTTTCAGTCCATCCGCACGCGCCGCTTGCCTGCCTCTCGCAACGCGCTGTCTTGTAGCAACCATATTCCGCTCGATACTCGCAGGTAGTTACCAGATCGCGAGCACGGTCTGCATCGGTACAAATCTGTCCACTGCACCCCGCCACCGCACATCCGGCGGGAGCTTCTCCTGAAACCGGCGAATCGTCTGGCTCTGGCGTAGGCTCTGTAATCTCTTCCACAAAATGCCCACCCTGAGGCGTCCAGCACTGGCGCGGATACGACTCGCCTATCGGATATCCAGCCGCCGCGCACTCCTCAAACGTTTGTATCTGCGGATCAGGCTTGTTCGTGGCTATAGTGAGGCCTATCACCAGCAATAGGATCCCTCCAAGCAGCATGAGCATGTTCTTGTACATACCCACATCATAGCAAACGCTCCGTCGTGGGTGCGTGCGCCCTCAAGAATCCGAACGAGAATCTATATATGCTCGGACTGAATCTCTGATGGTGCGAATAATGTGCTCAAATCGCGCATCGTCCTGTTCAAGGAGCGTGAAGCGGAAGCCCATACGGTCTGAGTTGAAGCCTGAAGAGAGCGGCACGACGCATACGCCGGTAGCAGCAAGGAGCTGGTACGCGAATCGCTGATCAGAGTGAGCATGAACGAGGTGCGGCTCGATGATCTCGCGCGCTGCAGATGACATCGGCAATGTCTCCGTGTCATTCAATACCCCCTCCTTGAAGATGGGCGTCATGTAGAAAGCTCCATGAGCTTCATGCACCTGTAATTCAGGAATGGCGGCGAGAATCTCTTTAGCTTTTTGTGCGCGCGCCTGGTAACGCACTACGCGATTCGCAAGGTACGGGTAGTAGCGAGGATCGCTCATGACCATCGGCAATACTTTCTGCGGCAAGGTGGTCGAGCACACCTCAAGCATCTTCGCATTGACGAGGGAGCGTGCGTAGCGATCGAAATTTTCGTCCTTGTCTCTGTTGTAGAACTCGATCCAGCCGCACCGACTTCCTGGCCACGGGAACTCCTTTGAGATGCCGCGCATCGCGATGCCTGGTACGCCGTTTATGACCGAGGCGAGTTTCTGCATCCCGCTTTCTGGAAATGAAAGATTCGAGTAGATCTCATCGGAGATTAAGAAGAGCTTGTGCTTTTCAGCGAGCTGCACGATACGGCGTATGGTTTCCTGCGGGTATACGAAACCAGTCGGATTGTCCGGATTGATTATGATTATGCCCGCGATTTCTGGATGTGCCTCGATCTTGCGCTCAAGATCTTCCAGATCAGGCTGCCATCCGTTCTCTGGATCAAGCCTGTAGGTCAGATGCGGCTTTCCTGCGTGCGCCGCTTCCGCCGACGAGTGCGTCGGGTATGCCGGGTTAGGGCCGATGATGCGCGCCGATGGATGGAGTTGTCCGTAGATTTTTGAAATCGCATCACCCAGGCCATTGAAAAATAGGATGTCGTCTGCAGTTATCTGGATGCCGCCTTCAAGATTCCGCTCTTTCGCGATGTATTCACGAGCGGCAAGAAGCCCCTTGGTCGGAGAGTAGGCGTAGGAATCATTCTCCCCCGCCGCCTTCTGCACGATTTCCTTTATCCACTCAGGTACTGGCTCGCCCTTAGCTACCGGGTCGCCGATATTTTCCCAAACGATAGGTACTCCTGTCTTCTCGATCTTCTTCGCGAGCTCGACAATAGCGCGAATCTCATAATGAAGCTCTTCCGCGCCAGGATGGACGATGGTGGTTCTCATAATGGGTGGACCTAGCGAGAATCGGACTCGCGCCTCGGCAATGCGAATGCCGCGTAATACCACTTTACTATAGGCCCTTGAATTGAATTAGGATACAAGATGGTATTTAAAAATTGAAGCTCGTGAACAGAAGGAAAACCGCACCCGAGATCAATGCGCCCTGCACCGCGCCCCATGCCATATCAACGAAGCTCATGGTAAGCGGCCAGCCCGCAGTCGTCGCGAGATTGGTGAGGTCATACACCGCAAAAGCGGTGAGGCCGAGAAAGAGGCCGCTGAGAACGGCGCGAAAGAACGAGTGCGCTGCGAGGGCCGGTTGAAGCACGAAGAACACGAACGCGGCAGCATAGAGCACATAGAGAAGTCCCGCAGCCCACCAGGTGACCTGCGGCGCAAGCAACGCCCCGAGCTCAGATTTGTAATAATTTCGTGCGATACCTCCGATCCAAATCGCATCAAGCATGAGCATGAGCGGAAGAACCATGGCCCACAGAGTGAGGAATTGTGTCATGGAGGAATGATACCACTTCAATTTCGAGTCGGGCCACCGGGAATTGAACCCGGTCTACCAACACCCCATGCTGGCGTACTACCGGTATACTATGGCCCGTTCAAACTCATTCGCTCAAGACTCCAGCGCATCGTCGGGCCGCCGGGAATCGAACCCGGTCCTTACGAACCCGAATCGCATGTACTACCGGTATACTACGGCCCGACGATGCGTTTGAGTCTGTTGCTTGTGCGCTCTATAGGATTCGGACCTATGACCTTTCGCGTGTGAAGCGAACGCTCTAACCAACTGAGCTAAGAGCGCGCTGCGGGCATAGGATACCAGATACTCTCTCAAGAGGCGAGATTCAGAAACACTTCATGAAGTCCCGATATCATTAACTCTGTATCGTCGCATAGGGGACGGTACAAGCTCTTTAACTATTCTAGGGACAGGAGAGTACCGCATGGAACGCAAGTTTGCGCCAAGGATCGGCACAGGAGTTCGTCTCCCCACGATGGAGATGGCATACGTTTCGCACGTAGTTGGGCACTGCCGTAACGGAACACATATTCCGGTAGTGACTCTCAAAACCTCAGAAGGAGAACGGGTTGGCCGGTTCGAATGGAATGAATCGGATGGCACATTGCGGGGCGAGTCGGGCGCTTGCATTCAGTGCCCTGCCTAAAACCCTCCATACCTAGAAACACTTGAGCCACCTGAAGGTGGCTCTTTTTGTTGTGGACCGTACAGGACCGTGATTACACCACAGGAGTAATCACAAATCTTTCACCGTAGCTCGCTACGCCACCACAGGAGTACTTCCAAGTTTCTAATTCGCTCTGCTCATAAGAAACTTTAGGTCGCACTTTTCTCCCTCGACTCCCGCCTCACCAGTTCGGCGGGGTCTGGGCACCGCCTCGCCGTTTCGCTCTGCTGAGCGAAACATGCTCCGGCGTTTCGAATCCTGTACGGCCCTACAAAACAATAGTCGCCGGATACTTTCGTATCCGGCTCCTTTGTTTTGTGGACCGTACAGGATTCGAACCTGCGACCCCCTCATTGCAAATGAGGTGCTCTACCAACTGAGCTAACGGCCCGTGGGCGATACTGTAGCATATACCCCAACCACTATGCTAGGCTTCAAGCGGATGCGGCGTGTGAGTTGCGTAAACCGGTGAGAAATCGGGGGTTGATCGCCCCGACCGCGATGTATGGCCAACAGGCTTGAGTAGCGCGGCGCCTACTCTCGTTCCGACCTGAACCCGAGGTGAACCCTGGAGCGTATGCTCCTCGGGCCGGAGGTTGTGAGTGATAAGGTCAGGCTCAAACGCAACATCAGGTACCCCAGCAGGCAGACGCGCGCCTGCTGGTTTTTATTTTTTATGAGCGAGGTCTACGATATGCGACAAGAATTCGGAAAACCGGACACCCACGGCAGCTAAGGATTTCGGCAAAAGCGATTCTGAAGTAAGGCCAACCGCGGCCGCGCTATTCGTTTCGAGGAAGTAGATACCTCGAGGCGCGACAATGAAGTCCGAACGGGAGTAGTGCCGTTGCCCGAGCTCTGCATGCATGACGCGAGCGATGTGCTGCATTTCTTCGGCAACCGTGCGAGCGAACCTGCCGGGTACGATCTCCTCTGTCTTCCCTGAATACTTTGCGTCATATGAAAAGAAATCATCGCTTGGCGGGATGATCTCGACAGCCGGAAGCGCATACAACTCTTCTCCGCGAAGCCCCTCTACCACCCCCACGGTCGCTTCTTTGCCGCGAACATACTCCTCGATGAGTACTCCGCGAGATCCGCGAGCAAGCAGCGCTTGAATGGCGTCTCGTACGTCCACGAAACCAGCGAGTTTCCCCACCCCTTCAGACGATCCCGAGTCAACCGGTTTTACGATCATCGGCTGATGGAATGAGCGGATCGCATCGCGCACTACCTCATCGATATTTTCCGCGCGATCGACAAAGCGGAACTCTGGAACAAGGAATCCGAGCTCTTTGGCACGCATCTTCGCCATGAGCTTATGCATCGCAAGGAATGAACCGAAGGCATCTGCACCCGTATACGCTACGCCATAACGCTCAAGGAGTCGTTGCAATTCACCGCTCTCCCCATACTCGCCATGAAGCGCGTTGATGACTACATCCACCTGGCGGAGCGCGCGTTCTGGCGTCGTCTGCCTGCCTCGGTCATGCCACACCCCGGATCGGTCAATGAAAATGTCTCTCGCATGGAAGCGATCTGGTGCAAGATGCGAGAGGATCGCATGGCCGGACCGGAGCGATACCTCGTGCTCGTGTGACGGCCCTCCGCGAAGCACCCCGACGATGGTCCCTGTCATGCCTTTCAGTATACCCGAATGTGCCAACAGGCTATCTGAAGGATGCACTTCTCGCGCGTCGATGACGCGCAAGTGAGAACCGGTGCGCCTCGGCGTTTGCGAGCACCGCGTCCGCTTCAGAGACGCCAGCGCGAAGCGCCCCGATGACTTCGCGCGGACGGTGCCGCTCATCTTTCACGACCGCAACTACCGAGATGCCAACGCCCGCCTCCGCAAGCACCGTTTCCGCCGCCTTCTTCTGCGCCGCGCCACCATCAATGACGATGACGCGCGGATACGGCCACTCGGGGTGCCCGAGACGACGAGAGAGAATCTCCTTAAGCGAACCCACATCGTCATTCTTCTTGAACCCTCGGATACGAAATACCCGATACTCTTTCTTCGCAAGCTCGCCGCCAATAAGTACCGTCATCACGCCAACGGCGTTCGTTCCTGAAAGATGAGCCGTGTCATACGCCTCAACACGGATACCTGTGTCGCCACGTTCTTCTCGTTCCTGGCGTATGAGCGACACATCTTGCACGTGGTCGAGTGCAAAAAGCTGTCGGCGTATCTCCGCCGCGTCTTCAAATCGCTCCGCCTTCGCCGCCGCATGCATCTCTCGCGTAAGCGTTTTCCGCAGCTCTTTGCCGCGACCAGCAAGGAAAAGCGCTATGTTCCTGATGGAACGTCGATACGCTTTCGGATCTATGTCGCGCGGATACTGCGCGATCTGCCGATTAAACTCTATCTTTGCCCGCTGATGCTTTCCACCCTTCCCGACCGGATGCTCGGTATCGAAAAAGGGGAATATCCGCCGGATGAGTCGGAGTGCCTCGCGCAGCTGTGTACCCGAAGGAAACGGGCCGAACGACTCTTTTACGTCTGCCTGCCTCGTCCCCAAATCTCGCCCACGCACCGTGAGCACGCGCGGGATTTCTTCGTCCGTAATGACGGCATACAAGAAGCTCTTATCGTCCTTCCCTTCTACGTTTGCTTTCGGCTGGTACTTCCGTATGAGCGCCGCTTCGCGCACCAGAGCCTCGAGCACGGTCGGCGTCGTCTCAAAAGAGACGCAATCCGCCTTGGTCACCATGTCGACGATGCGGGGTCCTCGCGTCACTATGAGATCGTCATCGAAATACGAACGAACGCGGTCGCGAAGCGATGTCGCTTTGCCTACATACAGAACCGTGCGCCCTTTCTTGAAGAGGTAGACACCGGGCAAATCCGGGAGCTCAGCCTTTGTGAGATCGCTTCTTTCCACGTTGAAGTATTTTAGCGAGATACTCGCCCGTATGCGAACCTGACTGATCCGCAACCGCTTCTGGAGTGCCCTTGGCAACAACCTTGCCGCCACCGACACCTCCCTCAGGGCCGAAGTCGATGAGATAGTCAGCAGACTTGATGACGTCGAGATTGTGCTCGATCACGACTACCGCGTTCCCGCGTCGCACGAGCTCTTGAAGGATTTCTATGAGCTTGCGCACGTCCTCGTAGTGGAGGCCGACGGTCGGCTCATCAAGCAGATATATGCTCTTCATAGTCATCGGCCGATAGAGTTCAGCAGCAATCTTCACGCGCTGCGCCTCGCCGCCCGAGAGCGTCGTGGCACTCTGGCCGAGCGTGAGGTATTCGAGACCGGTCGATTTCAAGCTCTCAAGCCGATCGGAGATGGCAGGAATGTCTTCAAAAAACTTCAGTCCCTCCTCGATGGTCATCTCAAGCACTTCATAGATGCTCTTGCCGCGATACGTCACGTCGAGCGTTTCTTTCATGAAGCGCTTGCCGTTACAGACGTCACACTCCACATACACTGTCGGAAGGAAGTGCATCTCAACGGCGATCGATCCATTCCCCTGGCACGCCTCGCAACGACCCCCAGGCACATTGAATGAAAACCGTCCCGGCTTCCAGCCGCGCGCACGGGCTTCCGCGGTTGCGGCGAACAGGTCGCGTATATGCGTGAACGCGCCCGTGTAGGTAGCGGGGTTCGAGCGCGGTGTGCGGCCGATGGGCGACTGATCAATGAGGACCGTACGTCCGACATATTCCGTACCGGTTATAGCTGCGCAGTGGACAGGCTTCGCTTCACGCTTTGCCGCGCGGAGCGCAAGGTTCTTGTGGAGAATATCGTAGAGGAAGGTTGATTTACCCGAGCCCGAGACACCCGTGATGCAGACGAGCTTTCCAAGCGGCACTTCTACATCCTGATTTTTCAGGTTATGAAGCGTAGCGCCTTTTATCTTTATCGACCCCTTTTCGCTCTCGCGCCGCTCCTGTGGCACGGCAATTGCCGTCTCTTCGCGCAGATAGCCGAGCGTGAGCGAACCCGACTCGTTCTTCTTGGCCGTGAGGAGATCATCGAGCCAACCCGACACGACCACCTTACCGCCGTGCGTTCCCGCGCCCGGGCCGATATCAACCAGATAATCGGCAGCGTAGATCGTATCTTCGTCGTGCTCGACGACGACGATCGTATTGCCCAAGTCTTTGAGGCGAAGCAACGTCTTGATGAGACGGTCATTGTCGCGCTGATGGAGCCCGATAGTCGGCTCATCGAGCACATACAAAGCGCCCGTCAGCCCAGAGCCAAGCTGGGAGGCAAGGCGGATACGCTGCGCCTCGCCACCCGAGAGTGTCGCTGCCGAGCGGTCGAGCGTCAGATAGTCGAGACCCACGTTCAACATGAAAGTGAGGCGGCTATCGATCTCTTTCAGGATCGGCGCGGCGATATCGATCTTCATGTCCGAAAGCTCGAGCGAATCGACGAATTCTTTCGCGTCTTTGATCGACATGCTCGTGAAGTCGACGACATTCCTTCCGAGCGTCTTATCTTTCTTCCCTTTCAAGTACACGCGAAGCGCTTCAGGGCGCAGACGCTTTCCGGCACACACCGGACATACCGCTTCTGAAAAGAGCGACTCAGTGCCAAGGCCGTTACAAGCCGGGCACGCGCCATACGGCGAGTTGAACGAAAAGAGTCGCGGCTCTACCTCCGGAAATGACGCACCGTCTTCCGGACAGATAAACTTAGCAGACAGCGTTTCCATCGAACCATCGGCGTGTTTTATCTTTACCAAGCCCTCGCCCTCCTTGAGTGCGAGCTCGAGCGCTTCGGAGAGGCGCTCGCGCGCGCCGGTGGTGGAGCGGGTAAATTCTGAAACAAAGATCGTGTCCACGACCGCATCGATGTCATGTCGCTTGTTACGGTCGAGCACGACCTTTTCTCGGAGCGCATGCAGCTTGCCGTCAATTACTGCCTTTTCATACCCCTTGCCTAGAAGGTCATAGAGGAGCTGGTAGTACTCGCCCTTCCTGCCCACTACCACCGGCGCGTAAATGGTGACCGCGCTCTTGTCGACCGCCACACCCATTACCTCTTTTGCGCTCCCCGCGCGCTTCGCCTCGACTTTTGAAAGCACCATCTTGATCATCTCTTCTTTCGAGAGCTTTTCTATCGGCACGTCGTGGTGGATGCAGTAGGGCTGCCCCGCGCGTGCATACAAAACACGCAGATAGTCGTAGATTTCCGTCACGGTCGCGACCGTCGAACGCGGGTTATTTGACCGACTCTTCTGGTCGATGGAAATCGCCGGAGAGAGGCCGGTAATCTCGTCCACGTCGGGCTTCGCCATCTGGTTGAGGAATTGGCGTGCATATGCGGAAAGAGATTCCACATACCGGCGCTGCCCTTCGGCAAAGATGGTATCGAATGCGAGCGAAGACTTCCCCGAACCGGAGAGTCCGGTGATGACGGTCATCGCGCCACGCGGCATTTGTACAGAAATATTCTTGAGATTGTGGGTGCGCGCGCCCTTCACGTGGAGCCAATCGCTCCCGTGCTTATGTTCGCGCTCCTCCTTCTTGCTGTGTTTCTGCATGGATATAGGGATTCCTGTCCGTGGCGGGACAGGTACTTACTCACTATATCACTTTGCCTACGAGCCCGACAGAGGCTTCCTTTTGCGAGGTTTCTTGGGAGCTTTCCCGCCCTCAAGCTTATGAATCTCGTCGCGAATGAGCGCGGCGGTTTCAAAATCAAGCTCCTCGACAGCCGCTTCCATACGCAGGCGCAGATCAGCAATAAAGGCCTTCGGGTCCGTCTCGTATTCCTTGGCATCAAGGGAAAGCATGGCATCCACCGCTTTCTGGTGCTCGCTTCGCATGCTCTCAGCAATGTCATGAATCTGCTTCTTGATGGTTTGGGGCGTGATGCCGTGCTCCTTGTTGTACGCAAGCTGTATCTCGCGGCGACGGTTCGTTTCTGAAATAGCTTTCTCAAGTGAACCAGTCATCACGTCGGCATAGAGGATGACGCGACCCAAGATGTTTCGCGCCGCGCGGCCGATGGTCTGGATGAGCGAGGTTTCAGAACGCAGGAATCCTTCCTTGTCGGCGTCGAGAATCCCCACCAGCTCCACCTCTGGGAGGTCGAGACCTTCGCGAAGCAGGTTCACGCCAACCAGGATATCGAACTTTCCTTTGCGGAAATTGGTCAGAATGTCGATACGCTCAATGGTCTTGATGTCTGAATGGAGGTACTCGGCTTTCACTCCTTTCTTCTTGAGGAAATCTGCCAAGTCTTCCGCCATCTGCTTGGTGAGCGTAGTCGCGAGCACGCGGCCGCCACTTGCGATTACCTTGATGGACTCCTCGATGAAATCTGCAACCTGGCCTCGGAACGCACCGGACTCCACGACCGGCCGCACGATGAGCTCGGGGTCGACAAGACCCGTTGGGCGGATGATTTGCTCCACCACCCCCGACGCTTCGGTCGGGGCTCCGACTTCGCTCTGAAGCGAACGTCGGAGTTGACGTGCAGATTCTCGGCTCTTTTCTATCTCATACTTTCCTGGCGTGGCCGAGGTGTAGATGACTGGGCCTACGCGTTCCTCGAATTCCTCGAACATGAGCGGGCGATTGTCGCGCGCTGAAGGCAAACGGAATCCGTACTCGACAAGCACGTCTTTGCGCGAGCGGTCGCCCGCATACATGCCTCCTATCTGCGACACGGTAACGTGCGACTCGTCGATCACCGTAAGGAAATCGGGAGATCCATCCTTCTTGTGCGGGAAATACGAGAGGAGCGTTGAGGGCGGCTCACCTGGCTTTCTGCCATCGAAGTGCCGAGAATAATTCTCGATGCCGGTCGTGTAGCCAAGCTCGCGAATGAGAGCCAGGTCGTGGAGTGTGCGCCGCTTCAAGCGCTCGGCCTCAAGCGGTTTCTCTTCTCGCTTCAGTTTGGCGAGCTGCGCATCAAGTTCCAGCTTAATATCCTCTATCGCGCGAGCGCGCTCATCCTCGCTCGTGACGAAGTGCTTTGCCGGGAACACGAAGACTGACTCGGGCTCCGCAAGCTTCGCGCGCGAGATGGCATCCAGGTGATCGATATGAGAAACCATGTCGCCGTCGAATGAAACGCGGTAGATGGATTTCTCGTTGACCGGCATAAGTTCGAGTGCATTCCCGAGCGCGCGGAACTGTCCGGGCATGAGGTCTGCCGACGTGCGTTCAAAATACATCCCGACCAGTTTGCGAATGAGTCCGGCTCGGCCGCCCTCAACCGCATCTCCCGTCTTGATCTTGAGATGCACCTTCTCATACTCCTCTGGAGAACCGAGGCCGTAGATGGCCGAAACGGACGCCACGATAATCACGTCTTTGCGCGTGAGAAGCGCCTGGGTTGCAGCGTGGCGCAGCCGGTCTATCTCTGCATTTATCTGTGCCTCCTTCTCAATATAAGTATCCGAATGAGCGATGTAGGCCTCCGGCTGGTAGTAGTCGTAGTAGGAGACGAAGTAGTGGACGGCGTTTTCTGGAAAGAATTCTTTGTACTCCTGCGCAAGCTGTGCCGCGAGCGTCTTGTTGTGTGCGAGCACCAGAGTCGGTTTACCGTAGTGTGCAATCACGTTCGCAGCTGTGTATGTCTTCCCCGAGCCCGTCACGCCAAGAAGCGTCTGGTGTCGCATGCCCGTATCAAGCCCCTTGCAGAGGGCCTGTATAGCCTTCGGCTGATCGCCAGCCGGCGGAAATGGGGTGTGGAGTTTGAATGTCCCTGACATAGCGAAAACAGTATCATGATTTATATAGAAAAGACCCACCGCCGAAGCAGTGGGTCTGGGCACCAGAGAGAGGGTCAGGACTCGACGGGAACGGTCTCGATACGAACGACGATGAATCCGTTTTGCGCATCCACGTACTCCGCCTCGATTTCTTCGATGAAAGCGTCGATCTCGTGATCCGCGAGAATCGCGTGAATCTTGAGCGGACCAATCCCCGCGTTTCTCGCAGCTTGCTCAGCGACCTGTTTCCACAAATCGCTATGCGCATGCGAATCAACGAAGAGCCTGCGCAATGACTGCGGAAGATGGACCGTGATGGCCACCGGCCTTTTTGTCTCCTTGTCGATGGCGCGCGCCACAATGCGACGCATCTGCTGCGGTGCCGCTTCCTTGCTAAGAATGCTCATCTTCTACCCCTTCTGTGTGGTGGTTGGAACAAAATCTAAGCAAATTATATCACCCATGGCGGACACTGTCAACGTACTAGCCATCACCCACTCTAGTGCTACCCTTTCCCTCAGAACCACCTGAAGGAGGGTGTCATGGTTCATTCTACGGTCCTGAATCAATCGCAAGACTTCCTGTTCCGCAGTTTGCTGGTGGAGGCGCTCCGGCAAAGCAAAACCCGCCTCTCGCTCATGGCGCAAAATTATCTCACCCGCCTGCTTGCAAGGAGCGTAGGCGATACCGAACTGACAAGCTTCCATGTCGCCGATCACCTCTCCCTTGCCTATCGACAATTAGGACATGCGGAAACGCGAGTGTTCTATTTCCGTGGAGCGGAAGCGTGCCTCTTGATTGCCGGACTCTATCCAGAGCTGGCGACCAGACGGCGTATCCACCCAGAGTTCTATACGGAATGGGGTGTGATGTTCTATAGCCTCGCAGCACACTTCGAACGAGGCGATGAACGGACGCTCGGAAGCCAATTGGCACAAGAGTTCTGTCCCATGGAACAAACGCTCCGCGCCATTCGCACACACAACCAATAAAACCATGAAGGCGGTCATAGACCGCCTTCTGCCTTTTTAACGATAGTACTGTGCTCGGAAATTTTCGTGAAAAGCATCAAACCGGCCATCAAGTATCGCCTGCCGCGCCTCGTCTACCAGCTTCACAATGAAGCCTAGGTTGTGCATGGAGCAGATAACCGACCCCAGCATCTCTTTCGAACGGATGAGGTGTGCGACATATGCGCGCGTGAAAGGCTCAGTACCAGGAACGATCGTTTCCGGATCAAGCGGACCAAAATCATTCTTGTACTTCTCGCCCGTGAGATGGATGATACCGTGCTTGGTATAAATGGATCCGTGCCGTCCGATGCGGGTCGGCGCCACGCAATCAAAAAGATCCATGCCGTTTGCAATGCCCTCAAGTATGTCTCCCGGCTCTCCGATGCCGAGGAAATGCCGCGGCAACTCTTCCGGCAACTCCCCCACTGCTGCTTGAAGAGCGCCACGCATGTCCTCCTTACTGAAAGAGCCGCCGATACCGATGCCATCAAAGCCCATCGAGGCGATTTCGCGCGCAGATTCTTTCCGTAGATCTTCAAATCGCCCGCCCTGTACGATACCGAAAATGGCCTGTTTTCCTGCCGCATCTATGTTCTGTCGGTGAGCTTTGAGTGAACGGAGCGCCCAGCGGTGCGTGCGCTCCATGGCCTCGCGCTGATACGCATACGGTTCCGTAGGAGAGGTGCACTCATCGAAGGCGAAGAACATGTCGGCGCCGAGATCATGCTGTATTTCAATTGATCGTTCGGGCGTAAAGCGATGCAGAGAGCCATCGTGGTGCGAAGTGAAGGTAACGCCTTCTTCGTCGATGATGGCGAGCTGTCCGTGCTGGCTTGCAACTCCCTCGTCATACACGGCAACTTGCTCGGTCTTCTCACTCGCTTCGCCGATACCGCTCGTGAATTTGGAAATGGTGCGCCCGAACGCAGCACCAAGCGAGAATACCTGGAATCCGCCCGAGTCGGTCATGGTGGGCCCGTTCCAGCCCATGAACTTCCCCAACCCTCCGCCCTGCTTCACGATCTTCTCTCCGGGCTGGAGATACAAGTGGTACGTATTCGCAAGTACCACCTGAGCCCCGAGCGCGACAAGCGCATCCGGCAGCACTCCTTTTACGTCTGCCTTCGTGCCAACCGGCACGAAAGAGGGCGTCTTGATGACGCCATGCGGAGTCGTGAGCGTGCCGACACGCGCGCCCCCAGGACGCGTCGGCTTATCTATGGAAAAAGTGATCGCATTCACCAGACCACCCTAACGTACCGAAGACTATTTGACAAAGGTATACTCGGTGATATAGTTCTCATAGAGGGGTTTCAATCGGTCCATGCGGGACCGGCCCTTACACCAAGCACCAGGAGGTGCGACATGCTGTTCTTCACAAAGTTGGTCCCGCGATTCTTCATGATCGCGGCCGTGCTGTTCCTTGGCGCATGCGCATCGGTACCGGGTCCCTTCAACGGGTTCGGCAACGACGCCATGTCCAAGGTAGCTATCGGGTGCTCTGTCGGAAGCTGCTCGGTGGATCAGGTCGCCATTGCAGCTGTTGCAGCGAACCTGGCCGGCGAACAGGTCGACACACAACTCTCGAGTCCCCTTGAGAGCGTGGTGACGACGGGTCTGGCTTACGGCGCCGCATACGTTCCCATCGGCCACTCGCAGGAGTGGGTGTATTTGGGAGCCGATGGCGGCGCAGCAGCTGTGGTCTCCGCGATGTCGGGCCTCATGGGCGGCATCGTGTACGGCGGCATCAGCTGGTCGTACGCGAATGCAAACGCCACCGGCGCCTTCTCCGAGATGTTCCTGCGAGACTGGGAGCGCGGCATCGGCATTCCGCCGAAGCTGCGCGAGTGGTTCCCGAAGATCCAGTCGATCGTTGCTGGTCTCCACATGACCCCGGTCACGGTACGTTCGAGGAACGAGACGCCGGCACACGTCAAAGGCGCGCCTTGGAGCGGCCCGCCAGCCGGCACACGCGCAGCAGACTAAACTGATGTACTTTCTGTAGCAAAAACCGCTCGACAGGTGTCGAGCGGTTTTTATACTTTCTCGCGCACTTATTTGGTCACTTTCACGAGCTCAACCTCAAAGATGAGCGTCTGATTCGCAAGCGGATGCCCAGGCGCTGCGCCATAGCCAAGCGCAGGCGGAATCACGAGCTTACGCTTTCCTCCTTCTTTCATGCCAAGGATGCCCTGATCCCAACCGGCAATGACCATGCCCTGACCAAGCACGAACTCAAAGCCGCCCGCGATCTCCGCATGATTTGCCGACGCATCGAACACCGTGCCGTCCGGCAGCGTACCGACGTATTTCGCCGTTATCGTGTCGCCCGCCTCTGCGGCAAGACCGGTTCCCACGACGATGTCCGTGGCCTGAAATTCATTCAATGACTCGTTTTGTTGCTGTTGATTCATGGTAAGAGTGGTTGGTGTCGTTTCGGTAGTAGTTATATCCTGCGGGGCGCTAAATGGCGATAGGCCTGGGAAGACGAAAAATACGGCTACGACTACTAATGCGAACGCTACGGCAATACCGGTTTGGACTGGATTCATGCAAGTAGTCTATAGCTATTAGTTTTTAGTTGATAGTGAGGAGGTGGGGACATCAAGAGCGGCCAGATCGGCAGCAAGCTCATCTATGGTCTCCCGCACGACCGCATCGGCATCCGGCATGCGTTCCTTTATGAAAGCGGCCATCTGCTCGCTCGTAGCCCCCTTCACGCAGAGGACGGAGAAATCGAGCCGTGTGGTGTCGTCCATGCGCTCTACGAGCCGCACGAGTGCCCCGCGAAATACGAGATCAGAAAGCGTAAGCAGCATTTCTTCCTGCTCCTTGGGGGCAAGCGCGGAGAGTCCGAGCATGTCGAGAAGCGGAGCGGTTGATGGGGTGGAGGGGGTTGCCATACGCATGTGTAGTTATTTCTTTTCGCTAGTAAGCGGATACAGGTCTGCTTCCGTAGGCAAACGCATGCCGCGGAGCGACGGATCCGTTGTCTCATCTCGAAGCAGAACGGTACCTGTCTCAGGATCCCAGACACCTCTCGTCAGATGGAACGTGCGAAGTCCGAGAAAACCAGTCTTTGATGAATCGAAATAGACAACGGCCGAATGATCCTTTTCGATGACTTTTTGTGCGAGTGCCATTCGTTCTTCCAGAGTACCGCCATGGAGTATCTTGCGTGCACCTGTCTCGTCCTGGAAAAGTCCCGCATGATCGGGGTCGATCTCTGCGCCATGCGCATTGATGCGCAGATTTTCAGTGATTGGCGCACGCGCTGCTTCAGAAGAGGTTTCCGATGCGGTTTCTGGCACATTTGCGGGTACATTGTCTGGCATCT
>CAYVUT010000004.1:0-2384 GCA_964455225.1 uncultured Candidatus Saccharibacteria bacterium
CGACCGTGCCTTGCCACCGCGTAGTGCGATCAGACGGGAAGATTGGCGAATACAATCGGGGCGGCTCCGCTAAAAAACGCGCGCTCCTCAGGTCAGAAGGAGCGATATAGAAAAGGCCAGCTAAAGCTGGCCTTTTAATTTTCCTGACACCTCTAGCGGATGCGGTGCTTACCGCGCAGGATCGGGTTGCGATACTTCTCACGCTCGTGTACGCGCGGCCACGCCTCTTGCTTGCGATGCAGACGCAGCTGTCGAAACGTCTGTTCTGGTGTCGGAATGGGCGGCATCTTCGTCGCTACGCTGGGCGTAGCCGGGACGCTTGCACTTCCGAGCATTGCTACAAGGAGGAGTCCTGCGGCACCCATACCACCCACAATAACGATTCGCATCTTGGTTCTCCGTCAGCCTAATCTGCGCCATTTTATAACACGCGGTATACTCTATGTCATGGAAGTCAGGATCGATTCGAGTTGGAAGGACAGGCTTGCGGGAGAGTTTGAGAAGCCGTATTTCAAAGAGCTCACGGAGTTCGTGAAGAAGGAGTACCAGAACGAGGCGGTATATCCGGCACCAAAATATATTTTCCGTGCATTTGATTTATGCCCCTTTGAGAAAGTGAAGGTGGTGATCCTCGGTCAGGACCCGTACCACGGCCCCAAGCAGGCGAACGGACTCTGCTTTGCGGTCGATGAAGGAACCGTGCTCCCGCCCTCGCTCCAAAACATCTTCAAAGAGATTGAGAGCGATCTGGGGCAACCGCTCGTGCACCGGAGCGGAGACCTAACCCGATGGGCCACCCAAGGCGTCCTGCTCCTCAATGCCACGCTCACCGTGCAGGCGCGCATGGCCGGCTCGCACCAGGGCAGGGGCTGGGAACAGTTTACTGACGCAGCAATCAAAGCGCTTTCGGAAGAGCGCGAACATCTGGTGTTCATCCTCTGGGGCAATTATGCAAAAGCAAAAGGTGCTCATATTGATCGCACAAAGCATTTAGTGCTCGAGTCTGCACACCCGTCTCCATTTTCTGCAGCAAGCGGATTCTTCGGCTCAAAGCCCTTTAGCAAAGCGAATGCGTATCTCATAGAACACGAACAGCAGCCGATTGATTGGCTGTGAGGATTCGCTCCACTGCGTACGATTTGCTAAGATGCGCGCATGAAAGATGTCTCTTCGCCCCCGTTTGTTCAAGGAGCGACATTCATACGCGAGCAGGACGGCATCCACGAATACCGGCTTGACGCGAACGATCTCCAGATCCTCCTGGCCGCGCACCCTGATGAGCCGGTCGCCGGCATCATGGTGACGTACCATGTAGGCTCGAGAAATGAGGCTATCGGGTACACGGGCGCCACACATCTACTGGAGCACCTTATGTTCAAGGGCTCGGAGAAATTCAATAAAGAATCAAAAACGACGGTCTGGGACCTCCTTGAAACGAAAGGCGCGCTCGTGAACGCAACGACATGGAATGACCGCACGAATTATTTCGAGGTCTTGCCGCGCGAACACCTGCCGACCGCGATTGCGCTCGAGGCGGATCGCATGCGCACCGCCCGTATCCATGAAGACGATCGCCGTTCGGAAATGACCGTGGTACGGAATGAATTCGAGCGCGGGGAAAATACGCCGCTCGAGGCGCTTGATAAGCAGCTGTGGGCGCTCGCGTACCAGGCACACCCGTATCACCATTCCACGATCGGCTGGAGAAGCGATATAGAGAATGTGCCGATCGAACGGCTCCAGCAGTTTTATGACGAGTTCTACTGGCCGAACAACGCTACCGTTTCGGTGATCGGCGGTTTCGATGAAGCTGAAGCGCTCAGCGCGATCGTGGGGCATTTCGGCAAGCATCCGAGGGCGCCTCACGCCATTTCGAACCCCTATACGCATGAGCCGAAACAGGAAGGGGAGCGCCGAGCGCTCGTGAAGCGCGCGGGACACACGCAGATGCTCGGCATCGGCTACAAGATTCCGGAAGCGACACACCCGGACATGCCAGCGCTGGTCATTCTCTCTCTCGTCCTTGCAGACGGAAAGACGAGCAGGCTGTACCGGGCGCTCGTCGACTCGGGGCAGGCAACTGACGTATCTCTCATGTGCACGCAGTTCCATGACCCATCGCTCTTCACGATGTACGCGACGCTCACTCCGAAAACGAAGCATGCGAAAGCGGAGCAGGTACTCAAGCGAGAACTGGGCAGCATCGTGAAGCGCGGCATCACCGCGCCCGAGCTCGCGCGGGCAAAGCGCACGATCCGCGCCGCGCTTGCGACCAGACGCGATGGCCCCTACGCGCTCCTCTCGAGCCTTAATGAGGAGATCGCCGTCGGAGACTGGACCAGATTCGTAACGTTCCCCAAGGCGCTCGAGAGCGTGCGCGCGAA
>CAYVUT010000004.1:2394-35425 GCA_964455225.1 uncultured Candidatus Saccharibacteria bacterium
TGGCAAAACGATACCTGCTCGATGACCAGAGCACGGTCGGATGGTTTATCGGGATATCAGCATGAACAACATGATCGAGCACATACACGAGTACGAAGCTGACGGGATGCGCATCATGATTGCGCCCATGAAAACGAAGGACGTGGTTCGCGTCGAGGGTAGCGTGCTTGGCGGACCGAATTTCTTCGCGCACCGAAACGAGATGCTTCCGATTCTTGCTGCTGAACTCCTCGATGCGGGAACCAGAAAACGCAGCAAGCACGCGCTTCGCGATGCTCTGGCCGAACGCGGCATTGACCTTGCATTCGGCGCGAGCGGCGATCGCCTCACATTCACCGGCCGCGGTTTTCCTGAAGATCTTTCCTTCCTGCTTACGCTCATCGCCGAATGCCTGTCAGATGCGGCTATCCCTGATGCGGAACTTGCCCTGTCGAAAATCCATGTGCTTGGCGCGCTTGCGGAAGAGAAGAGCGATACCGACACTCTCGCGCGCATCGCGCTCTCGCGCATGCTCTTCGACTCTTCGCACCTCAACTACGAAGAAACGCTCGAGGCGCAGGAAAAATTCGTACGTGCTATTCGTCGCGCGGACGTAGTGGCACTCGGCAAGCGTCTAGGCACCCACGGCTTACTGCTCGCCATTTCTGGCGATATCGATCCTGAAACGGCACAACAGATAGCAGTGAAAGCGCTCCGCAAGCTCCCCAAACACGGCATGCCTACGCCTGCAAAGAACAAGAACGCGAAGATGCCGTCAGGAGGGGCGAAACAGATATTTGTAGACGATAAGACGAGTGTCGATGTGTACCTCGGCGCATCCGTTCCCCTCACTCGAGATGATCCTGCCTTTGATTCGCTTGCGGTGGTCACAGACATGCTTGGCGGCGGGTTTGCCGCACACCTCATGCAGACCGTACGTGAACGCGACGGGCTTACCTACCGCACGTTTGCACGCCTCGAGGGCTACGGGGACGGAGCAGACGGTGCGTTCACGGTATACGCGAGCTTTGCTCCGAGCCGCTACGAGGAATCGGTGGAGGTGCTCCGCAAAGAATTAAGGGCTTTTTTTGACTCGGGCATCACGGAGGAATCGTTGGCGCGCAAGAAGGAGGAAATCGCAGGGTCGTACCTGGTCTCGCTCTCGACGACCCGCGGGCTCGCGCACGCGCTCCACGCGCTCGCGCGCGACGGCAAGCCTCTTTCGTATCTGTCGCGGTACCCGGACATCATCCGCGCCGTCTCTCTCGCTGACGCACGCGCTGCCGCAGGTCGCATCCCGCTTTCAAGGCTCTCGCTCGCCGCTTCCGGCACGTTCCCGAAGCGTTAGGCGCGTGCTATCTTCGAGGGGTATGACAGTTTCAGAAGTCCGTAGGCGGTATCTGGATTTCTTCGCAAAGCGAGGCCACGCGGTCATTCCGTCCGCGCCCATAATCCCCGAGAACGATCCCACGACGCTCTTCACCTCAAGCGGGATGCAGCCCTTGGTGCCGTACCTCCTTGGCAAAGACCACCCGAAAGGGAAACGTCTGGTGAACTCGCAGATGTCCTTCCGCGCAGAAGATATTGAAGAGGTGGGCGATAACCGCCACACCACCTTCTTCGAGATGCTGGGAAACTGGTCTTTGGGCGACTACTTCAAACAAGAACAGCTCCCTTGGGTGTGGACCTTCTTGACCGATGCCGACGAGGGACTCGGTCTTGATCCAAATCGCATCTACGTCACCGTCTTCGATGGCGACGAGAGCACCGACATGGGTCTTGATACGGAAGCGGTGGAGCTGTGGCAACGCCTTTTCAAAGAGAAAGGGATCGATGCGAAGCTGGTGCGCATCGGCACCGAAGCTGCGGGATATGAGCGGGGGATGCAGGACGGGCGCATCTTCGCCTACGGCGCGAAGAAGAATTGGTGGAGCCGTGCAGGCGTCCCCGCGAAGATGCCTCCAGGAGAACCTGGCGGCCCGGACTCCGAGCTCTTCTTCGACTTCGGACTCCCGCACGACGAATCATTCGGAGCCCACTGCCATGTGAACTGCGATTGCGGACGCTTCATCGAGATCGGTAACTCCGTGTTCATGCAGTATCTCAAGAAAGAAGATGGCTCTTTTGCGGAACTCCCGAAAAAGAACGTGGACTTCGGCGGAGGTCTTGAGCGCCTCGTTGCCGCAACAAGGAACAATCCGGACGTCTTTTTGATTGATGCGTTCGACACCGCTCGCGCCATGCTTGAGACACGCTCCGGCAAGCGCTATGGCGAATCCGTTTCCATAACCCGCTCGATGCGCATCGTGCTTGATCACATGCGCGCAGCTTCATTCATGCTTGCGTCCGGCATCGTACCAGGGAACTCTGAGCAGCCGTACGTGCTGCGACGCCTCATCCGCCGCGCCATCCGTGAAGCAGACAAGCTCGGCATCCAAGAAGCGATCCTTGCAGACGTCGCTCAAGGCTTCGCGGGTGCCTACGCGGGAGTGTATGACGGCCTCACCGATCAAGCGCCGCTTATTCGCAGCGAACTTGCGAAAGAAGAGGAGCGGTTTCGCAAGACGCTTGCGCAGGGTCTCCGCGAACTCGATAAGATGGGGTCCTCGATCGACGCCTTCACGCTTTTTACGACCTATGGGTTTCCGATCGAACTTACCGAGGAAATCGCAAAAGAAAAGGGGGTGGCAATTGATTTGGCAGCGGTACGCGAACAGATGCGCGTCCATCAAGAACAGTCTCGTGCCGGCGCAGCACAGAAATTTGCTGGCGGACTCGCTGATCATTCCGCACAAACGGTTCGCTATCACACCGCACACCACCTCCTCCTCAAGGCGCTCCAGATGGTTCTGGGGAAAGACGTGCATCAGCGGGGTAGCAACATCACTTCCGAACGGCTCCGCATCGACTTTTCATACGGCAGCAAAGTGACTCCGGAACAGCTCGCGGAGGCAGAGCGCATCGTCAACGAGAAAATTACTGAAGCGCTGCCGGTGAACCGTACCGTGCTGCCCAAGGGTGAAGCAGAGGAGTATGGCGCTGAGCATGAGTTTGGTGCGACCTACCCCGACATGGTCACGGTGTATTCCGTGGGACCGAAAGAGGCGAGCGAGTCTGAGCCGATGCTCGATCGCGCATTCTCGCTTGAGTTCTGCGGTGGCCCGCATGTAACGAACACCGCCGAGCTCGGCGAGGGAGGAAAGCGGTTCAAGATTCTCAAAGAGGAAGCGTCATCTGCGGGCGTGAGACGCATCAAAGCGGTGCTTGCATAAGAGCCATACCACCGAAAAGTACCAAGAACCAAGTTCCAAGTACCAAAGAAGTCAGGACTCATTTGGTGCTTGTGAGTTTGGTACTTCATACTTGGTGCGCGTGGTTTGTTATACTTTCCCCATGTCCTTTTGGAGTTCGCTTTTTGGTGTGTCTCACACGAAATCAGTCGCCTGCATCGACATCGGTTCTGGCTCGGTCGGTATGGGCTATGCATATTATCGCGAAGGTGAGATTCCTCGGCTCGTATATGCGCTTAGAGAGCCTATCGAGATACGAAATGGCGAGAAGCCCGAAGCGGCGATGCTGCGCACGCTTCAAAAGACCGGGGAAAAGCTCATTCGCGAGGGAGCGCCAGCGCTCTATCGCGCCTCCGGCAGCGGCACCGCCGACACCGTTCTCGCCTCTATTTCCGCTCCATGGCAAGAAACGGATGTGCGCGTCGAGGAGCTCGAGGAGAAGACGCCCTTCACGTTTACGCACGACTCGATGGATAGCATTCTTGCGCGCGCGTCACGGACGAAAGCTGGCCGAGTATTAGTCGATGCATCTCCGACCAGCGTTCTTTTGAATGGCTACGCCTCGAACGCCCCCTACGGAAAGGAGTGCACGCGCGCATCAGTTACCGTTCTCACCTCAACCATATCTGAATCCGTTTCGCTCGAATCTGCGCGCGTATTACGAGCGCTGTTCCACACCCGAAATATCTTGCTCATCGCGGGCGCATCAGTGCGATATCAGTCAGTCCAAGCGGCGTTTCCGCACGAACGGGATTATCTGATCCTGGACGGATCGGGTCCGGAAGTTTCCGTGGCGCTCGTCAGGGGCGGTCATCTTGCAGAGACAGTCGATCTCAAGGGAGTGATTCATGAGGAAGCACACTGGCCGCGCGAAGTACGCGTCGCATTCAAAGATATCGGCCAAGGATTCCCGTTACCACGACTTATTTTCATGATCGGAAGCGAAGAGCGAGCGCGTGCGCTTGTTGACGCACTTCTGCTGCCAGACGTCAGCGTCCTCTGGCTCTCGAACGACATGCCACGTGTCACCCGCATCCTTCCGTCGCATCTTCAGAGCTTAGTACGCCAGTCTGGAGGAGCGTCGCCTGATCTGGTCTTGCTCCTCATGGCGCACTACGCACGCTCGCTCGGATAGCAACGCCCTGTGCACAGAGCATTGCTATCCGCGCAAACGGCGTGGGGTATACTACGAACTATATGAGAAAACTCGATGACATCATTCCTCCGTCGCGCCGTCGTGAATTTGAAGCAACGGGCGAACTGCGACCTGCATCAGGAGATTTGCGGATGCCGCCCCAAAGAGGGGCGGGTGGCGGATTTCCGTATCGCACCGCGATTGTCGCGCTCCTCGTAACTGCTGGGGCAGTGGGCGCCCTTTTTTACTTCGGTGGTGCAAAAGTAGAGATCACACCCGCATCGGCACAAGCATCCATTGCAAGCTCGCTGAGCGCGACCCTCGGACAAGGAGACTTACCCTTTGAAGTAATTCAGGTCGAGAAAGTCGCTTCGCAGAGCGTAACTGGGAGCGGAACGAAAACGGTGAACGAGTCAGCATCGGGAAAAGTGACTATCTACAACACCCAGTCCAAAGCGCAGCCGCTTATTGCGAATACCCGTTTTGCCACAAAAGACGGGCTCGTATTCCGTATACGGACGGCTCTCACGGTGCCAAAGGGAACGGAAGCAAGTCCAGGAAGCGTGACTGCAACGTTGTATGCGGATAAACCGGGCGATGCTTATAACATCGGACCAGCATCTTTCACCCTTCCCGGACTCGCAGGCACTCCGCAGTTCTCGCAGGTCTACGCGGTCTCTTCAGTGCCCATGACCGGCGGCGCATCCGGGGTCGTGCCGGTGGTTGCCTCTGACGTCGAGGCTGCAGCGCGCGCCTCGCTCACGGCAGCTCTTGCCCCAGACCTCATGCAGGCACTTGCGGAAGCGGTACCAGAAGGATATGTGCTTATTCCTGGCGCCGCCACTTCGACCTTCCTGGCTGAATCGTCTGCCCCCTCCGCAACAACCGGCACGGTGGACATTAAGCAGCTTGGCATAGCTACTGCCGCCGTGTTTCCGGAGCATAGTCTCGCAGAAATCGTCGCAGAACAGGGCCTAGGTGCGGTCTATACTGGAGAATCGGTCAGATTCGCTTCCCTTGAGGGACTGCGCCTTTCTTCAGAGGTTACGCCGTCATCCGAACTTAAAACCTATCCATTCACGCTTTCCGGATCGGCGCTTCTTGTGTACGAAATCGACCCATCCCGGATCGCCTCAGCAATAGCAGGGAAGTCGCGTGCCTCTGCAGAAGTCGTCCTTACGAACTTCCCAGAAATCAAGAAGGCGCGGCTTATCCTGCGTCCGTTCTGGCGCCAAAGCTTCCCGGAGGACCCTGCTTCTATCACCGTAGAGACAGAAACACCCTGACAGCACACCGGTTATTTGACGACTTTACGGGTTCCTGCTACATTTGATTCCTATCCACATGACGGAAGACGGAGATAAGAAAACGGCAACAGGTACCGTTGAGGAAGTGTTGCCGAACTCTCTTTTTCGTGTTCGTGTCGGCGAGGGGTTGGTACTTGCGTACCTTGCGGGAAAAATGCGCTTGAACCGCATTCGCGTCCTTGTCGGTGATCAGGTGGAGATGGTGCTAGACCCTTACGGCGGCCGGGCGCGAATCGTCCGACGACTCTCGTAAGGCGGCGTTGCTTACTGATTTTAAAACATTACGAAATGAAAGTACGTGCTTCGGTAAAAAAGCAGCAGCCAGGAGACCTGATCGTCCGTCGCCACGGACGTTTGTATCGTATTAATAAAAAGAATCCTCGTCGCAAGGTGCGACAGGGATAACTCTCATTTTCCGTATGCGTATTGCCGGCGTTACCGTTCCCGACGACAAACAGCTCTCCTATGCGCTGCCGCTCATCTACGGCATCGGCCCTGTCCGTGCAAAGGAAATTCTGACGAAGGCAGGCATCCCGTTCACCAAGAAGGGTAGCGAGCTTACTTCGGATGAGGAACAGAAGGTCCGTTCGCTTGCCGAAGCGTTTACCATCGAGGGTGAGCTCCGCCGCGAGATTTCGCAAAACATCAAGCGCCTCAAGGATATCCGTTCTGCTCGCGGCATGCGCCATGAGCGCGGTCTCCCGGTGCGAAACCAGCGCACGAAGACCAACTCGCGCACTCGCCGAGGCAACGTCCGTAAGACCATGGGTTCGGGTCGCCGCACCTTGGAGAAGACTTAATTATTATTGCTGCCTAGCGCTGTCATCTAATCATCATGGGAAAGAAACGTATCATCAAGAAGAGCGGACGCGGCCTCGACCAGGGGCGCAAGGAGCGTGCGCTCGCGAAAGCTCCGAAGAAGCACCTCGAGCACGGTGCGCTTCACATCGAAGCGACCTTCAACAACACGAAGGCCGTTTTGACCGACGAGAAGGGAAATGTCGTCATGTCCTCTTCCGCTGGCGCGCTGGGCTTTTCTGGCGCCCGCAAGTCTACGCCGTATGCCGCAGCAAAAGTTGGTGAGCTGCTCGGCGAGAAGGGGGCGATGATCGGCCTCAAGGAGGCGGTGGTCATCATCCGTGGCGTCGGCGCAGGACGCGAGTCTGCGCTCCGCGCATTTGCCGGAAAAGGCATCCAGATTAAAAGCATCAAGGACGCGACACCGGTTCCGCACAACGGTCCGCGCCCGCCTAAGCCTCGCCGCGTATAAACCTCTATGAAGACCGGAAGACGATATAAGATCGCAAAACGACTCGGTGCCAGCGTCTTTGAAAAGGCGCAGACACAGAAGTTCGCGCTTTCAGAAGCGCGCAGCGCGAAAATAAAGAAGGGCGGACGCGGTGGCCGGAGCGAATACGGCAAGCAGATGCTCGAGAAGCAGAAGGTCCGCATCACGTACGGCATCACGGAGCGTCAGTTCCGTTCGTATGTGAACAAGGCTCTCGCCGCTCACGGCGCAAACCCGGTGGAGCAGCTTCACGATCTTCTCGAGCGCCGCCTCGACAACGTCGCATACCGCCTCGGCCTCGCGCCGACACGGCGCGCTGCACGCCAGATGGTCGCGCACGGCCACCTCACCGTAAACGGCAAGCGTGTCCGCGTGCCAAGCTACGTCGTGGAGCTTTCCGATCGCATTGCGGTTCGTGCGGGCAGCAAAGAGCACGGCTTCCTCGCGAACTTCAACGAGAAGTTCATGGAGCGTACGCTTCCGTCCTGGCTCTCGTGGAATCCGAAAGCGCAGGAGGGTGGCGTTGCCGAGCACCCGACGCCCGCAGCGACGGAGCCCGCAGGTGACCTGTCGTCAGTGCTGTCATTTTATACCCGTTAATAACCCTGGTAATAATCGATTGAGTTATGGAATACCACATCACCCTTCCGTCAAAGCCGCGCGTCGTCTCAGAGGATGCTATTTCAGGCACCTACGAGATCGACTCGCTCTATCCTGGCTACGGCCACACGCTCGGCAACTCGCTTCGCCGCATCATCCTCTCGTCCCTCCCGGGCGCAGCAGTGACGCAGGTCAAGATCGAGGGTGTCCCGCACGAGTTCGCAACCATCGAGGGCATGCGCGAGAACGTCATGGAACTTCTCCTCAACCTCAAGCGTGTTCACTTCGTCCTTCACGGCGATGAGCCGCAGACGATCCGCCTCGTCGCAAAGGGCGGCAAGGAAGTCACTGCAAAGGATTTCTCGCTCCCGTCTCAGGTTGAGATCGCAAACCCGGATCAGCACCTTGCTGATCTCTCCGGCAAGACCGGCCTTGAGCTCGAAGCGACCATCGAGCGCGGCATCGGCTACGTGCCACGCGAAGTGCTCACCAAAGACAAGGTCGACATCGGAACCATCGCGCTTGATGCGGCGTTCACGCCGATCCGCCGCTGCAATTACGAAGTCGAAAACATGCGTGTCGGCGACCGTACTGATTTCAACCGTCTCCGCCTTCTCATCGAGACCAACGGCACGATCACCCCGCGCACGGCGCTCGAGCGTTCGGTCGAGACCATGATCCACCAGCTCTCTGCGGTCATCGGCTTCCAGGAAGCAGATCTCTCTGAGGAGAAGTCGGGCACGAAAGCGGCTGCTACCGAGAAGGATGCATCCAAGATCAAGGTTTCTGATCTTGGTCTGTCGACCCGTGTCACCACTTCGCTTGAAGAGGCAGGCATCAAGACTGCGGCCGGCCTTGCTCGCAAGTCCGCAAGCTCTTTGAACGAGCTCGACGGAATCGGCGACAAAGCGATTGCTGAAATCGACACCGCGCTTGCAAAAATCGGCCTTTCGCTTAAAGCTGACTAAGTTTCATCTATGAGCCAACGAGCAAAAGCACGCGTGTTCGACCGACCGGCAAACCAGCGCCGCGCACTTATGCGCTCGCTGGCTCGCTCCCTCGTCCTCGAAGAGCGCATTTCAACCACCGAAGCGAAAGCGAAATCCTTGCGCCCGTATGTCGAGCGTTTGGTCACCTACGGCAAGCGGGGAACCCTTGCGTCCCGCCGGCTTGCGCAGGCACACCTGGGCGACGCAGATGCGACCAAGAAGCTTTTCGAAGCTATCGCGCCGCGCTATAAGGATCGTGCGGGCGGCTACACCCGCATCGTGAAGCGCGCAAAACGCGGCTCAAACGACGCACGCAAGCTTGCATACATCCTCTTTGTCTAGTATGTCTACTCCTATCAAATCCATGAAAGAAATGGTCTACACCATCGACGCGACGAGCCGCACGATCGGCCGTGTGGCGAGCGAGGCGGCACACGCGCTCCTCGGCAAGCGCTCGGCGCATTTCGTGAAGAACGAAGTGCTTCCGATCCGCGTCATCATCGAGAACGCCGGCAAGCTCCACCTTCCGGCACGCCGCACGAAAGGGAAGGTATACCTGCGCTACACCGGGTACCCAGGCGGCCAGCGCGCGGTGCGCATGGACGAGTTCATCGAGAAGAAAGGCGTCGAAGAGGCTCTCCGCAAGACCGTTGACGGCATGATTCCTCGCAACAAGCTCCGCAAAGAGCGCATGAAGCGTCTTACGATCACTAAATAACCATGACTTCCACCTCATTCATTACCGCAGTCGGCCGCCGCAAGTCCGCAATTGCGAGCGTTCGTCTCGAGAAGGCGTCGAAAGGCGCAGTGGTCGTCAATGGCAAAGCAGCTAAGGACTATTTCAAGACCGCAGAGCGCACACGCATCGCCGAAGAGGCTTTGTCGCTTGCTGAGACCGGAGAGCACTACAGCGTTGCAGCACACGTCGAGGGTGGCGGGATCGCGGCACAGGCAGAAGCGGTTCGCCACGCGATTTCTCGCGCACTCATCAAGGCTGAGCCGAAGACGCGCCCGACCCTTAAATCTCTCGGATTCCTGTCACGCGATGCGCGTGCCAAGGAGCGCAAGAAGCCGGGCCTCGTCAAAGCTCGCAAGCGTAAGCAGTGGTCGAAGCGCTAGTCTCACGAAAAACGCGCCCGGAAACGGGCGCGTTTTTTGACTCACGCAAATACTTCAGGCATAGTAGCAGCATGCAGGAACACGATGACGTGCAGATTGATCCCGAGATGAATGAAGATACGGGGCGAAGCGAGTCAGAGATAGTTGATGAAGAGATGCGTGCAGATACGAAACTCGCAAAATTGAAAGGCGAACTTGAGGCGTGCAGGAAGGAACGCCAAGAGTACCTCGATGGCTGGCAGCGGTCGAAAGCAGACTACGTGAACGCCCTCAAACGCTCTGAGAACGATCTCAAGGGAGCCAAGGCGGCAGGCCTCGCAAAAGCCGTAGAGACCCTCCTCCCGGCCTTCGATGCGCTTGAGCGCGCTAAAGAACACGGGGAAGTGCCTGCTGGCTTCCAGGCTATCGCAAAGCAGTTAGAGTCGTCGTTCGCCTCGCTCGGCCTTATGCCGCTCGGAGAGGTTGGCGAAGCCTTCAACCCGATGCTTCACGAAGCGTTCGGGCAAGATCCCGCCGCGTCAAAAGAGGCTGATGACACGATTACGGCAGTCCTAGAGAAAGGTTGGAAGCTGGGGGAAACCGTCATACGCCCCGCGAAAGTGCGCGTCGCGCACTTTGCAGCATAGTTGCATTCGAATCGCGCTTTATCTAAAATCCTAATCGGCTAAATAATTTACCTATGGCAAAAATTCTTGGAATTGATTTGGGTACGACAAACTCCGCGATGGCTTTCGTCGAGGGCGGCGAGCCGCGCGTCTTGGAAAACGCAGAAGGTGCTCGTACGACGCCATCCATCGTCGCCGTGGGAAAAAACGGCGAGCGCACCGTGGGAACGCTCGCGAAGCGTCAGTCGGTAACGAATCCGCTGAATACGATCTATCAGATCAAGCGGTTCATCGGCCACTCGTTCGACGAAGCGGCAGTACAGAAGGACAAGGCTGCGGTGCCGTTTGAGATGCGAAAAGCCGATAATGGCGGCATCGAGGTGAAGATGGGTGAGAAGTGGCATCGTCCGGAGGAAATCTCTGCGATGATCCTCGGCAAACTGAAGGCCGATGCGGAAGCGAAACTCGGCGAGAAGATCACCGAAGCGGTAATCACCGTACCCGCGTATTTTAACGACGATCAGAGAAGCGCGACCAAGGCCGCAGGCGAGATCGCCGGACTCACCGTGAAGCGCATCATCAACGAGCCGACTGCAGCGGCTCTTGCGTACGGTTTCAATAAAAAGAAGGAAGAGAAGATCGTCGTCTTCGACTTCGGCGGGGGCACCTTCGACATCTCCGTGCTCGAAGTGGGGGATGATGTGATCGAAGTGCGTTCGACCGACGGCGACGCGCACCTGGGCGGAAAAGATATCGATCAGAAGATCATCAACTGGCTCGCCGATGAGTTCAAGAAAGAAAGCGGGATCGATGTCAGGAACGATGCGCTTGCGCGCCAGCGCCTTGATGAGGCGGCAGAGAAAGCGAAGATCGAGCTCTCGACCGCAGTCGAGACTGAAGTGAACATTCCGTTCATCACCTCAGACGCCTCCGGTCCGCGCCACCTTCTCATCAAGATGACGCGCGCCAAGCTTGAAGAGCTCACGAGCGAATTCGTAGATCGCGCAATGGCCATCACGAAGCGCGCTATGGACGCATCACCTTTCAAGGTAGCCGATATCCATGAGGTCATCCTGGTGGGCGGTCAGACGCGTATGCCGATGATTCAGCAGGCCGTGGAGAAATTCTTCGGCAAGAAGGCTAACTTGAGCGTGAATCCCGATGAGGTGGTTGCGATCGGTGCGGCCATCCAGGCAGGCATCCTGCAAGGCGACGTGAAAGACATCCTCCTTGTCGATGTCATTCCGCTTTCGCTCTCTATCGAGACGATGGGTGGTGTCGCAACCAAGCTCATCGAGCGCAACACTGCCATTCCGACCTCGCGCTCACAGACCTTCTCAACAGCCGCCGACAATCAGCCGTCAGTCGAGATCCATGTCACGCAGGGGGAGCGCGCGATGAGCGCCGACAACAAGTCGCTCGGCCGCTTCATGCTCGATGGTATCCCGCCTGCGCCTCGCGGCGTGCCGCAAGTCGAGGTCACGTTTGATGTCGATGCATCCGGCATCCTCACGGTAAAGGCGAAGGAAAAGACGACCGGCAAGGAGCAGTCGATCCGTATCGCAGGCTCGACCGGCCTCTCGAAAGAAGATATCGAGCGCATGAAGGCAGATGCGGAGGCGCACGCAAGCGAAGATGAGAAGCGCAAGGAGCTCGCAGACGCACGCAACATCGCCGAGCAGATGATCTACGCGGCCGAGAAGGCGGTGAAGGACTATGGCGAGAAGGCGGGCGAGGACGTCGTGAAAGACGTGAATGAAAAGATCGACGCGCTCAAGAAGGCGCGCGAAGGCGAAGACAGCGCGGCTATCAAAAGCGCATCCGAGGCTCTTTCCGCTTCGATGCAGAAAATCGGCGAGGTGATGGCTAAAGCCACGGAGACTCCGGCACCTGGGGGAGAACAAAAACCGCCTGAAGCATCTGGCCCGACGGATGCGGAGTTTAAGGAGAAGGAGTAACCAAGAAAACCGGCCCATTAGGGCCGGTTTTTACGCGGGCAACTCCTCTTCTTCGTTGACCGTGGATCACCGACAAGAACGAGAGGTTTTGCTCGTGTATTGGTGCGCGGGAAGAATCCCGCCATCTTTCCGTTCAACAGTGCGCCAATATACACGGAACGAATACGTGATCTCGCCATACCACAAACTCCACATGCATGCCTGTTCACCAGTTTAGCATCTGCACTTTTGCATCGATGTTCGCAGAGGTATAGAATCGAGGCATGGCAAAGGACTACTACAACGTGCTTGGGGTCGACAAGAAGGCGAGCAAGGACGATATCAAGAAGGCGTTCCGGAAACTCGCGCACAAATACCATCCGGACAAAGGCACGGGAGACGAATCGAAATTCAAGGAGATCACCGAGGCATACAGCGTACTAGGGGATGACAAGAAGCGGCGCGAGTATGACACCTACGGCCAGGCGTTTGCTGGCGGCGGCGCACCGGGAGGACCGTTTGGCGGCGGATTTGATTTCTCGCAATTCCAGCAAGGTTTCGGGAATGGGGGAGTCGAGTTTGATTTCGGCGATGTGTTTGAGGGCTTTGGAGACATCTTCGGAGGCGGCCGCAAGAACCGCACGAAGCGCGGTCGAGACATCTCGCTTGATCTGCAGGTACCGTTCAAAGAGTCCGTCTTCGGCACGAAACGAAGCGTGCTCATTGCGAAAGTCGGCACCTGCGATACCTGTACCGGAAGCGGCGCGAAACCGGGCACCGAGCTTGAGACCTGCAAGACCTGCAACGGTTCTGGCCGCGTGCACGAGACGCGCAACTCAATCTTGGGACAGTTCACGAGCGTGCGCGCATGCCCGGCATGCGAGGGCGTAGGCAAGATTCCGAAAGAGAAGTGCGCGACCTGCAAAGGCAATGGCGTACTCCGCAAAGAAGAAGAGATCCAGGTGGTCATTCCTGCAGGCATCGAGGCTGGCGAGATGATCCGCCTGCCCGGACAAGGAGAGGCGGTAAAGGGAGGTGTCGCGGGAGACCTGTACGTAAAAGTGCATGTGGCACCGCATCCGCTTTTCCGGAAAGAAGGCAGCAACCTGGTCATGGAACTTCCCGTGAAGCTGACCGACGCACTGCTCGGATCTACCGTTTCCATCGAGACACTCGACGGCAAGACGCTCGAAGTGAAGATCCCGCAGATGAAGCGCGCGGAAGAAGTCCTGCGCGTAAAAGGGAAGGGCATCGCGTATGAAAACATGCGCGGCGACCTGCTTATCAACGTGCACGTCGCACTCCCGCACAAGCTTTCCGGCAAGGCAAAGAAAGCCGTCGAAGACCTCAAAGCTGAAGGACTATAAACAGTCCAGAGTCTAGGGTCATGAGTCAAGAGGTATGATTACTCATGACTCAAGACTTATGACTCATGACTTTCTTCCATGACTGCTGAAGCTGGACTTGCCGAGGTGAATCAGCTTGCCACCGAGACTGCAGTAACCGCCTGGGCATGGGCTGGCGACTTCCTCATTGTCATACTCCTCTTCACTGCGCTTTTCATGTTCGCGTGGTATTTCGGTAAAGGCCCGTTTGCGGGCCTGCTGCTGTCGTTCTACGTCGGCTACGCGGTGTACGCGCTTTTCCCCTACCTCTCGCTCTTGCCGTCTGCGCCGGCGCAGACCGCCCTTGCCGCCCATCTCGCCCTCTTCGCATCGCTCACGCTTCTCGCGCAGTTCATCATTCGCCGGATCGCCGTTTCGGACTTCCTCTACGTCGGCGTGATCGGGATCATCATCCTTTCGCTCCTTGGTGCCTGCTTCCTGCTCGCGCTCGCATACCATGTATTCCCGGTGCAGGAGGTGTACACGTTCACACCAGCAATCGACGCGCTCTTCGCTCCAAAAGAATGGTTCTTCTGGTGGTTCGTAGCCCCGCTCATCGGCCTGCTCCTCCTGGCGCGTTAAAATTAGACAATACATACAGAAATATGCTAGTATGGGTGGATGACCCCCTCGCGTAAATTCGCGCCCGGAGCGGTGCTCCGGCTCTACGGCAGCGCCATCGCTAAACACCGCCTCATCGGGGCGGCGGCGCTTATCGCCATGATCGCGGGAACGGTTCTCGCGATCATCGTCCCCTTGTTCTATAAGGAATTGCTCGATGGGCTCGCCTCGTACGATCCGGCACAGGCAGCGGGACTCATGAGCGTGCTGTTCATGATCCTCGCGCTCAATTTCGCGATGTGGGTATTCCATCGTGTCGCGCAGTTTGCGCAGCCGTACCTCGTATCACGCGTCATGAACCAGTTGTCGCAGCTTGCGTTCGCAAACCTGCTCACGCACTCCTACGGCTTCTTCACCGACCACTTCGCAGGCTCTCTGGTGCGGAAGGTGAACCGCCTGTCGCACTCATTTGAAGATATCCTCGATCGCTTTTTCTTTACGCTCCTTCCGCTTACGATTTCCCTGATCGGGATCATCGTCGTGCTCTTTACCCGCAGCCCGCTTCTGGGCGCGATCTTCCTCGGCTGGGCACTCCTCCTCATCGGCATCCAGTGCGTGCTTGCGCTCTGGAAGCTCGAATACAGCTTCCGCACCGCAGAGAAGGACTCTGAAGCGACTGGCGCGCTTTCTGACGCACTCAACAACGAAGCGACCGTAAAGCTGTTTGCCGGCGCTGATCATGAGCGCGTGCGCTTCGGCAAGATCGCCGACGAGCTCGACCGCCTGCGCCTTGCAGTCTGGCGTTTCGACGAATACGTCAACACGGTGCAGGCGCTCTTTGCGATCGCCATAGAATTCGGATTGCTCTATGCCGGCATCATGCTGTGGCAGAAAGGCGTCATCACGGTCGGCGATTTCGCACTCATTCAGGCGTACGTCATCACCGCGATCGATCAGCTCTGGAATTTCGGCCATACGCTCCGCAAGATTTACGAGTCGTTCGTCGACGCGACGGAAATGGTGGAGATCATCAACACTCCGCCGGATGTGCGCGACACGCTCACCGCAAAGGCGCTCGAGATCACGCACGGAAAGATCCAGTTCCAGCACGTCGACTTCAATTTCCATGAGACCCGCCCGGTCATCAAGAATCTTCATCTCACCATCGCCGGCGGAGAGAAGGTGGCGCTCATCGGCTCTTCGGGCGCAGGGAAGTCGACGTTGACGCGGCTGCTTCTGCGATTCTTCGACGTGACTGGCGGGCAAATCATGATCGACGGACAGGATATCGCGCACGTCACCCAAGACAGCCTGCGCGACGCGATCACCATGGTGCCCCAGGATCCCGTCCTGTTCCATCGCTCGCTCATGGAGAACATCCGCTACGGAAAGCGCGACGCATCTGACGCGGAAGTCATTGAGGCAGCGCGCAAGGCGCACTGCGCGGAATTCGTCGAGAAACTCCCGCACGGCTATGACACGCTCGTGGGCGAGCGTGGCGTGAAGCTTTCCGGCGGCGAACGCCAGCGCATCGCTATCGCCCGCGCCATTCTCAAGAATGCACCGATCCTCATTCTCGACGAGGCGACCTCGAGCCTTGATTCGGAGTCCGAAGGACTCATCCAAGACGCGCTCCGCACGCTCATGAAGGGGAAGACGGTCATCGCGATCGCGCACCGCCTTTCCACCATCGCACGCATGGATCGCATCCTGGTGATGGAAGAGGGCCGCATCGTCACGAGCGGTACGCACGAGGAACTCATCGAAAAAGGGGGTAATCTCTATGCCAAGCTCTGGAACATCCAGGCCGGGGGCTTCATCGGCGCCGACCCGGTGGTATAGTGCGTGACATGACACTCGCTGAAGAACTGAAAGCGCGCGGACTGATTGAGCACGAGTCAGCGCCAGCTGCCGACATACTCGGCACGACCCGCTCGATATACATCGGGACCGACCCGACCGCAGACTCGCTCCACGTGGGACATCTCGCTTGGATACTCCTCATGAAGCGCCTCGGCATGAACGGACACAAGCTGTTCTTCCTAGTCGGCGGCGGCACCGGCATGATCGGTGATCCCAAGGAGAAAGGGGAGCGGCCGATGCTGGACGCAAAGATGGTCAAGAAAAACACTGCGGCGCTCAAGGCACAGCTCAAAGGCATACTGGGGCGCACGCCATTCAAGATGGTGGATAACGCGGATTGGCTGCTTTCTGAAAAGCTCATTCCGTTCCTGCGCGATGTCGGAAAACATTTTACGGTCAACGATCTCGTGAAGCGGGACATCATCCGCAAGCGCCTTGAAACGCCAGATGAGAGCATTTCGTATACAGAGTTTACCTACTCGCTACTTCAGGGCTTTGATTACCTCACCCTCAACCAGAAACATGGAGTGGATCTTCAGATCGGCGGATCCGATCAGTGGACGAACATTCTTTCTGGTGTCGACCTCATCCGCAAACGCCTGCAGAAACAGGTGTACGCGCTTGGCATGCCGCTCATCACGGACTCGACGGGGAAGAAGTTCGGGAAATCAGAAGGGAATGCCGTATGGCTTGATGCGAAGAAGACTTCGCCGTTCCAGTTCTATCAGTTCTGGATGAATTTGCCGGACACTGGCATCGAGCGATACCTCAAGGCCTACACCCTCCTTCCGCTTTCGGAGATCGATGCGCTCATGGAAAAGCATCGCGCCGCGCCGCAGGATCGCGAAGCGCAGGAGACGCTTGCACGCCTCACGACCGAGATCGTGCACGGCCCAGCGGCGACCGCTGCTGCGGTCGCCGCGACTGACGCGCTCTTCGGCGGCAAGCCCCTCTCGGAATGCTCGCGCGAAACCTGTGCGGTCGTTGCTGCCGAAGCGCCGTCCGTGAAGTATTCGAAGAAAGAGCTTGCTGCGGGCGTCCCGCTCACTGAAGCGCTGGTTGCGGGCGGCCTCGTCTCGTCAAAATCAGAGGCACGACGACTCATCGAAGGGAAGGGGATCTCGCTCTCTGGTCTGCCCATAGAAAATCCCGATCAGAAACTCTATCCTGGCGACCTTTCTGGCGGCATGGCGCTCGTGCGCAAAGGCAAGCGCGACGTCCTCGTCCTCGTTTTGAAATAAAGGAAAAATCATTTATACTCCACCCGTTCGAATGCGTCGGTGGTAGAGTGGTCAATTACAACAGGCTGTAAACCTGTCGGCTTCGGCCTACGGAGGTTCGAATCCTCCCCGGCGCACACAAAAAAGAAGTGTCCCAAGCGAGAGCTTGGGCGTTTCTTTTTGTGGCAGCCGGGGAGGATTCGAAAAGCGTACTCACGACCCTACCCGACGCACACTATCCACAGGATAGAGATGGATTCGGCGCAAAAAGCGTATTTATATCAAGGTAACCATGAATAATAGTAACCATGAATAATATTTCTGAACTTTGGTCGCTGACGCACTATCTCATCGTGCAGGGCTTCGGCCTCGTGCTTGCCGGACTCACCGCGCTCGTCTTCCTCTATATCGTACTGCGGCGCCACCACTCACGCAGGAATACCCTCCTTCTTGGCACATTCTTTGCCGGCGTGATGCTCTTTTTCTGGTTTCCGGTAAGTGTTACTCGCGATTTGCAATATCCATTCGGACTCCGCACCTATGGCCCCGCAGAGGGACCGGCGCTCCCGCTTAAGAACGTATTCACATTCTTTGGCAACCTCGATCGCTTCGAGCGCGTCGCTGACATTGCCCGAGATCCGCTTGATGTGCCACCCGCGATCGGCGAACAAGATGCGACCGAAGTCTCAATCGAGCTGACCACCAAAGAAGTGCTTGCTGAGGTCGCACCCGGCATCGTGGTGAACTACTGGACATTCGATGGCACTGTCCCTGGACCCATGCTTCGCGTCCGCGAAGGCGATACAGTCTCGCTTACGCTCAAGAATGATCCGTCGAGCCTCCACATGCACAGTATCGATCTGCATGCGGTCACGGGTCCTGGCGGGGGCGCGACGGTCACTGACGTAAAACCCGGCGAAAACAAGACTATGCGTTTCAAAGCGCTTAACCCAGGTCTCTATGTCTACCACTGTGCGTACCCGAACGTGGCGAACCACATGTCCCACGGCATGTACGGCATGATACTCGTCGAGCCGAAAGCGGGCTTGCCCACAGTCGATCGCGAGCTGTATGTCATGCAAGGCGAACTCTATACCGCTGATTCGCGTGGTACGAAAGGTCTCCAAGTCATCGACGCTTCACGCATGCTCGAGGGCGATCCCGCATATGTCGTGTTCAATGGCCGCGTCGGTGCCATCTCAAAAGAACGTATCACCATCAACCAGGGTGAACGTGTCCGGCTCTACGCAGGAAATGGCGGCGTGAATCTCGTCTCAAGCCTGCACCTCATCGGCGAGATATTCGACACGGTCTATCCGGAGGCACAGATGGGTGGAAGTAATTTCCACAACGTACAAACGACGCTCGTACCTGCCGGCGGCGCAACTATCGTCGAATTCACAGCGGATGTACCGGGGACCTATGTACTCGTCGACCACGCGCTCGCACGGATGGATAAAGGAGCATGGGGAACACTGACTGTGGTGGGCGAGGAGCGTCCTGACATCTTCTTCGGTACGCCAAGCACCGGCACGACAGGACACTAGGACAAATCACTCTATTTGTGGTATAAGTGCACCGGACACACACCGGAGCCAGAAATGGCAGCTACAGCTTCAGAAGTACGCAGGACAAACAAGAAACCTCCCATCATCGAGCGCAAGGCCCCGCCGGGAAAACTGCGGGCGATGGCCTCTCCGAAGTTCGACGACAACCCAAACGGCGACATGACCGAGTGGCGGGGAGACTATCCCGTCGGATCTACGGAGTGGGCCTGCGGTCTGGCAGAGGATCACGCCGCTGAGCACCCGAACCTCACGATGAGACTGTATGACGAACAGGGAACGGTCGTCTTCGAGACATCCCGTCTCTGACACATCAGCCCCTCAAGAACAATGGAATGTTCTTGAGGGGTTTTATGTTTACCGCTTAGGCGGCGTGTACCTCTTTGAGAAAATCGCGCATGAGCGCAAGCGACTCTTGGTAGCGCTCCGGGTGCTCGACCTTCTCTTGCGCGAGAAGAGACACGATGGATTCAAGCGCGCGATGTTGTTCTTCTGCGCTCACCGTTCCGCTCTTCAAGACTTCCACGGCGTCGACAAGAGTAGGGAATGGTTCCATACCGTGCTATGCGAGCTTTTTCTGGCTTAAATTAAGACGCCTCGTCTTCAATCCCTCCTCAGCTTTAGCTGCGTCCTTCTCGACCCTCGCCCCGACCACAAATGCACCGAGATCAAGCGCGAGCGCCACGGCAGCGACTATCGCCGCAGGATTCTTTTCTCCAATTCCCGCCAGAATCCCCGCGAGCGCACCTCCGAGCACCGTGTTGCTTGCCGCAGCGCGCACGAGAAATCGTTCGATATGCGCTTTCAGTCTTTCGACACGCTCCCACTTCTCACTGATCTCCTCTGGGTCAGTCAGGCTCGCGAGCTTGTCACGACTGAGCGCTTCCAGTGTCCGTATCTCTTCCAGCACGGTCGAGGGAGACTCCTGAACCGAAATCTCGCCTTTTCTTGGCATCCCTTCGTACATACGTACAGTATCCACCTTCATGCAGGGTCAATCAAGTCGTTGTATCCTTATTTGCATGGAGCCGAAACCAGAGCTTGATGTATATCGCTCGTATCTGGCGATGATTGAAAATAGCGTAGACGCAAAGTTGTTTAAAAACCTGTACTTCCGAATCGGTGAGAAGTCTATAGATGTACTTGAGGATGGCGACCTCTCCTGTGCGATGTATGTTTCGACTATGCTACACACGTTTGGACTAATGAAAGAACTCCACACGACCGTCGTGAAAACGCTCGAAGACTTGAAGGAGTCGAGCTGGTATCAGATTTCGGAACCACGGAAAGGTGCCGTTATCCATTGGGGGTTCAAGAAGAAAGATGACGGCACGCAGGGGAAACATCATCATGTCGGTTTCTACATAAATCCAGATACCGCGATCAGCAACGATTCTGATACGCGCGTCATCTGGAAGCATCACCCGACCTACGGCACGCTCCCGAACGGGGAAGCACGTCGCGACATCATCGCATTCTATTGGCACGACCGCCTCTCCCCGTGAATGTAATCCGTGGTATCGTAGCGCCATGACTGCAACGAAACCCGTCATGCTCTCCGGCATCCAGCCATCTGGAGACCTTCATATCGGCAACTACTTCGGCGCTATGCGCCAGCAGGTCGAGCTTGCCCATTCTGGGAAGTATCAGTCGTACCTCATGGTCGTGGACTATCATGCGCTCAATACTGTCCAGGACGCCGAGGAGATGCGCCGCCGGATCACGGAGCTCGCAACCGCATATCTAGCTGTCGGTCTCGACCCAAAACAGGTCGTCCTCTTCAAGCAGTCTGCCGTTCCTGCACACACCGAACTGTGCTGGATATTCGACACCATCACGACGATGCCGTACCTCATGCGCGCTCACGCCTTCAAAGATGCGGAAGCGAAGAACAAGGAGATCAGCGTCGGCAAATTCAATTACCCCATCCTCATGGCGGCTGACATCCTGCTCTATGACACTGCGGTGGTGCCGGTTGGCCAGGACCAGAAACAGCATGTCGAGTATGCGCGCGACATAGCGGAGAAGTTCAATCGCACGTTCAAGGAAGAGGTCTTCCGCCTTCCTGAGGCGTATATCAAAGAAGAAGTGGCTATCGTACCGGGCACCGATGGACAGAAGATGAGCAAGAGCTATGGGAATGTGATTCCGCTCTTTGCTTCTCGCGATGAGCTTGCGAAGCGCGTGATGGGAATCGTCACGGACTCTTCGGGCGAGCGTCCGGAAAACGTATACGCCATTCACAAGCTGGTCCGGAGCGAAGCGGAGCTTGCGCCGCTCTATGCCGAGCATGCAGGGAAGTACAAAGTGCTCAAGGAAGCGCTTATCGAGGACCTGGACCGGTTCCTCACTCCCATACGCACGAAATACGAAGAACTCCAAAAAGATCCGTCTGTCGTTGAGGCCGTGCTTCAGGACGGGGCTCACGCTGCGCGCGCGGTTTCAGAGGCAAAAATGGAAGTTGTCCGAAAGGCGATAGGTGTAGCATAATGGCCACACTATGGAACGAACACTGATCGGTGAGCTCGGGAAGCACGTGGGCGAGTCGGTCTCGATTTCAGGCTGGGTAGACGTCCGCCGCGATCAGGGCAAGCTGGTCTTTTTTGATTTCCGCGACATGAGCGGCACTATACAGGGCGTCGTGCTTCCCAAGAGCGAAGCGATGGAAAGCGCAAAGGAGGTTCGAAACGAATATGTCGTGCGCGTTGAGGGCATCGTGAACAAGCGCCCTGAGAAAAACATTCAGGCTGACAAGCAGAATGGCGATATCGAACTTGAAATCAAAGGCCTTGAAGTGTTGAACGCATCTGACGCGATGCCGTTTGATATCACAGGGGACACGAGCGGGATCGATGAGAACGTACGCGCAAAATACCGTTACCTCGACCTGCGCTCGCCGCGCATGCAGAAGAATATCCGTGTGCGGAGCGAATTCATCCGTCGCTGCCGCGAATTCTTGTTTGCGCGCCGCTTCACCGAAATAGAAACGCCTCTTCTTACTGAATCTACGCCCGAGGGTTCCCGCGACTTCGTCGTCCCCTCACGTCTCAATCCCGGCAGTTTCTACGCGCTCCCGCAATCCCCGCAGCAGTACAAGCAGCTCCTCATGACTGCCGGTTTCGAGCGCTATTTCCAGATCGCGCGCGCCGTGCGCGATGAAGACCTGCGCGCTGACCGCGGCTTCGAGCACACCCAGATCGACCTCGAGATGTCTTTCGTGCAGATGGAGGACGTGATGAACACGATCGAGGAGATGATCACGACCACGGTCGAGGCGATGGGCTACACCATCAAGCAGAAACCATTCCCGCGCATCTCCTACAAGGAATCGATGGAGAAGTATGGCGCAGACAAATTCGATATGCGCACCGAAGAAGAGAAAGCGCAGGGCATCCTTGCATACGCATGGGTCGTGAACTTCCCGTTCTTCGAAAAGACCGAGGAAGGCGGCTGGACCTTCACGCATAACCCGTTCTCCATGCCGATTCCCGAGCATGTGGAGTGGCTTATGGAGGGCAAGAATATCGGCGACATCCTTACCACGCAGTATGACCTCGTCTGCAATGGGTATGAAGCGGGTGGCGGCTCTATCCGCGCGCACAAGCCGGAAATCCTCGCCGCCACCTATCGAGTGATGGGCATGTCCGAAGAAGAGCTTCAGGAGCGCGTCGGCCACATGCTTCAGGCGTTCAAGTTCGGCACACCACCTCACGGCGGCATCGCGCTTGGCGTCGAACGCAACATCATGAACCTCACCGGCGAAACGTACCTGCGCGAAGTGCAAGCATTCCCGATGACGCGCGGTGGCCAGACGGCGGTCATGAACGCGCCGAAACCGCTCACTGATAAGCAGCTCAAGGAGCTCGGGTTGTCCGTCGACAAGAAGAAGTCCTGATGAAACTGGCCTATCAGAGCAAAGAGATAGGATCGGCACCGAAAGGATTCGTGCGCGTGCGCATCACGGAAGACGAGCGCGGTACCGTACAGCACGTACGAGAAGACGGCGCGCATTTCCTCGAGATAGGAGCAGGGAAGTGGGGTGCGGTTTCCAGACGGACGTTCCGCACCCTGTGCCGAAGCATCATCCGTGCCGCAAAAAGCGCGAAGGCGCAGAAAATCGCCGTGCAGTTAGACCGCTCGCCGCTCCCACAGCTGCAGGCGATCGCGCTCCCCGAGCTTGCACGAGAGATCGCCGAAAACTTCGAGATGGCGAATTTCGAATGGAATGCATTCAAGACGAAACCGAAAGATGGCTGGAAAGAGGTGACGGAGGTGCTCATCTGCGGCGAAACCCCGAAAGAGATGCGCGCAGGCTTTGCGAAGGGTCTCGCGATCGGCGAGGGCGTAAACGCAAGCCGCGCGCTCGCGAATACGCCGGGCGGAGACATGACCCCGACAAAACTGGCGAGAGCTGCGAAGGATGCAGTAAAGGGCTTGCCCGTTACGGTCACCACGCTCCGCAAGAAGGAGATGGAGAAGCTCGGCATGGGTGCGCTGCTTGGCGTTGCGAAGGGTTCTTCCGAGGAGCCCACGTTCACGATCATGGAATACAAAGGCGCGTCTGGCGCGCCGCTCGTCCTTGCAGGGAAAGGCGTCACGTTCGATAGCGGCGGACTCAACCTCAAGCCCTCAAGCGGCATCTACGAAATGCATATGGACATGTCGGGTGCCGCCGCAGTCATCCACGCCACCGCCCTTGCCGCACGCCTCAAGCTTAAGAAGCACGTCATCGCGCTCATTCCGTCAGTTGAGAACATGCCCGGAAATAATGCCTACCGCCCCGGGGATGTGTTGAGATCGCTCTCTGGAAAGACGATCGAGGTGCTGAATACAGATGCAGAAGGCCGGCTCATTCTCGCTGACGCGCTGACCTATGCAAAACGTTTCAAGCCCTCTGCGGTGATCGATGTGGCGACTTTGACCGGAGCGGCGCTCGTTGCGCTTGGTCTTCACGCAAGCGGCCTCATGACGCGCGAAGAGAAGCTCCGAGACGCGCTTGAAGAAGCGGGGGAGCTTTCGGGCGATTATGTCTGGCGTCTTCCGCTGTGGGACGAGTACGAGGAGATCGTGAAGGGGACATTCGCGGATATCACGAACTCCTCAAACAGTCCTGGAGGAAAGTATGGCGGCGCCATTGAGGGCGGCATGTTCCTCTGGCAATTCGCGAAAGAGCTTGCGTGCCCGTGGGCGCATCTCGATATCGCGCCGCGGATGACCGCGGCGCCCGGAGAAGAGCTTGCCAAAGGGGCTGCGGGAGCGCCTGTCCGGCTCCTGGTACAATTCATCGAGTCGTGGAGACCCTGATTCAAAAAACAGGATTCGCAATCAAGACCGCCTCATACGAAGGACCGTTTGAGGTCGTGCTTGACCTTATCGAGTCACGCAAGCTCTTGGTGAACGAGCTTGCGCTCGCGAGCATCACGGATGAGTTCATCGAGCATGTGCGCAGGCAAGAGGCTTTCCCGCTTGAGGAAACGGCAAACTTCATCCAGATCGCCGCGACGCTGCTCCTCATCAAATCGAAATCGCTCATTCCCGATCTCGAGCTCACCGAAGAAGAGAAAGGGGACGTGGAAGACCTGAAGCGCCGCCTCGCCACCTACGAGCGCGTGCGTGAAGCGGCACGCGAGCTTTCTCGCACCTTCGGGAAATACGTCATGGTGCCTGCGGGCGAGAAGAAACCGGAAGCGTTCTTCGCGCCGTCGCGTGACATGGCAACCGGATCGCTCGAAGAGGCGCTCGCGCGCGTTCTCGCCGCCCGCGAAGAAGTAGAGAGGCTTCCCGAGGCGCGCGTGAAGCCCATGGTCACCATCGAAGAGATGATGGATCAGCTTGCGAAGCGCGTGGAGACGGCGCTCACGCTTTCGTTCAAAGATTTCGCCGGTTCTGCAAAAGAGAAAGTGGAGGTGATCGTCTCATTCCTCGCCCTCCTTGAGCTCGTGAAGCAGGGCGCCGTCGCTGCCGAACAATTTGAAAACTACGGCGATATTCGCATCTCCCACACCGGCACCGGGGTTCCACGGTATTGATCCTCTTCCGACGGGCGAGTTGATTAAAATCGTCACGGCTCCTGTTGTTTTGCGGCGGGGCCTTTATCGTTTATTATTTTGGTATGTTGACCCCTCCGGCAGCACTTCTAGCACTCCTCTTTACGAGCGGGGAACCGATGAGCAAAAAGGATGCGGCAAAGGTGCTCGGCGCGAAGCCCGAGGAGCTCGCAAAAGCGGTAGCGGTGCTCCACGAGTCTCTCGCGCAGACCGGCCTTTCGGTCATCGAGACAGAAGAGGACCTTGAGCTCCGCACTGCGCCTGAAGCTGCCGACATCGTAAAGAAATTCCGTGAGAGCGAGCTTTCAAAAGACCTCGGCAAGGCTGGACTTGAGACACTGGCGGCGATCGCCTATCGCGCAGGTTCGACGCGCGGAGAAATAGACTGGATCCGCGGCGTCAACTCCTCCGCCTCGCTCCGTACGCTCCTTATCCGTGGGCTCATAGAAGGGAAGGAGGACCCTGCTGACAAGCGGCGTATCCGCTACTCCATCACCACCGAAGCGCTCGCGCATTTGGGCGTGTCCCGCGTCGAAGAGCTGCCACGCTACGAAGAACTCTCGAAGGAAGCGGGAGCGGCTGTTGAGGAGAACGCGACTGCAGAGGCAGCCCAAGCAGAGCCAACGATTTCCTGACCGTATGATCGAGCCTGTAGATCTGAAGGCCATTGCCACCCGAACGAGGCGCTTGCGTGAAGCAGGTGTGGCACTCTTTCTGTCCTCGGTAGTGCTTGGTCTCTTTCTCTTTATCCCGCTCTCCTCAAGATCAGAAGGCGAGGAAGTATCTGCGCCCGTACCGCCCGCGACTCCCGACGCCTTTGCACGAGTGCCCGTAGAGGCTTCCGCGGCAATCGTGTATGATCTTGCGACCGACTCGACCCTTTTCGAGAAGAACGCCGATGCGCAGCTCCCGCTCGCCTCGCTTACGAAACTCCTTACGGTCTACACGGCGCTTGCGGAGCTTGCGCCGTCTACGCCGATCACCGTGTCCGAAGAAGCGGCCCGGAGCGAATCGCCACGCATATTCAATCCCGGAGACACGCTCACGCTTGCCGACCTCGCGCGCCTCACGCTCACCGCATCCCTCAACGACGGCGCAAAGGCGATTGCCGAGACGGTGGCCGCCCGCAAAAACGCCACAATGCCGCAAACCCTTTCGGCAGCAGCGGTCGCACTTGGCCTCGCGTCTACCTATGCCCTAAATGGCAGCGGCCTCGACGAAACAGAAAGCATCTCGGGCGGCTATGGCTCAGCACGCGACATGGCCATTCTGGCCGGAGCGCTCGTCGCGAAAGCTCCAGACATAGCGCACTCGACTACCGAAGCGCGCGCGGCGGCCACGAGCCTTGAGGGCCGCGCTTTTGACGTACGCAATACGAACCCGACCGTCGTGCATACCGCACGGCTGCTCCTCTCGAAAACAGGCCTCACCGACCTTGCTGGCGGGAATCTGGCACTCGTATTTGATGCGGGCGTGAATCATCCGGTCGCCGTCGTCGTACTCGGCTCCACCGAAAAAGAGCGGTTCACCGAAGCCGCGGCTCTCGTCGAAGCCACGCTCGCGCACTTCGCCGGCGTCGCGTATCTGCGCTAATCCTCGCGTATGACCATCACCCTTACCGCTCAAGTGCTCATCCCTTCCGCGATCACCTTTCTCCTTGGCATCGCGCTTGCGCCTATGCTTGCGAGCGTCCTGTATCGCCACCGCGCTTGGAAGAAGAAAGCCGGGAAGGGAGAAGGCATCGGCGGGGGCGGCACGCCCATCTTCGACGAGCTCCACAAAGAGCGCGAGGTATCGACGCCGCGCATGGGCGGCATCCTGATCTGGTCGTCGGTGCTCATCACTGCGCTCGGACTTTTTTTCCTGGCGCGCACGATTGGCGCGCCATTCACTGAGCTCGACTTCGTGAGCCGAAGGGAAACCTGGCTCCCGCTCTTCGCGCTCTTTGTGGGAGCAGTCGCAGGGTTCGTGGACGACCTGCTGGAGATACGAGCCGGGATGGGCGGCCTCTCGCTCCTCCATCGGCTCGCCATCGTCGGGACGATGGGACTGGTAGCCGGCTGGTGGTTCTACGAGAAGCTTGAGGTGACCACTGTCGGATTGCCGTTTGGCGAACCGCTCACTCTTGGCATTTTCATCGTTCCATTCTTTGCCCTCGTCACGCTCGCGATCTATGCCGGGGGAACGATAGACGGCATAGACGGCCTTGCCGGAGGCGTGTTCGCGATCATTTTCATGGTGTATGCCGGAATCGCCTTCGGCGAAGGTCAGTACTATCTTGCCGCCTTTGCTGCTGCCGTTGCCGGAGCGATCCTTGCATTCCTCTGGTTCAACATTCCGCCCGCTCGTTTCTACATGTCAGAGACGGGCAGCATGGCGCTCACGCTCGCGCTCGCCATGACCGCATTCGCCTCAGACTCTATCGCCGGGGGCGTTGGCGTATTCGTGCTTCCCTTGGTCGCGCTCCCTTTGACCGCAACAGTCGCCACGACGCTGCTCCAGGTCTTCTGGAAGAAAGCCTTTCATAAGAAATTATTCCGGGTCGCACCTATCCATCACCACTTCGAGGCGATCGGTTGGCCGCCCTACAAAGTGACGATGCGCTACTGGGTCATTACGATCATCGCAGGCGTGCTCGGCCTGTCATTGGCGCTCATCTCCATTCAATGAGGCTCTTCTCTCACGATCGGCTCTTCTTCGCGATTGTGGTGACGCTCGCGCTCCTTGGGATCGCCATATTCGCCTCGGCGACATTGGGGCTCCTTGCGCGTGAGAGCGTTTCCGTGCCCCGCAACATCCTCATACAGACCGGACTCGGCCTCGGGCTCGGATTCCTGTCGCTTATGCTTCTTGCGCGTGTGCCGCTTGCGCTCCTCAAGCGCGCCGCGCCCTGGCTCTACGGGGCGACACTGGCGCTCACCGCACTTGTCTTCGTGCCGGGCATTGGCACCTACGCAAACGGCGCAACGCGCTGGATCGATATCGGGTTCACGACCGTCCAGCCGGCGGAGTTCCTCAAGATCGGCTTTGTCCTCATGCTCGCGTGGTGGCTTGCGCCGCGCGCACGAAACCTGGGAGAGATGCGCCGCGGATTTCTGCCATTCCTCTTCCTGCTTGCTCCAGCTGCCGCACTGCTCCTCTTGCAACCCAACACCTCTACCACGCTCCTTATCCTCGCGACGGGCACGATCATGTACTTTGCGGCCGGAGCTCCCTGGAGAGATCTCGGCATTCTCGCGCTCCTCGCTATCCTCGGACTCGCGCTCGTGCTCACGCTTCGTCCCTACGCACTCGAGCGCGTGAAGACCTTTCTTGACCCGGGAGCTGATGCGCTCGGATCAAGCTATCAGATACAGCAGGCTCTGATCGCCATCGGCTCAGGAGAGCTCATGGGAAGGGGATTCGGCCAAAGCATAGAAAAGTTCAACTACCTTCCTGAGCCTTCTGGCGATTCGGTATTTGCCGTATACGCTGAAGAGACCGGGTTCTTCGGAAGCATCGTCCTTCTGGTGCTGTTCTTGCTGTTAGCGGCACGTGGATTCGTGATAGCAGGGGACTCCCGCGATCTCTTTGGCGGACTGGTAGCGCTCGGCTTCTCCTTCCTCATCGCATTCCAGGCATTCGTGAACATGTGTGCCATGTTGGGACTCATTCCGCTGACCGGACTCCCGCTCCCGTTCGTCTCGCATGGCGGCACCGCACTCCTCGCCGTCCTTGCCATGTGCGGCCTCATCCTTAACGTTGCCGGCAACCGAAAAGGGTAGGGCCGCTTACATCCTCGGTATTTTCCTCTCTTTCTCCCTATAAGCTAGGCGCTACACCCTGGTATACTGCTCACCATGACCATCGTATTTACGGGCGGGGGCACCGGCGGACATTTCTACCCCCTCATCGCGATCGCTGAATCGATCAAAGACATCGTGCGCGAACGCCGCCTCATCGACCCCAAGCTCTATTTTCTCGCGCCCGCACCGTTTGATGAGCGCGCCCTTTTTGAAAACGAGATCGCGTTCATAAGGACCCCGGCAGGGAAGATGCGCCGCTACGCATCCCTCGGAAATATCACTGGCATGTTCACCACGCTTGCCGGCATCTGTGGTGCACTCATCACGCTCTTCCGCTTGTACCCGGACGTCATCATTTCAAAAGGCGGGTATGGGAGCGTACCCACCACGGTTGCTGCGCGGATACTACGCATCCCCGTCATCATCCACGAGTCGGATGCGAAACCTGGCCGCGCGAATCTCCTTGCGTCGAAGTGGGCCGATCGCATCGCAATAACTTTCGATGCGTCCGCAAAGTATTTCCCAGAAAAAGTCCGGGGCAAGATCGCTCGGACCGGTATCCCGGTGCGCAAAGAACTGAAGCGTGTCGAGTCTGAAGGAGCACGCCAGTATCTCGGACTCGAGCCTGATATCCCGACCATCTTCATCCTCGGCGGCTCGCTCGGCGCAAAGCGTATCAACGATGCGGTGCTCGGAGCGCTCCCGCAGCTGGTCGCGTTCGCAAACGTCATCCACCAGACCGGTCGCGACCACTTCGCTGAAGTGTCCGGGCTTGCCAAAGTGGTGCTTGAAGGGAACCCGCACGCCGATCGCTACAAGCCATTCGACTATCTGAACGCTCTCTCGATGCAGCGCGCGGCTGGTGTCGCCACGCTCGTCATTTCTCGCGCCGGCACAGGCACGATCACCGAGATCAGCGTCTGGAAAAAACCGGCGATCCTCATTCCCATACCGGAAGAGATAAGCCACGACCAGCGCACGAACGCATATGCCTTTGCCGAGACGGGCGGCGCCACCGTCCTTGAGGAGGCAAACCTCACGCCAAACATTCTCGCTTCCGAGGCACATCGCATCGCGGGGAACCCCGAGCTTGCAAAGCAGATGGGTGAGCAGGGCGCGCGCTTCGTAGATACTGACGCAGCGCGCACGCTTGCAGAAGCAGCGGTAGAGATCGCCCTCTCGCACGAACCGGTATGAAAGTAGTCACTCGCATGGCGCCGAGTCCCACGGGCCGGCTGCACGTAGGCACTGCGCGCACCGCGCTCTTCAACTTCCTGTTCGCGCGCCACCACGGCGGACGATTCCTGATGCGGATCGAAGATACCGACCGCGAACGGAGCAAGATCGAATACGAGACCGACATCCTCGAAGGTCTCGCATGGCTCGGAATCGAAGGCGATGAGGTCGTGCGCCAGAGTGAACGGCTTCCGCTCCACACCAAACTGCTTCAGCAGATCATTGCAGAAGGGAAAGCGTATATTTCGAAAGAGGAGAGCAAGAACGAGCCGGGCAAGACCGTCGAAGTCGTGCGCCTCAAGAATCCTGGGCGCTCCGTCACTTTCCGCGATGAAGTGCGCGGCGATATCACGTTCGACACCGCAGAGCTCGGCGACTTCGTGATCGCGCGCGCGATCGACGACCCGCTCTACCACTTCGCCGTCGTCGCCGACGACATGGACATGGGGGTCACGCACATCATCCGCGGCGAAGACCATGTGTCGAACACGCCGCGCCAGATCCTCATACAGGAGGCGCTCGGAGCTCCGCGACCGGTATACGTGCATCTGCCGCTCATCCTCGACACGAAACGCGCCAAGCTTTCTAAACGTAGCGGTACCGCAGTCAACGTCATGGACTACCGCGAGGAAGGCATCTTGCCCGAAGCGCTTGTGAACTATCTAGGGCTTCTCGGATGGAATCCCGGCGACGAGCGCGAGGACTTCACGCTCGACGAGCTCGTAAGCGCATTCACGCTCGAAGGCATACAGAAAAGCGGCGCCGCATGGGACCGCGAGAAACTCTTGTCCGTGAATCAACGCTTCATGCGTCGACTTCCTGATGCCGATTTCGCAGCGCGCGTGCATGGCATGAGCGCATTTGATACGGAGACGCTCAGCAAGACCATCCCGCTCCTTAAAGACCGTGCCCGCTCCTTTGCCGAGGCGCGCGAGATGCTTTCGGGAGAGCTGTCCTGCCTGTTTGAGGCCCCGCGCCCCGAACGGCACACGCTTCTTGTAAAGGAGCCCGAAGATCGCCCCGGAGTGGCAAAAATAGGCCTAGAAAGCGTCCTGGAAGCCCTCCAGAGCCTCCAGGAGGGCGTTTCTCCCGAGGCGGTTAAAGAGGTCATTATGCCGGTCGCAAATGCGGAGGAGGCAAAAGGGAAGGGAGGTAGGGGAGCGGTACTTTGGCCGCTGCGCTACGCTCTTTCGGGCCAAGAGCGCTCCCCCGACCCCTTCACGCTGGTAAGTATCCTCGGTCCTGCCGAAAGTATTTCGCGCATCAAGAATGCCATTGCTATACTGGCGCAATGACTCGGGAATTTTGGATTGCAGGTTTGTGCAGCCTTTTTCTTGCGCTGCTGTCTCAACTTCCCGCATCTCCCGTTCACGCGCAGTCCGCAGCACAGCTTGAGGCGCAGATAGCGACGCACAATAAGCAGATTGCCGACCTCCAGGCGGAAATCGCGCGCTACCAGAAAGAGCTCAATGTGCTTGCGACGAAGAAGAATACGCTCCAGTCCACGATCGATACGCTCGCACTCGAGCAGAAACAGCTTGCGACGAAGATCCAGGTGACCCAGAACAAGATCAGCGCGGCGAACCTGCAGCTCTCGGAACTCTCTCTATCCATACGCGATACCGAATCGTCGATCGAATCGAACGAGATCGCGATCGCAAAGACGCTTCGCACGACCGCGCAAAAAGAATCCTCGCCGCTCATCATCGCCATGCTCCATGCCGAGTCGCTCGGAGACGCGTGGTCAGCGATCGACGCGGCAGCGCAGTTGAATCGGGCACTACGCGAAGACATCAAGACCCTCGAGACTGCGAAGGTCGAGCTCTCCGACCATCGCGATGCGGTGGCGAAGACTAAGTCCGAACTCGTAGCGCTCCAGACCCAGCTTTCGACGGAAAAACGTTCGGTCGATGCGAGCAAGAACGCGCAGCAGAAGCTTTTGTCAGAAACGAAAAACCAGGAGGCGAACTATCAGAAACTGATTGCTGCAAAGCAGGCAGAACAATCTGCCTTTCAAGCGGCACTGTTCGAGCTCGCAACGCAATTGCAGTATGTGGTTGATCCAAAACGCATACCGCCTGCGGGCAAAGGCGTCTTGGGATGGCCCGTCGATAACGTGTTCATCACGCAAGAGTTCGGCGAGACCGTTGCCGCTCAACGCCTCTACACCACCAGGTCTCATAACGGGATGGACTTCCGCGCCTCGATCGGCACACCCATTCGCGCTTCCGCTTCTGGCACGGTCATCGGGGTGAACCTGGGCGCAGTGAAGTACTGCCAATACGGGAAATGGGTGCTGATTAAGCACGCGAACGGGCTTGCGACTCTGTACGCCCACCTGTCCGAAGTCGATGTGCAAAAGGGAAGTATCGTTACCAGAGGACAAGTGATCGGTCTCTCCGGAGACACAGGGTACGCAACCGGCCCGCATCTGCACTTTGGCGTGTACTTGGCAGAAGCACTCGCGTTCAAGGAGTACACCTGCAAGAGCGGGTACACGGTTACCATCCCTGTGGCACCGATTCCGGCCTACCTTAACCCCATGTCCTACCTGTAAATCTCGGCTGAACGAGAATACGAGGAGTTATACTAAAAACCATGCTCAAACTTATCTTTTGGATCGTCGTTGGTGTCTTAGCGCTTTCGTTCTTCGGCATCTCGCTCCAATCCATCGTATCTTCACCCGCTGGGCAGGAGAATTTCTCCTACCTCTTCGACCTGGTGCGCAGTTCCTGGAACTGGTGCGTCGAAGCTCTTACTAACCTCGTAGCCGCCTAGAGACACTATGGATCAGCCAAAACAGACCCAAGCCGTATCAGTGGTCGTTCCAGAAGATGCGAAGCCCGCATTCTCGAATACGACCCAGATTACCGTATCGGATGACTCCGTCATCATGCAGTTTGCCTATGTGCGCCCGAATGCGCCGACCGGTCAACTCATAGCAGAGATCGTCATGTCTCCGAAACACGCAATCACTTTTAATAAAGCGCTCGACAGCACTATCAAAAAGCACTTCACGCGCCATTTGGAAACAGGTGAGTAGGCGAGCGTCAGCAAGCACGATTGTACGGAAGCCGGCTTTTGCCCTACGGTAGTGTCGCAAAAGATATATTGTGCGAC
>CAYVUT010000005.1:0-33714 GCA_964455225.1 uncultured Candidatus Saccharibacteria bacterium
ACTGACCGCCGTGGGGCGGTTTTGAATTTGTGGCCAGAGCGAAGCGCCTGCGCGCTTCGCGTGAGAGGACTCGAAAGCGAGTGCGGGCACCAGCCGAGCACGGCTGGTCGCGCGAGGCGGCTCGCGGAATACGGGAGCGACGGCGACCGTATTTTGTGAGAGAGAAATGTAATCATGGTCCTCTCCTGGGCACCACAAGGGCACTTCTTGTTGTCTAACTCGCTTCGCTCGTAACAAGACAAAGTTGCACACGAGATACCACCCGGAAACGCTCTGCGTTTCCGGGTGGTATCATTTTTCTGTTACCCCTCACGCACTGGCTATGATACTCAACATCGATTTTCTTGCGGTTCTTGGCGCCTCGGTCGCCGCATTTGCCGTTGGCGCTCTCTGGTACGGGCCTGTGTTCGGTGCGAAGTGGAAGATGCTCATGGGCTACACCGATGAGCGGATGAAGGCAATGAAGATGACGCCGCTTCAAGCGATGAGCGGCGGGTTCGTTGCCACGGTGGTCATGGTGTTCGTGCTCGCGGCATTTCTCCCCGTTCCTCCTGCGCTTACGGTCGGTGTTGCGCTCACGCGCGCATTTCTCATCTGGCTCGGATTCATCGCGACGATCCAATTGAATTCGGTCTGGTATGAAGAACGCCCCGTGTCGCTCTATGTCCTCAATACCGCGCATTCGCTCGTGGCGCTCTTGGTGGCTGCCCTCGTGTTTGCGTGGTGGCCCTGGTGATCTAGAGCCAATCGTTCATGGCGCTCTATACGGGTAAAGGGGATGGCGGGACAACCCGAGTATTCGGGTGTGACCAGGGGCGTATCTCTAAAGCATCGGAATTGCCGGAAGCGCTTGGAGCGCTCGATGAGATCAATTCATTTCTCGGCCTGGTAAAAACCAGGGCAAAAAGCGTTTTGACGGTGCGTTGGTGGGGCGTGCTCTATGCCAAAGATCACGTTGTCCCCGGTGCCTCTGAGAAGAAACTTTCTGAGGTGCTGCGCGAAATCCAAGAGATCCTCTTCATCATTCAGGCAGAGACGGCTGGGGCAGAGCGGCGCGTCACGCAAGCACGTGTTACCGATGCGGAAGTCATGATCCATGCGATCGAAAAGGCGATTCCCCCGATTACCAGATTCTCTATCGCGGGCGGTACGGAGCTTTCCGCGATGCTTGATGTCGCGCGCACGCTTGCGCGCCGCGCCGAGCGCCGGCTCACTGCGGTCAAAGAGGCTGGGCTTCGGGATGTATCCGAGCCGACGCGGGCCTACATGAATCGTCTTTCCTCGCTCCTCTTCGCGCTTGCGCGGTTCGTAAATCACGCCGAAGGCGTGAAAGAAGAGAGTCCGCGCTATTAAGTCTCGCCGTCAGTTCGGTCGAGCGTGATTCCGGTTCATCTCGATCTCGCGGATCGAGCGATTCCGGTGCACGATCTCATCGTTTTTCACCGATACGAAAAACTCGTACTGGCTGCGTGGGTGCCGTCCATACCACGCGAGGAACTCGCTCTCGATCGGTTTCGTTTTGAGCGCCTCCTCGTTTTCTTTCAAAAACCGCGTGTACTGGTCGAACGCATGCTGCTCGAAGAGGTAGTTCGTTTCAAGCGACCAGCGCGGATTCACGAGGTAGAGGATATAGGACATCCAGAAGTAGAAGAATGCGAAGAACATCGGAATGAGCGTGTGGCGCAGGATGCCCGCCGGCTGCTCTTTGCGTGCAAGGCATGAGATGACGACCACATGCATCGTCTCATTGTCAGAGGCGAAGCGCGAGAAACGCGAGATGGTCGAGATTTTGAGTGCGCGCTTCTCATCCGTATAGAAAGCGGTGAGCAGGGTAAACGCTGCAGAAGCCCAGGAGTGGTAGGGAACACGGGCGATGACTTCGACCGCGCGGAACTTAAGATACGAGGGCTTGTTCCCGTAGACCAGGTTGCCGCAGAACACCAGAAAACCGCCGAGCACGCGCGGGAGGAGTCCCGGACGATAATTGTCGAAGGGTTTTTTGTACTCCTCAAGAGTGGCCTCGTCTGCCAAAGAGGCGATAAGCTGCTCGTGATCCGTGTGTGCTGGTTCCATGATTATTTTTCGTTATCGTCCCACAGCTTAGCACGCTACCAGGCGCGGTTTGGAGTGTCGTGGTATAACGTTTTGGTGCATGGCGACTATGGTGTAACGGTTAACACTGGAGCTTGTGGAGCTCTCAATCAGGGTTCGATTCCCTGTAGTCGCCCTTACGAGTGACGCTACGATACCGTGCGGGCATAGACCTCACGCTTGCTAAGCAGTTAGCGTGTTGTGGAATGCGTTTTCCACTTCACGGCCGCATTATTTTTCTGTATGGTAGCCGATGGAATGTTCGTTGGGGCTAAAACCCCATAAAGGCGCCCGCGAGGGCAGCCTTTATTTTTTGATATACTGCCCACATGAAAGGTTTGTTCAAGGAGTTTGAGACATTCGCACTGCGCGGTAATGCGATCGATCTCGCGGTAGGCGTTGTCATCGGCGCAGCCTTTGCGCAGATTACGAATGCGCTCGCCAACAACATTCTTACGCCACTCATCAGTCTTTTAATCGGCGGCTTCGATTTCTCCGGCCTCTCAGCACCGCTCGCGCGAGACGTGATCCTCGAATACGGACTCTTCCTTCAGGCCGTGCTCAATTTCATACTCATCGCATTCGCGCTATTCCTGTTCGTGAAGTTCTTCAATACGCTCGTTTCTCGCCGAGAGAAAGCGGAGCCGACACCGACAGTGAGCAAGGAGGTCGCGTTGCTGACCGAAATTCGAGATCTATTACGCGCCCGCTAATCACTATGGCACCATGAAAAAGCTTTTTCTCGGCATCGCGCTCATCATCGTCCTTGGCATCGGAGGATTCCTATATCGTGCAGCTATCGAGCGACGGGAGACGATCACCGCATGCCCGCTTGATGCGAAGATCTGTCCAGATGGTACGGCGCTTGGACGTGTGGCACCTGCCTGCTCATTCCCTGCATGCCCACCGCCAAACGTGCTACTTGCAAACCTGAATCTCGCCTTCGCTCTTCCGGAAGGGTATGAAGAGGTTAAGGCGGGCACCTCAGGAGCAATTACGTATCGACGGGGAGGTGTTGCTTCTACTACAGAATCAAGCGAGATCGTCATCAACCGCTACCCGCTTGTGGGCACCACGACTCCAATAGAGGTGATCCGGACCACGGCAATCCAAGACGCTTCTGGCTTGCCAGCACCTGCGACCGCTTTCACCTCAACCACGATCGGCACTCGTCGCTTTACGACGGTGCCCATCGGACGATTCGAGGGTGTCGTTTCGACTGCCTACTACTTCACGCGTGGCACCGACGTGCTCCGATTCGACGCGATCGATAGGGGAGTCGTCGGATGGACGAACCCGAATCTCACCGTGGCAACCCTCCCAGCCCAAGCCGATCTGCGACAGCTCCTCCTCACGCTCCAAGGTAATTAATGCGGGCCACGTGCGTCTTAGCCTTCACACCGTCTGTTATCATAGACGTATGATTATTTAAGGTAACCATTTCCGTATTTCCACCATGAACGATACTAATGCTGTGTTCGGAAACGATGGCGTCCGCATCGCCCTCATCGGCACGCTCGCCATCCTCGCGCTCTTCTTGTTCGTCAAAACCGCATCGGTCGCCGCTAATATCGGGCGCCCGGACAATGCGGCGACTGACACCATCACCGTTTCCGGAACGGGTGAGGCGTCGATGGCGCCCGATATTGCGAGCGTCACGTTTACCATAGAGCACGCTGAAGATACGGTCGCCGCTGCACAGGCAAAAACGACCGAGCAGACGAATGCGGCGATCGCATACCTCAAGGAGCAGGGCGTTGCTGAGAAAGACATCCGTACCGTCTACTACAACATCTATCCGCGCTACTCAAATGAGACTTGTGTATGCTCCTCATCCGGCTACTGCCCACCCTGCAACCTCGACCCGAAGATTACCGGCTACCAGGTATCGCAATCGGTAGAAGTGAAGGTGCGCGATCTCGATAAGGCGGGCATGCTCATCGGCGGTCTCGGCAGTCTCGGTGTTCAGAACCTTTCTGGCCCGAACCTTACGCTCGATGATCCGACCGCGGGTTACAACGCGGCACGTGCAAGTGCGATTGCGAACGCAAAGATGCAGGCTGATGTGCTTGCGAAACAGCTCGGGGTGAAGCTTGGCCGCGTCGTGAGCTTCAATGAGTCCTCAGGCGGCTACTACTACGGCAAGGCGTATGCGGTTGAGGCATACGGTCGTGGCGGAGATACGGCTTCGATGCCTGCGCCGGAGATTCCGACCGGAGAGAATACCTACACGGCGAACGTCTCGGTAACGTACGAGATTCGCTAGCTAGGAGTAGGGAAGATACAGAAAGACCGCCCGAGGCAAAGCCTCGGGCGGTCTTTCTTGACTTGACCCTCCGCCTGTACTACCATGCCACGTATTGAAGCCCGCAGGGCTTTTTTATTTGGAACAACTCACCGCTGTACTCATATGCATGCACTCACGAGTTATCTCAAGCACGTGCGCGACGAATTCCAGCACATCACCTGGCCTACTTCCCGCACGGCGGTAGCGCACACGCTGGTCGTCATCTTCATCTCCGTCGTGGTTACGGTATTCGTGGGCGTGCTCGACTACCTCCTTGGAGGCGTGGTGAGCCGTATCGTGGGCGCATAACCTTTTCGCGTATGGACGAATCTCGCAATCCTATATCGAGCGGTGAACACGAAGGTCTCCCGGAAGAGATCGGTATGGCTGATATCGCGCCCGCGCTCCCGAAAGAAATCCGCGATGAGACGAAGCTCTCGAAAGAGGATGCGGCGTGGTATGCCATCCACACCTACGCGGGCTATGAAAACGCCGTTGAGCGTAACTTGAAGCAGCGCATCGAGTCTCTCGGCATGGAGGACAAGATCTTCGACGTCGTCGTGCCGACCGAGAAGAAGATCCGCGTAAAGGGTGGGAAGCGTCTTGTTGAGGAGGAGAAGATCTACCCTGGCTACGTGCTGGTGCGCATGCTCGTCGATGATGACTCGTGGTTCGTCGTGCGCAACACGCCGCGCGTTACCGGCTTTGTGGGTAGCGGCACTACGCCGGTACCGATGGATCCGGTCGAGGTGGGAAGCCTCATGAAGCGTATGAATGCCGAAGCACCGAAGCATCGTATTGATCTCGTGAAAGACGATCCGGTGGTCATCGCTGACGGTCCGTTCAAGGATCTTGAGGGCAAAGTGGGCGATATTGATGAGGAGCGTGGCAAGGTCAAGGTGCTCGTCTCCATGTTCGGTCGCGAGACTCCGGTTGAGCTCGACTTCCTTCAGGTCCGCAAGCTCTGATCCTGCGGATTGACCCATTACCTAAATTCCTGTAGATTCCCTTCACTATGGCAACTGTCGTAAAGAAAATTAAGCTTCAAATCCCGGGAGGGAAGGCAACCCCTGCGCCTCCGGTCGGTACCGCGCTCGGTCCGGCAGGCGTGAACATCGGTCAATTCGTGACCCAGTTCAACGCCGCAACGCAGGATAAGATCGGCACGATCATCCCTGTCGAGCTCTCCGTGATGGATGACCGCTCGTTCACCTTCATCCTCAAGACCCCTCCGGCATCCCGCCTCATCCTCAAGGCCGCAGGACTTGAGAAAGGTTCGGGCAAGGCGCCGTCCAAGGTGGGTGCAATCACCAAGGCGCAGGTTGCCGCAATCGCGGCCGAGAAGATGCCAGACCTGAATGCCGGTTCGCCGGAAGCTGCGGAAAGCCTCATCGCGGGCACTGCCCGAAGCATGGGCGTGGAAGTGAAGTAGGAAACTTCCACGGGCCGGAGGCTGACGAGCCGAGGCGGGCCCGCGCAACTTTTCAGCAGAAAAGTATGCGTGGGTGGAAGTGAAGTAAGCGTTTCCTCACACAAAAACGCAAACCGCGCAGCGAAAGCTGCGCGGTTTGCGTTTTATAGACCCCGGGCGTAAAGTCTCTTCGGACTTTCTTTCACAGCGAGGTGAGCGTCATGAGCAATGAAAAGGTGAATATCGCCGCAGAGCTTGCGGCGCTCCAGCAGGAGACCGAAGCGTATCTGCGCGTCGCCGAAGAGGCTAAGCGCGGAATCGAGGCGAAGCGTGCGCGTCTGCGTGAGCAGGTGCGCTCGGGTACAGCGCATACGGGGAGTCGCATCACGGACTTCCTGTTCGCGATATACGGCTCGTTCAGCAAAGACGAGGCTGCGCCGTGGGAGGATCTCCAGGAAAAGCTCGTCGGACAGAAAGGGCAGCTGATTCTCGCCATTTCACACAAGCGTGAACGGTGGGTGTGTCGCGGCCCCATGCACAGTAGCGAGGATGACTACCAGGCCGTCAAACACTATGCGCTCGGCCTCCTTTCGGATGAAGAGCTCGTGCTTGATACTGCGCGTTCCGAGTGGGGATTCCCCATGAAGGAATTTGTGCGGCTCGAGATGTCCGAATGCAAGCCTGGCCCGCTTATGTTTTTCTCACACGAGCCGGTCAATACCATGCACGAACTGGTGCCAGGCCGATTCGGAAGCGGCCCGCGACTCCAGGTGTTTGTCGGAGACGAAGTTGTGCTTGGTCTGGACGAACCGAAACTCAAGCTGCGCAAGCTGGCACGGCGTCTCGGCAAGGAGCTTCCCGAAATTCCCGAGGAGGTCGAGGAGCGTCGCAGGGAGAGTAAGGAGATGTGCGCTTTACTGAACAAACTGCGCGACACCTACCGCACACACCGCACGGTCGAAGCGCAAAACCGGCTTGAGAATGCATTGAAGCGTGCAAAAAACGAGCTCAACCTCGGCGAAGATCCGCTCGTGAAACTCATCGAGGCCGAACTCGCGGCGTGATGAAACTCAAAGGCCCCGCCATGGACGGGGCCTTTTCTATTGCTCGTTTAGCGCTCAAGTGTCACGAAACGGTAGATGACCCCCTCCCATTCGCGAGACTCTTCAGAAATCTTTTTTGCGAATTCCGTTTCGTACGCAGGGAAGAATGCATCTGCCTCTTTTTCGTCCTCAATGAGTGTGAGGTAGAGCCGGGCGGCGTAGGGTAGCGCCTCGGCATAGAGCTGCGCCCCGCCGATGACGAAGATCTCCTCACCCCCTGGCGCTCCCTGCGCGTCAGCAATCGCTTCTATGAGCGAGTGGGTAACCGTCGCTCCGGGAAGCGTATAGCCATGCTGGCGTGTCACCACAATGTTGGTGCGGCCGGGAAGCGGGCGGAACTTCTCCGGAATCGATTCCCACGTCTTCCGGCCCATGATGACCGGATGACCGGCCGTGAGTGCCTTGAAGCGTTTCATATCGTCCGGTATCTGCCAGAGCAGCCGGTTTTCTTTCCCGAGCGCGTGGTTTTTTCCTAGAGCAGCGATGAGTGCGATACGAAGATTAGACATGAGTATCTCCAGTATATGCGTAGGACAAGCGGTTGTATTCGTCGGTAGGGTAGACACGGATGCCGCTCTCATGAGAGAGGGCAAAACCCTCAATACCTACATCAAGAGCAAGGCGACTGCAGACCGTGCAGTAGGGTGCTCCAGAAAATTTCAGCACGCCACGTTCATCAATCCTCGCGAAATATAGCACGGACCCAGAAAGATCGTCTGGGTGGGTGCGTACCGCATCCAAAACAGCTCGCCACTCTGCGTGCATGCAACACGTGCGGTCATAGCGCGGCTTGCCGCCCTCAACCGCTGCCGCGCACATGCAGTTGTGGGGAGAATCTTGAGGAGGGGCGTTATAGCCCTCACCAATGATTTTGCCGTTCTTCACAATAACGGCGCCACACCGAGCTTTCTTGCAGAGCGCATTCGAAGCCACGGCCGCAGCCGCGCGCATCCATGTTTCTTCACTCTCGCTAGCGTGCTCGTTTTTTCTTGGTGTCACGGTCAGACCAGAGGCGCGGGAGCAGCATCTCTGGTTTCCAAACCTTTTTCAGCTCTTTGATATTCGTCGACGAAGCGTATTTTCCGGTCGAAGCGTAGTCATTCGCAAGAATCGGTCCTGTCTCGAAAAAGATGATTTGGGCGATGCGGCGTCCCACTACGAGCGGGATGATGTAATTCTTCGAATTGTTGGTGATCTCCATTGTCCAGCGGTTCACGTAGCCCACGTCGCCCCAACCGGCGCATTTGCACACTTCAATGAAATTGCGACCCATCGAAGAGCGCGCTTTCATCATGGTAGTGATGTGGTCTCTGCCACCGATAAACTCATTGGTGTGCGCAAGAATAGTCTCACCCGGACGCAGGATGATTACCTTGTCCTCTGGAGCAATTCCATCCCACTCGAAATGATATTTCTTAAAAGCTTCTTTGGCAGCAACTGCACGCTCCACCTGGCGCGCACCCCATACGTGTTCGGTGTGCGCTTTGCTCCAGATATTGTAGAGGGCGTGGTTGTACTGTGGCGGCTGCTCGCGAAAGAACCATTCGCCGAGCGTTACGTCGTAGCTTGAGGTGGCGAGGTTTTCGCGCACGAACGGCTCAATGACGATAGAGCCCTCGTCCATCGCCTCAAGTATCTTCCGGTCGGAAAGCGCCATATGCCTCTAGAGTGTACCTAAAAAATGCTACACCGCCATCTTGGCTTTGATAGCCGGGTGTGACTGGTAATTATCGAGCCGAATGTCATCCATGGTGAACCCGCCTATGTCTTTCACTTCGGGATTGAGCCAGAGCGTGGGAAGCGGGAAGGGCTCACGCGCGAGCTGCTCGGCAACCGCATCAAAGTGGTCGTGGTAGATGTGCGCGTCGTTCAAGGTCAGGATGCATTCGCCGGGAGTGTAGCCGGTCACTTGTGCGACCATGGCAAGAAGGAGTGCATAGGAAGCGATGTTGAACGGAACACCGAGGAACATGTCGCAGCTCCGCTGCACCATGTGGAGCGAGAGCGTTTTGTCCGTCGTGTTCGGAAAAAATTGAAAGAGCATGTGGCACGGCGGGAGCGCCATCTGGTCGAGCTCGCCCGGATTCCATGCGGAGACGACGAGTCGACGGTCAGCCGGAGTCGTTTTTATTTTTTCAATTACAGTTGCGAGCTGGTCCACCTCTTTCCCGTCTGGAGTTTTCCAGTGCCGCCACTGCACGCCATAGACCCGTCCCAAGTCGCCCGGAAACTTTGCTTTCGGAGTCCAGTATGGCGCCTCGGCGTTGTCGGTCCAGATAGTGCGCTCGGAACCGTTGAGCTCCTTGAGACGGTTGTCATCAGAACTGCCTTCGATAAACCACAAGAGCTCGCTTTTCACTGCCTTGAATGCGAGCTTCTTGGTGGTCACAGCAGGGAAGCCGTCTTTCATGGGGAAGCGCATCTGAAGCGCAAAAAGCGCCCGAGTCTTGCCATTCCGGCCCTCACGATCGATGCCTTCTTCCATGATCCGCTTCAAAATGTCGTTGTATTGGCGCATATAAGGGTATACTAGCACCCATGAAACGGGGAGTATTTATCGCGCTTGATGGCAATGACGGGTCGGGAAAAGCGACACAAGCCCGCCTCCTTGCAGAGCGACTTACCAAGGAGGGAATCGCGTCAGAAAAGGTTGATTTTCCGGCATACGATCGAAACATGTTTGGAACGCTTCTTGGGGAGTGCCTTGCGGGGAAACACGGAGACTTCGTCCATCTCGATCCGAAAATCGCCTCCACGCTATATGCTGCTGATCGTTTCGAATCGAGCGCCTCCATACGTGCGATGCTCGCAGAGGGGAAAGTGGTTATTGCCGACCGCTTTGCAAGCTCGAATCAGATTCATCAAGGCGGGAAAATTCAAGACGAGTCCGAGCGGGCAGAATTTTTGCTGTGGCTTGATCGTATGGAACACGAGGTATTTGGCATACCGCGTCCCGATCGTATTTTTTATTTGCGCGTGCCACTTGATATAAGTCTCAGGCTCCTTTTAGAGAAGCGCGCAAAGAAGAACCCGGAACTGGCGGGAGATAGGGATATGGTTGAAGAAGACCGTACGTACCTCAAGAGAAGTCACGAAACGGCAAATTGGCTCGCTGGCACGCAACCAAACTGGAGCATCATCGAGTGTATGGGCGCACAAGGACTCCGTACCCCAGAGGCAATTCACGAGGACATCTGGAATGTGTGTGCAGAACTAATTCAATAAATATGTACGAGCACATCAAGCAAGAAGATACGGAGGTGTACGAAGCTATTCTCGGCGAGGAAAAGCGTGAACGTGAAGGCCTTGAGCTCATTCCGTCGGAGAACTACGTATCCCAGGTGGTGCGCGAAGCGATGGCGTCGCCCTTCACGAACAAATATTCTGAAGGATATCCGGGGAAACGCTACTATGGCGGTCAGGAATTCACGGACAAAGTAGAGACGCTCGCTATCGAGCGCGCGAAGTCGCTCTTTGGGGCGAAGTATGCAAACGTGCAGCCGCTTGGTGGCGCGAATGCGAACATCGCGTTTTACATGGCCACGATGGAGCCCGGGGACACGATTCTCGGTATGGATCTGTCGCATGGCGGGCACCTGACGCACGGCCACCCCGTTACCTATATCTCAAAAGTGTTCCGGTTCGTGCGGTATGGCATGAAGAATGTCGAGACAGGCGAGATCGACTACGAGGCGCTCCGTGAGACAGCACTCAAAGAAAAACCGAAAGTGATCCTCGGCGGATTTTCAGCGTATCCGCGCGAGCTTGATTGGCAGAAGATTGCAGACATTGCAAAAGAGGTCGGGGCGATTTCTGTTGCGGACGTGGCGCACATAGCAGGACTTATCGCAGGCGGCGCGCAGAAGAATCCCTTTGACTACGGCTTTGACGCTCTTACGACCACCACCCATAAGACGCTCCGCGGTCCTCGTGGCGGCATGATTCTGGTGCGCGAGAGCGAGGAGCTCGCGAAGAAAGTAGATAAAGCGATATTCCCGGGCCTCCAGGGCGGTCCGCACATGCACCAGATTGCGGCGAAGGCGATCGCCTTCGGCGAGGCGCTCCGTCCCAGTTTCAAAACGTATGCGAAGCAGGTGGTGGAGAATGCGGCGGCTATGGCAGAGGTTTTCAAAGAGGGTGGCGTACGCATGATCACTGGCGGGACCTCGAATCACCTGATTCTCGCGGACGTTTTCGGCTCGCTTGGCATCTCTGGCGGAGAGGCAGAGAAGCTTTTGGATGAAGCGGGAATCACACTCAATAAGAATGCGATTGCGGACGATACGCGGAAACCCATGGATCCTTCCGGTATCCGCTTTGGTACCCCAGCCATGACCACTCGGGGCCTTGGCGTACACGAATCAAAAGAAGTTGCACGCCTCATGCTCGAAGTCCTCACCAAGCGCGACGCATCAACCGTTGCCGCAACTCGCGAGAAAGTAAAAGCGCTTGCCAAGGCGCACCCGATCCCGGAAACGTTCGCTTAATACAGTCTTTGCATAGGAATACGATTGGGTGTAGGGTACCGCTTGGCTGCACGAGAGCGGAGCGCTCTTTAACTAACACGGAGTCCCCCTCGCGTGTGGTGCACCTGCTCCGTGATTTACCCGCTCTCGTGCAGCTTGTTCCTCAACGACCCCACCGGGTCGTTTTTCTGTTATGCTCGCCGTAATGGAAGATCAGATACGAAAAGCAGTGGCAGAGGCGCTCCGCGCCCTAGGCGCGGAGGGTATTTCATTTGCTGTAGAGCGGCCCTCGGATTTGGCGCATGGGGACTATGCCACGAATGCGGCAATGGCGGCGGCGAAGGCACTGAAACAAAATCCAAAGGAGCTCGCAGAAAAACTCGCGGAGCATCTTAAGAGTACGCTTGATTTTGCCGAGCGTGTCGAGGTTGCGGGTCCAGGCTTCATAAATCTCACGCTCGCACGCAGTGCAGTGACGGGACTCATAGCTGAAGCGGACGCGAAGGGCGCGGAGTGGGGCAGGAGCAACACCTACGAAGGCAAGCGGGTGATGGTGGAGTACACACAACCGAACCCGTTCAAAGAAATGCACATCGGCCATTTGATGAGCAACACCATCGGCGAATCGATCTCGCGGTTGGTTGAGGCGGGGGGGCCAAAAGTCACACGCGCAAACTATCAGGGCGACGTGGGTCCGCATGTGGCAAAGGCAATATGGGCTCTCCAAAAAAAGGGAATTACCGAACCTTCAACGGCGAGCGAAATCAGTGCAGCATATGTGGAAGGGAATACGGCGTATGAGCAGGATGCGGCAGCAAAAGCAGAGATTGATGCGTTGAATACAGAAATCTATCGAGGCACAGACCAAGCGCTCATAGAGTTCTGGCGGAAGGGGCGTCAAATTTCCCTCGCAGCATTTGAAGATATCTACCGCATTCTCGGCACAAAATTCGACTATTACTTCTTCGAGAGTGAGACAGCGGAATCGGGCGCGCGGATCGTGCGTGACGGTGTTGCGAAAGGCATATTCGAAGAGAGTGATGGGGCGGTCATCTACAACGGCGAAAAGAAGAATGTACATACGCTCGTGTTCATCACGTCGCGGGGCACCCCGACCTATGAAGCGAAAGAGATCGGCCTCGCGTTTCTCAAAGAAGAGCGCTCACCGAGCGACTACTCGATCGTGACGACTTCGACGGAGCAGCTCGGACACTTCAAGACCGTCAAGGCAGCACTCGAAGAAATTGCTCCAATGCTTGGTGCAAAGACGAATCATGTCGCGCACGGCTTCCTGCGGCTTACGAGCGGAAAGATGTCATCTCGCGAAGGCAATGTGATCACTGCTGCCGGGCTCATTAAAGACGTGATCGCGAAGGCGAGCGAAAAGAATCCTGATCCGCTTATTGCCCGCCAGGTTGCGGTGGGCGCCATCAAGTACATGATCCTGCGGCAGTCTCCAGGGCAAGACATCATCTTTGATCCAGAGAAATCGCTTTCGCTCGAGGGTGATTCCGGTCCATATCTTCAGTATGCATTGGTGCGTGCACGAAGCGTGCTTGAGAAAGCAGGAGACGGCGCGCCGGCAGCCGGCGCGCCAAAGAGTCCGTACGCACTTGAGCGCGCACTCGTTCATTTCCCGGAAGTTGCGGCACGCGCAGCGAAAGAGCTCGCACCGAATCTCCTCACGACATATCTCACCGAGCTCGCGGGAGAGTGGAACTCGTTTTATGCGAAAGAGAAGATCATCGACGGAGCGCATGAGGCATACAAACTCATGCTTGCACGCGCATTCGTGAATACGATGCAAAACGGCCTCACGCTCCTCGGTATTCCGACACCAGAGAAGATGTGAATAAGCAGTTGCACGTGCGTCTTCGGCACGCTATATTCGCGCGCAGACTGCACATCCCGTGCCGTCATAGCGAAAGGGGAAGACACGTGGCTTCAAAGACAAAAGCAAACGGTTGTACCTCGTGCCGCCGCATCATCGATGCGGCTCGCGGAGACCTCGAGCGGTTCTTCGAGAAAGCTGCGCTTGCTGCCGGCATTCAGGAGGTGAAACCGCTTGCGGACATCGAACCGAGTGAAGAGGCAAAGAAGGAAGCGGCAAAGTTCGTGAATGGCGAGGTCGCGAAGTTCCGGAAGTTCTGCGAAGCGCGACTCGGGGGATACGCCATTCCTGGCTGGCTTCTCGCGCACGCAGAGCGGACGCTTGGCACCAGCAAGTGCATGTCCAACCGTCCGTTTCGCCAGAGCGATGCGCGAATCGTCCGTCCGTCGTTGCGGGTGGCTGTGCGATAGCAACCCAAGGTGGCAGTAATCAGACCGCGGAGCATCTGCTCCGCGGTTTTTGTGTGGATTAGTTTATTGCGAGTGCGGTGCAACTGCGCTATATTCCCGCGCAGACCTGCACGAGGGGTGCGGGGAAATGGAGGGTAGAGATGCGTACTCAAATGCAGAAGTTACCGGATGTGGTGTGTCAGGCGGCCGCACGCCACAACTTCGAATCAATCGAAAAATTCCTTGATGCGGCCAGCAAGCACATCACGGGAAGACACAGTGGCACCTGGGTGGTATCTACGCTTCGCCAGTACAACGATGCGCGGAGCAGGGGAGAGCTCTGTACGGTCAAGGGGTTGAACGACTTCATTCTGCACCTCGACCGCAAGAAGTTCGGCGCATCCGACTGTCTCGCCGTGCGCGCGTAAGCGCAGGGGATAGTTTTACGGCCATGGGGGAACCCATGGCCGTTTTGTATTTGAGCTCTAAAACGCTAGGATAGTGGAGTCATGGCAGATACGCCGGAAAAATCGGAGGTCGCGAAACGGGAAGAGGAAGTTCTTGCGTTTTGGCAGGAGCGCAAGATTTTCGAAAAGACGCTCGCAAAAAAGGCGCCCAAAGGGGACTACTCATTCTATGACGGCCCGCCGTTTGCGACCGGTACGCCGCACTACGGCCACATCGTTGCGAGCGTGATGAAAGACGCGATCCCGCGCTACAAGACCATGCGCGGCTACCGTGTGCCGCGAGTCTGGGGTTGGGACACGCACGGGCTCCCCATTGAGAACCTTGTCGAGAAAGAGCTCGGATTCAAGCATAAGAAAGAGATTCGCGAGTACGGCATCGAGAAGTTCAATGAGCGTTGCCGCGAGCTGGTTATGGAATATGTCGATGAGTGGAAGAAGGTCATTCCGCGCATCGGTCGCTTCGCAGACATGGAGCATCCGTACCGCACCATGGACCCGTCGTTCATGGAGAGCGTGTGGTGGGTGTTCAAGCAGATATACGATCAGGGACTCATCTATGAGGACTATCGCTCGATGCACATCTGTCCACGCTGCGAGACGACGCTTTCGCAGCAAGAAGTATCTGAAGGATATAAGGACACGAAAGACATTGCTGTTACGGCGAAGTTCCGCGTGAAGAACCCGGAGAAGGTCGGTCTTTCAGGGGATGTGTACCTGCTTGCCTGGACGACGACACCCTGGACTCTCCCAGGCAACGTCGCGCTTGCAGTTGGACCTGCACTCGATTATGTCGTTGCGGATGCCGCCGGGGTACAGGTGATTGTCGAAACATCGCGGCTTGGCACTATTGCGAACGCGGCCGCCACGGATACAGCATTCAGGGGATCCGATCTGATTGGGCTCGAGTACGAGCCGATTTTCGATTATTACGCGAAAGACTCGACGCTCAAGAACCGACAAAACGGCTGGAAGGTCTACGCCGCCGATTTCGTGACGACCGATACGGGCACCGGCATCGTGCACATTGCTCCGGCATTCGGCGAAGACGATATGGCGCTCGGGAAAGAGAAGCAGCTTCCGTTCGTGCAGCACGTGAGCTACGACGGCACCATGAAGCCGGAGGTGACCGACTTCGCCGGACTTGAAGTGAAGCCGCGTTCTGATGATGATCGCGAACGTCTCTCAACCGATATCGCGATTATCAAGTACCTGCAAGAACACGGAGCATTTTTTGCGAAAGAGAACCTGACGCACTCATATCCGCTCTGCTGGCGCTGCGATACGCCGCTCCTCAATTACGCGACCACTTCATGGTTCGTTGCAGTCACCAAGATCAAAGACAAGCTCCTTGAGAATGCAAAATCTATTTCATGGACGCCCGAGCACATGAAAGAAGGCCGCTTCGGTAAGTGGCTCCAGGGCGCGCGCGACTGGTCCATTTCTCGCCAGCGCTATTGGGCGAGCGTCATGCCGATCTGGAAGGATTCGCGAGGTGGCATAACGGTGATTGGCTCCCTTGAAGAGCTTAAGAAGCATGTGAAGAAGAGCGGCAACCGCTATTTCATGATGCGGCACGGCGAGAGCGAGAAGAACGTCAAAGATATCGTGAGCTCTGATAGGAGCAGCAACGGCCTCACTGCGCGCGGAGAGGTTGAAGTGCGCACGGGCGTTCATGCGCTTAAGAAAGAGGGTATCCGCATCATCTACGCATCACCGCTCACGCGCGCGAAGGAGACGGCCGAACTCGCAGCAAAGACGCTCGGTCTCTCCAAGGATTCGATCGTCTATGACGAGCGCCTGCGGGAACTTGAATTCGGATCGCTCTCCGGCAAGCCATTTGCCGAGTTCCTCGCGTACCGGAAGGAGCACATGCAGCATTTCACCGAGCAGATGCCGGGTGGCGAGAGCTACGACGATGCGCGCAAGCGATTCGCCGCATTCCTCTACGAGATCGAATCGAAACACAAAGATACACCAATACTCATCGTTACTCATGGCGTCGGTCTCGAATCGTTCACGACTATCGCGCAGGGTGGAGGAGCGGCAGCACTGAAGCGCACCGTAGAGACCGTTGATTTTAAAACGGGCGTGGTTCACCCGCTTTCGTTCGTGCCCCTGCCGCACAATCGCACCTACGAGCTCGACTACCACTTGCCGTACATCGACGAAATCGAGCTTGTTACGGAGCAAGGCGAGCGCCTGACGCGCGTGCCGGACGTGCTTGATACGTGGTTCGACTCAGGTTCCATGCCGTACGCGCAGGTGCACTATCCTTTTGAAAAGAAGGAAGCGTTCAAAGAAACGTTTCCTGCGGAATTCATCGGCGAGGGTGTTGATCAGACGCGCGCGTGGTTCTACTACCTCCATGTGTTTGCAGGAGCGCTCTTCGGAAAGCCTGCATTTAAGAATGTAGCAGTAAACGGCATCGTGCTTGCCGAAGACGGCAAGAAGATGTCGAAGCGGCTCAAGAATTATCCCGACCCCATGGAAATCATTGAGCGGTATGGCGCTGATGCGATGCGCTATTACCTGCTCGCGTCTCCGGTCGTCGCCGCTGAGAATCTTGCGTTCGCTGAAAGCGGCGTCGATGAGGTTGCGAAAAAGAATGTCGGCCGCCTCACGAACGTGCTCTCGTTCTACCAGCTATTTGCCGACGGCACGCCGCGTGGTACGGGAAGCATGGATCCGCTCGATCGCTGGATACGCGCGCGCCTTGATGAGCTCGTGCGCGAATCAACCGAAAGCTACGAGCGATACGAACTTGATCGCGCCGTACGACCACTCTCCACGTTCATTGACGACCTGTCTACCTGGTATCTGCGACGTTCGCGGGATCGATTCAAGGGTGAGGGGAACGATAAGGCTGCGGCGCTCTCGACATTGCGGTACGTACTCATTGAGCTCGCAAAAGTCGCGGCGCCGGCAATGCCGTTCATCGCCGAGCATCTCTTCCAGAGCGTTCGCGAAGAGGGTGACCCGGAAAGCGTGCATCTTGCTGACTGGCCGACTCTGCCATCCCGAGGATTTCTTGCCCGCCTATTCGGGGGAGGGGAAGAAGCGGGACTCCTCCACGCTATGGCGCGCGTGCGCGCTCTTGCCTCGGACGCTCTCCAGCTCCGGCAGCGTGCCGGCATCAAGGTGCGCCAGCCGCTCCACAAGCTCTCTATTCCTGATACGCTTCCCGCCGAGCTCACCGCGATCCTTGCCGACGAGGTCAATGTGAAATACGTACATACGAATGCGTCAGTCGTTGAGATTGATACGGCGCTCACGCCGGAGCTTATCGCCGAAGGCGATACGCGCGAGTTCGCGCGTCAGATAGCAGAAGCGCGCAAGTCCCTCGGGTTGTCGCCCAAAGACACGGCGCGCGTCGTGGAGCGGTCCGATGGCGCTTTCAGTGTCGAGCTCTCGACGGGCACGGCCCGCTTCGACCTCGAACGGGATTCTAATGCGTCATAACTATCACACCCGCGCGATCATCTTATCCCGCACCCCGATCGGAGAAGCGAGCGCGGTCCTCGCGCTGCTTACCGAAGATTTGGGTCTCGTGCGCGCTCGAGTGCAGTCGGTGCGTAAGCCATCCGCACGTCTTGCGCACGCACTCCCGACATTTGCGGAGAGCGAGGTGGTCCTCGTGCGCGGCAAAGAGGGGTGGCGGGTCACGACGGCGACACTCGTGCGTCAGTGGCATCGGCATCTCCCGCTTCTTCCGCGCCTGCGCGCCGCGCGCATCGGCGCCCTTCTCTTGCGGCTTGCGCCATCCGAAGATGCTGACCGGACCCTCTTTGGCGTCATGCGCGGCCTTCTGGAAACGCTCGCGAGCGAGCAGGATTCGCTTCACGATGCTGCTGAATGCGTCGCTGCGCTCCGCACCCTCTCTGTGCTCGGGCTCGACGCGGGTGCCCTTCCTACGGATTCGACTTCTGGATACGAGCCGGAAACGCTTAGGGAGGTTGCGCACGACCGTGCGGCACTCATTGCACGCATAAACAAGGGCATCGCAGCGTCGGGGCTTTAGTGCAGAAACAGTTCCTCCGCGTCCTGGCTCGGGTATACTTGAGCTACACCATGCAGAAAGACGAGATCCAGCCCGCAGATGACATCAGCACGCTCGAGCGTGCCCGCGAGCGCCTCTACTCGCCAAACGCAGCGTTTGGCGAGGAGCGAGAGACTGTGGCGATTGAAGATACACAGGGCATACCCCGCGCATGGAACCCTGCGCCAAAGACTGAGCAACCGATGCGTGCACGGCACACCCGTTTCGCGGCGCTGTTTCTCGGCCTCTCGTTCCTCTTTTTTCTTATTGCAGGCGGTACGGCCTGGTATCTGCTGTACTTCGGCACGACAAGCGTGTCGACCAGCAATCTCGACCTGTCCGTCGAGGGTCCGGCGACCATCGTCGGAGGCGATACGGTTCCGCTCCTCATTACCCTCACTAATCGCAATCCGGCGGCGCTACGCAATGTCACCATTGATCTCGCATTTCCTCCCGGGACACGCTCGGCAGAAGATGTGCTCAAGGAATATACGCGTTATGCAGAAACGGTTGAAACGCTCGCTCCCGGTGAGACCATCACGCGCACGGTAAAGGTGGTCATGTTCGGGGGAGAGGGTGCCGTACTTTCGGTGCCGATTGCCGTGTCATTTGCGACCGTGAATTCGAACGCGACGTTAGTGAAGCGCTCGACCTACAGCGTTCAGGTCGGATCGTCGCCGCTTTCGGTTACGGTTGCTGCGCCTAAGGAAGCGATCTCCGGCAAACCCTTCACCATGACGCTTTCTGTCCGCTCAAATGCGCGCACATCGGTTGGAAACGTGGCGGTGACCATGACAGAGCCGCTCGGGTTCTCTCTCCTCGAGGCATCCGTACCGTTCTCGCAAGGCGCATTCTACCTGGGAACGCTCCGTGCGGGGGAAACGCGCACCGTCACCATTACGGGAAGCGCGACGGGGCCTGAGCAGTCGGAGCGCGCCTTTACGTTCACTGTCGGTACCGCAAAAAGCAAAGACGATCCGACGCTCGCTATCGCGTATGTGTCGCAGACTGCCGAGGTCACGCTCACGGCGCCATTCATCGCGACAACACTCACGCTCGGCGGCTCGCCAAGCGAAAGCGTCGTGCTTGCGCCAGGTGATCAGGTCTCGGCCACGGTCGCGTATACGAATACGCTCGACGCGGCGGTCACGAATGCCGAAGTCGCTGTCACTATCTCGGGCGGCGCAGTCGACTACGGAAGCATTCGTAGTTCGCGCGGGTTCTATCGCTCAAGCGACCACACCATTATCTTCTCGAAGGATACCGATTCTGATCTCGGGAGATTTGAGCCGGGCGAAACGGGTCTGGGCGCCTTCTCATTCACGATCCTTCCGGGAAGTTCCATCCGCGGCTCATCAGTCACGTTCACCATTTCTGTCTCTGGTACTCGCACGGGGGACAGTAATGTTCCGGAAACCATCACCGCATCAAAAGTGGTGACCACGAAAGTAACTTCAGGAGTCGTCTTTACGGCCACGTCGCTTCATAGCTCGGGACCGTTCGCCAATTCCGGCCCCATCCCTCCCGTGTCCGATTCCAAAACCACCTACACGGTGCTTTGGAAGATACAGAACGCTGGGAACGCGCTCGCAGATGCCACGGTGTCAGCGACACTCCCGAGCTATGTCACATTCACCGGTGCAACCTCGCCGCTTACCGGTATTTCCTACAACGAAGCAACGCGCACGATGCTTTGGAGCGTGGGAAATCTCGCCGCAAACGCATCTGCACAAGGAGCTTTCCAGGTGGCGCTTACCCCCTCCTCGTCGCAGAAGGGCAGCACGCCAGCGCTTTCCGGCGGCGCGACCTTAAGCGCATACGACCGGTTCGCGGGAGTACCGCTCACCATTACCGCCGATGCGGTGACCACTGAAACGACCGCAGATCCAAATTACAAGCCTGCCGACGGCGCAGTACGGTAGTTGCAATAATCGCTCCGGTACCGCACTCTGAAGCGCATATGGCAGAGCTCAGTCTCATGGAAAAAATAGTCTCGCTCGCAAAGCGCCGCGGCTTCGTGTATCCCGGCTCTGAGATCTACGGCGGCCTTGCTGGCACCTTCGACTACGGCCCGCTCGGCGTCACGCTCAAGAACAATATCAAGCAGCTGTGGTGGCGCATGTTCGTTGATGATCGCGATGATATGTATGGCGTCGACGCGGCCATTCTCATGAATCCGCGCGTATGGGAGGCGTCGGGTCACGTAGCCGGGTTCTCAGATCCCCTCGTTGAGTGTGAAAAATGCAAGCGTCGTTTCCGTGCCGATCACCTTGAGGATCCAACAACATGCCCGGAATGCAGCGGAAAACTCGGTGCTCCTCGGCAGTTCAATATGATGTTTAAGACGCACGCTGGTGCCATGGAGGACGAGACGGCGGTAGTATATCTGCGTCCCGAAACGGCAGGTGGAATCTTCGTCAACTTCAAGAACGTCGTTGATTCGCTGCATCCGAGGCTTCCGTTCGGTATCGCTCAGATAGGGAAGGCGTTTCGAAATGAAATCGCGCCTCGTGATTTCATTTTCCGCCTCCGTGAGCTTGAGCAGATGGAAGTCGAATATTTCGTAAATCCTGCCGATTGGCAGCAGGCATTTGAGGCGTGGCGTAAGGAGCTGCATCGCTTTGCAGAGGCCGTGGGCCTTCCATCCAGTATGGTGCATGAGCTTGAGATTCCTGACGGAGACCGCGCACACTACAGTAAGCGCACGATAGACTTCGAGTTTGAGTATCCATTTGGCCGCAAGGAGCTGTGGGGTCTTGCGTATCGCACCGACTTCGATCTCTCTGCGCACGAGGGGAGTTCGAAGACCGAACTTAAATATCTTGATGAGGAATCGAAAACGAGGTTTACGCCGCATGTGATTGAGCCGTCACTTGGCGTTGATCGGACGTTGCTCGCGATTCTTGCAAGCGCATACCGCGAAGATGAGCTTGGAGGAGAGAAGCGCGTGTATCTCGCGCTCGCTCCGAAGATCGCACCGGTGAAGGCCATGGTGTCTCCGCTCCTTAAGAACAAACCGGAGCTTGTCGCCAAGGCTCGCGAAGTGCGCGCAGAGCTTCGCAAGGTGCATCCGGCAATTGCCTGGGATGACAACGGCAATATCGGCAAGCGTTATCGCCGCCAAGACGAAATTGGCACGCCGTTCTGCATCACCATCGACTTCGATACGCTCGGAGAAACGCCAGAACTCAAAGAGACCGTGACGCTTCGCCATCGCGACACGGGAGAGCAGGAGCGCCTCACGGTAGCTGAGGCGGCAGAGCGCATCCGCGCAGCGATTTCCTAACCCCGAATCCCGGGCTCTGTGGTACGATGCCCGTATGGACAGGGAGATTCGCGTTTCCATAACTCCGGCAAGCATCATCACGACGTTTGCCATCGTGCTCGGGGCCTACCTCCTCTGGGTGCTGCGCGACCTGGTGCTCCTCGTCATCACCGCCATTGTCATTGCCTCGGCAATCGAGCCGGGAGTCGTTTTCCTAGTCCGACACCGCGTGCACCGCCTCCTTGCTGTTCTCATCACCTACGTGCTCGTTTTCGGCGTCTTTTTCTCGCTCCTTTATTTCTTCCTGCCGCCCGTTCTTGATGACGCGGGCACCTTCTTCAGTACGGTGCCGCAGTACCTCGAGACCATCACGCTCCCGACAACGCTCTCGGATATCAGCGGCGCAAGCTCCATCCTGCCGTCAGGGAGCGAGACCGGGAACTCGATACGCGAGACGCTTGCGGCGCTCCAGGCCGCGTTTAGTGCAGAATCTGCGGGCGTCATCCAGCTCATAGCCACATTCTTCGGCGGCATCTTCTCGCTCGTTCTGGTGGTGGTGCTCTCGTTCTACTTCGCGCTTCAGGAGACCGGTGTCGATGACTTCCTCCGCCTCGTACTTCCTGCGTCCTATGAGGCGTATGCGGTTGATCTCTGGCGCCGCTCGCAAAAGAAGATCGGTCTCTGGATGCAGGGGCAGCTCCTGCTTTCGCTCATCGTCGGCGTCTTGGTGTACCTCGGTCTCGTCATCATCGGCGTGCCGTACGCGCTCATGCTCGCAGTGCTTACGGCGGTCGCGGAGATCATTCCCGTATTCGGCTCACTGTTTGCCGGCGCGATCGCGGTGATGATTGCGTACTCCTTTGGCGGCGTGCCGATAGCGCTCATCGTTCTCGGACTCTATGTCGTGGTGAACCAGTTCGAATCGAACCTTATCTATCCGCTCGTGGTGAAGCAGGTGGTAGGCTTGCCGCCGCTCCTCGTCATCCTCGCCCTGATTGCCGGCGGTACGCTCGTCGGATTCCTCGGCATACTCCTCTCCGTGCCGATCGCGGCGACTGTCCTTGAGCTGCTGGGCGACTTTGAGAAGAAGAAGCGCCGCACCATGCCGCTTCCGGCTCCGTAGCCCATGGCACGGTATCTCACGACCACGCTGCCGTATGTGAATGCGGATCCGCATATCGGATTCGGACTTGAGATCGTGCAGGCAGACCTTCTGGCGCGCCTATGGCGCGCTCAGGGCGAAGAAGTGTTTTTCAGCACCGGAACGGACGAGCACGGACAGAAGATTTTTCAAGCGGCAGAGAAGGCTGGCAAAGACGTCCACGCATACGTTGATCACTATGCTGAAGAGTTTCATAAACTTGCTGAGGCGCTCAACCTCTCGCCAGATAACTTCATCCGCACCTCAAACCCTGCTCACTACAAAGCTGCTCAGGAGATGTGGCGTCGCTGTGCGGCCGCAGGGGATATCTATAAAAAAAGCTACAAGGGTCTTTACTGCGTCGGATGTGAGTCGTTCAAGACAGAAAAGGAGCTGGTAAACAGCGTGTGTCCTATTCATCCGCAGCTTACGCCCCAGGAGATCACAGAGGAGAACTACTTCTTCCGTTTTTCTGCGTACCAAGACCGGCTTCTTGAGTACCTCTCGCGTCCAGGCGTCGTTCTGCCTGAGTGGAGACGAAACGAGGCTATTGAGTTTGTGAAGGGCGGGTTGGAGGATTTCAGTATCTCTCGCGAGAAGGAGCGGTTGTCATGGGGAGTCCCGATACCTGGAGACGATACGCAGGTCATGTACGTCTGGTTTGATGCGCTGACAAACTATATTTCAACACTTGGCTGGCCCGAGGATGTGGGCGGAGCATTTGAGAAATTCTGGCTGCACGGCACCAGTGTGCAGGTGGCGGGGAAAGATCAGATCCGTTTTCAGTCGCTTATGTGGCAGGCCATGCTCATGTCGGCGGGAATCAAGAATACGGACACCGTCTTCTACCATGGCTTCATAAATTCAGGCGGCCAGAAGATGAGCAAGAGTCTTGGGAATGTCATCAGTCCATATGAGCTTGTGGGGAAGTACGGTACCGACGCAACGCGGTACCTCCTGCTGCGCCACGTGCACCCCGTCGAGGATTCCGATGTGACCTGGGAGCGGCTGGATGAATGGTATACCGCCAACCTCGTAAATGGGCTCGGGAACCTCGTTTCCCGCGTCATGAAGCTTGCCGAGGAGCATCTTGTTGGCCCGGTACAGTTGTCACCGGATGATGAGTCTGTCGAATCAGGCTTTTCAGAAAAGATCGAATCATTCCGCTTCAACGAAGCGATGGACCTCATATTCGAACATATCGCGAAGGGGGACGCATACATGACCGACCGTGCTCCCTATAAGGGAGTAAAAAGCGAAGATGAAGCAGTGCGGGCCGCTGCGCTCGCAGACTTAGAGAAGCTGGTGAAGCATCTCGCGAAAATTGCTATACACCTTGCGCCCGCTATGCCGCATACCGCTGAAGCCATCCGTACTGCGGTTCGGGAAAACAGAAAGCCCGAGAATCTTTTCCCGCGGCTCGCTGTGCACTAGGGCGCATTGTGCGCGGTTCTGTGCCATAGGATAATTTGAAGCAGGCTGTTCGGAATGAGGAGAGGGCTATGAACATTCGTCACAACGACACAGGCATACAGTTCTTCTTCGAGAGGGGCGAAAATATCGCCGTTACGCTTGCGGTGGTCATGCTCGCTTTTGCAAACACGAAAGACGAGCAAATGCGTCAGTGGTATGCGCTGATCGAAGCGAGGTTGATACTCGATAACTGCAGGCGCAGGCTAGGGTGCTGATTGTCTGCAGGGCCGCTCAACACCCCGCCGCATGGCGGGGTTTGCTTGTGCTATCGTTCCCGCATGGAAATCAGATACGTCGACGCGCATTGTCACGTCCAGTTCGATCCCTATGACGCTGACCGAGATGAGCTCATTGCGCGCATGCAGGAGCGGGGCGTTGCGGGAATTGTTGTAGGCGTCGATCTGGAGTCGTCCCAAAAGGCGGTGGAGCTTGCAGAGCGTCATGAACACCTCTTCGCTTCCGTCGGGCTCCATCCGAATTATCTTGGGGCGCAATCCTTTGATCGTGATGCGTTCCGTGCGCTCGCCGCACATCCGAAAGTGGTGGCGATAGGGGAGTGCGGGCTCGATTTCTTCCGGCCCGAGGTGGTAGACGAGGAGGTGAAGCGCGCGCAAGGCGAAGCCTTGCGCGCCCACCTAGCGCTCGCTGCAGGGCTCGGCAAACCGCTCATCATCCACTCTCGCCCTTCAAAAGGGACGCAAGACGCGTACCAAGACCTCATCCGCATACTCACCGAGGCGAAAGCCGCTCACCCCTCCCTTCGGGGCGATATCCATTTCTTCGTGGGCGGGGTCGAAGAGATGCGCGCACTCACTGCGCTTAACTTCACCGTGTCTTTTACCGCCGTCATCACCTTTGCTAGGGACTATGACGCGGTCATTCGGCAAGCGCCGCTTACTGCGATACTGGCAGAGACCGACGCTCCCTACGTGGCGCCCGCCTCAAAGCGGGGGCAGCGCAACGATCCGCTTGCCGTAGAAGAGGTCGTTATGAAACTGGCGGAAGTCAGAAATGAAGACCCAGAAACCGTCCGCCGGGCGCTCCTCGAGAACGCCACTGCACTCTTCACGTTGCCAAGCATTGGGTAATGAGGCAGAGCGCCCCGGCCGGTTGCGGCTCAAGAGGCCTCGTGCTACAGTTCCCCCCACTATGGCACGTAAAAAAGACGAGGAAATGCGCGACGAAGAGACGGTGGAAGATGTCCACGGCTCACGCGTGTATGAGATAGGTTTTCATATCGACCCCGAGCTTCCGCAGGAGGAGGTGAAGAAGGTGTACCAGTCCGTGCACGGAGCTGTCGAAAAGGCTGGAGGTATCGTTGCTGCGGCAGAACCCCAGAAAATCCAGCTCGCCTACACCATTTCCCGTCAGGAGACGACCGGCCGTCGCGACTTCAACGCCGCATTTTTTGCCTGGATTGCGTACGAAACCTCGGCAGAGCGCCACGGAGAAATCCTCGAGGCGGTAAAAGAAAACTCCTCGATCGTACGGTTCATCGACCTTGTGACTACGAAGGAGGCTGCTCGGCACGCTTCTGAAATGCACGAAATACACTCCAAGACCCCGCAGCCTGACGAGGCCGCCCAGGTATCTGACGCTGAGCTTGATGCAGCGCTTGAAAGCGCCGCTGCGTGATACCATTAGGTACATCCTTACTAGGTAACTTCTAACGGGATGTACCTCAACAAAGCATTTCTCTACGGCAATCTCACGCGCGACCCAGAGCTCAAGGGTCTTCCTTCTGGTGGGCAGGTAGCCAACTTCAGCCTTGCAACGAATCGCGTATACAAGGACAAGAGCGGGCAGAAACAGGAGGCTACGGAGTTTCATAACGTCGTAGCATTCGGCCGTACCGCAGAGGTGATCGGCCAGTACTGCAAGAAGGGGCGCCCCATCTTCGTGGAGGGCCGCATCCAGACCCGCACCTGGGACGACAAAGAGACCGGCAAGAAGAACTACCGCACGGAAATCATCGTCGAGAACTTCCAGTTCGGTGCCGATGGCGGTCGGGGCGGCGCTCCGGCTGCATCTCATGAGGAGGCAGCGCACGCATCGAAAGATGCCGAGGAGATAAAGTATCCGGACGAGGAGATAAACCCGGAGGACATACCGTTTTAACCGATACACGGGATAGAACCCTCAGGACTTGCATTTCAGGCTAAAACCTATAAGCTACTCCCTACTAACCTAGTTTTTATGGCTCATCAAGCAGAACGGGAAGAAATAGAGATCAAGAAGATCATCGACTACAAAGACGTCGCGTATTTGAAGCTCTTCACCAATCCGCACGCAAAGATGCTCTCGAAGCGCCGTACGGGCGTTCCTGCTGCTAAGCAGCGCGAGATCGCAAATGCCATCAAGCGGGCTCGATATATGGCACTCATGCCATACATGGCTGCGTAAGACAGTAAACAAAAAACCGCCCGAGAGGGCGGTTTTTTGTTTATGCTTTCTCGACTCGTTCTACGTATTCTCCCGTATCCGTGTTTATGCGAAGCACGTCTCCTGCATTGATGAAGAGGGGGGCGTTCACGACCGCGCCGGACGCAAGAGTCACTTGCTTATTGCCGCCCGTCGCCGTGTCGCCCTTGATCGAGGGCGGCGCCTCGGTCACCTTGAGATCCATCTTCACCGGGATCTTGAGCGTGATCGGCTTCTCTTCGTAGGTGAGCACCTCGACTGGCGTATTCGTGACCAGCCACTGCACGCGATCGTGTACGGCATCCTCAGGGAACGAGAACCGATTCTTCGGGTTTCCGTCTTCAGCAAACCAGCTTTCGCCGCGGTTCGTGTAGAGGTAGGTCGCGTCCATAGTCGCTACGTCAGCCTCGGTCGCCGACTCGTTCTGGTGGAATGAGATCTCGACGACTTTGCCCGAAACGAGGTGGCGCAGCTTGGTCTGGTTCACCGGCTTACGCATCTGCATGCGAAAGATGTGCGAGGAAAGGACCTCGTACGGTTCGTTGTTGTAGTCGATGATAGTTTTCGGAAGGATTTCGTTGTACGCCAGAACAGCCATGAAATAGGGGTTAGTGATTAGGTTTCAGGGGTTAGGGAATGCAGGAGAAACCCGAGGGCCAGAAAACCAGTTATAAAAGATGCCACAAGATGCGGACTGGAGTATGCTAGCAAACGTGATGGCTTTTGGAAATACGGAAGACCTGTCGGCTCTCTCCGATGCCGAGCTCCTGGCCCGTGCACAGCAGGAACCCGACCTTTTCGCGGTCCTGGTGCGTCGCTACGAGGCACCGCTCCTGCGCCGCGCCCGAACGATCCTCAGGAGCCCTGAAGACGCTGAGGAGGCGGTGCAAGATGCGTTTACCAAGATGTATCTCTACGCCGACCGCTATACGGAGCAGGAGGGCGCCTCATTCTCCTCGTGGGCGTATACGATCCTCAATCGGGTCGCCTATACCCGCTATCAGAAGAATAAGACCGCACGCAGTGCGCGGGTTGATCTTGAGCCGGAACACCTCGAATCGCTTCCCGATGGACAAGCTGAGTTTCTTGAAGATCTGTCCGTGAGGAACGAGGTGCTTGCGGTACTCGCGAAGCTGCCTGAAACCGCAGCGCGCGCCCTCCGGTTACAGTTTCTTGAAGGGAAGTCGCAGGAAGAGATCGCTCAGTCTGAAGACCTCTCCATTCCTGCGGTGAAGACTCGGGTGCACCGAGCAAAGAAACTCTTTAAGCGCATATATGACACACAACGCCATGACTAATATCGAAAAAACGGTGATGCGTCGCGTACGCGTCATTCGGGCGCTCCGGCCGTTCGTTTCAAATGGTGCGCTCGCTACGCTCGCGCTCGCTGCGGCGCTTTGGGGTATCAGCAGGGAAGTGTGGGTTGCGCGAGTGTTCGAGAACATGCCGCAGACACTCGATGTGCTCGCTGCGTCCAAATTCTTCCTCTCCGCATTCCTTGGTACGGATCTCCTCGTGCAAGCGCTGACGCTCGTCGTTGTCGGGACATTCGTTTTCTTGGCACACGAAACAGCCCGGCTTGTGAGCCGGGCTCTCGTGCCACTCCAGACAGTTGCTTAGCTTTGAGCCAGCTTCTCTTTGACTTGCTTCAAGACTTCTTTCGCGACATCTTTGTTTTCCCGGAGGAAAGTGCGCGTCGCGTCGTAGCCGACACCAAGCTTGGTCTCGCCGAAACGATATGAAGCGCCGCTCTTCGTGAGGAGGCCGTACTTCTCGCCAAGCGCAATCAGTTCGCCCTCATAGCTGATGCCCTCATTGTAGAGAAGGTCGAACTCTGTCGTCTTAAACGGAGCGGCAACCTTATTCTTCACCACTTTTACGCGCGTGCGTCCGCCTACCACCTCCTCGCCCTTCTTGATCGAGGCGATGCGGCGAATATCAAGGCGCACCGAGGTGTAGAACTTGAGCGCTTTGCCGCCCGGCGTGGTTTCGGGGTTGCCGAACATGACCCCGATCTGCATGCGGATCTGGTTGATGAAAATGACGATGGTCTTCGAGCGTGCAGCGATCGCAGTGAGTTTCCGGAGCGCTTGGCTCATGAGTCGCGCCTGCTTGCCCACATGCTGCTGGCCCATCTCACCCTCTATTTCGTCTTTAGGGGTGAGTGCGGCGACCGAGTCCACCACTACGACGTCCACGTTACCGCTCCGCACCAAAGACTCAACGATATCGAGCGCCTGTTCGCCTGTGTCTGGCTGAGAAATGAGAAGTTCGGGAAGCTTCACGCCGATGCGTCGCGCGTACTCCGGATCAAGCGCGTGTTCGGCGTCAACGAATGCAGCTACGCCGCCTGCCGCCTGCGCCTCGGCAATCACGTGGAGCGCGAGCGTCGTCTTTCCTGACGACTCTGGGCCGAATATCTCGATGATGCGGCCGCGGGGAAGGCCACCCACTCCAAGTGCCGCATCAAGCCCGATGGAGCCGGTCGGCACGACAGGAACTTTTTCGGTCTTGCCAGTGCCAAAGGTGGTGATGGCTTCATCGCCGAACTTCGTGCGTATCTCCTTGAGCGCCTGGTCGATCGATTTCTGCTTTTCTGATTTATCAGTGCTTGCGGCGCCAATCGTCTTCAATTCTTTTGCAGTCGGTTTTTTAAATGCCATACGTGATTTATTAAGGTACTGAAATAGTACGGGTGGTGCTAATCGTTTTTCCGAATCGGTCTTCCCCGGCAAACGTGAGAACGCTCTCCCCTTTGGGGAAGGCGAGCGTGAGCGAGAATGAGCCGTCAGCGTTCGGGAGGACGCGTGCACCATTCACTGAGAGCGCGGTGAGCCGTGTGCCATTTCCAGAAATAGTCGCAATACCATCGGGGAGCAGGGCATAGTTCTCGGGAGAGGCGATAGAAAGCGACGGGCCCATAAGGAGCGGGCGCGCCTCAAGGAGCCCGTACCCCCCAAGACCAAGAAGCGTGCTTGCGATAAGGGTTTTAAGCATAACTAGAATGTCTCGCTTTCGGAGGCCGCATCTTCCGCGGGGATGCTCGACCCGCCGCGAGAGAGTACCTCGCGCGGTTTCGCGCCGTCTGCTGGGCCGATTACGCCCTTTGCCTCAAGTACGTCCATAAGGCGCGCGGCGCGTGAATAGCCTATTTTCAATTTCCGCTGCAGGTACGAGGTTGAAGCACGGCCCGCCTCCTCGACCGCCTCCTTTGCTGCTGTGTACAGGTCGTCATCGATATCTTCGTCAAAGTCAGCTCCCGCAAGGCCGATCGCGTCCCCCGCGTCCGTTTGCACGATACCGTTACCCCCGCCAAGTTCGATCGACGAAAGGTCCCCCGCGTTGTTGTTCTTGATGTGTGCGACCACCTTCTTCACCTCGCCCTCAGAGATGAATGCGGTCTGGATGCGCACCGGTTTCTGCATATCGCTTGAGAGATAGAGCATGTCGCCTGCGCCAAGGAGCGATTCTGCGCCTGCGCCATCGAGAATGGTGCGGGAGTCTATTTGAGAAGCCACCTGGAGCGCCAGGCGCGTGGGAACGTTTGCCTTGATGAGGCCGGTGATAACGTTCACCGACGGCCGCTGCGTAGAAAGGACGAGGTGGATACCGACAGCACGGCTCATCTGCGCAAGGCGCACGACGCCTGCCTCAAGCTCACGCGGATAGGTCTGCATGATGTCGGCGAGCTCGTCGATGACGATGACGATGTAGGGGAGTGCTTCAGGCATATCGTCGCCACCTTTCTTTTTCGCAGGTTCATACACAGTCTTATGGTACGAGTCGATGTCGCGAACGCCCTCGGTCTCAAGCACGTTATAGCGGCGTTCCATCTCTTTTGTCGCCCACTTAAGCGCAAGAATGGTCTTCTTCGGGTCGGTGATGACCGGCGTGAGGAGGTGGGGAATGCCGTTGTAGGCGGTGAGCTCGACGCGCTTCGGGTCGATCATGATGAACCGGAGCTGGTTGGGGCCGTTTCGGTACAGGAGGGAAGTGATGAGCGCGTGTATGGCAACCGATTTTCCGGATCCCGTTGCACCAGCGACTAGTCCGTGCGGCATCTTCGCAATGTTCACGTAGTGCGGCATGCCGGTGATGTCGCGGCCAAGCGCGGCAAGCAAAGGTTTCTGGCTCTCGTTCCACTCAGGAGCGCTCATGAGCCCGCCAAGGCCGACCATTGCCTTGGTCGAGTTAGGCACCTCGATGCCGACCAGTGACTTGCCCGGAATGGGTGCCTCGATGCGCACCGGGTGTGCGGCGAGCGCGAGCTCAAGGTTCGAGACGAGCGAGACTATTTTCGAAAGCCGCACGCCTTCAGCGGGCTTCACGGCGTAACGGGTGACGGTCGGGCCTACCGATACCTCATCCATTTCGACGTTGATGCCGAAGTTCTGGAAGGTGCGCTTGATGATGTTCGCGTTCGCTTTGATGTCGCCTACGCCCGGTTTCCCTTTATCCTCACCAAGGAGCGAGAGGGGAGGGGGCGTGTACTCGGCGTCGAAATTGCGGATGGCAGCAACCGGAGTGTCTGCTGCATCTCCTTGTGGGCGATTGAACATGCGTACCACCGGCTCGCGTTCAGGTTGCACGGGCGCTTCCTCGGCGTCCTCGTCTTCATCCTCCTGTTCCTCCTCATCAAATTCTTCGTCGTCTTCCACTTCTTCATCATCTGTGTCGGTTTCCGGCTCCCGCTTCAAGCGTAGGCCAAGCGGCAGAGCAGAGAGGCTTCCCCAAAGCACGCGCGCGATCTGTGCAATGAACGAACCGATGATCTCTAGGTCGGTAACGAGAGCGGCTCCTATAGAGAAGAGTGCAAGCAGGAGTACGAATGCACCCCAGAATCCGAAAAGGCTCTCAAGCGAACCTCCAAGCCATGATCCTGCGTACCCGCCGAGGTCGGTGTCGGGAAAGAGTCCGGCAAAAGCAAGGACGGACGCAGAAACGATAAGTGCACCAGAGGTGGTGAGGGGAGCGAGCGCGGGGCGGCCGAATCCGGCATAGAGGCCGATGAGGACGAGTGCGACCGGGAGAAGAAATGCGCCGATACCGATGGTGGCGTACGCGAGCGCAAAGGCCGCGCCGCCTGCAGGACCCGCGCTCCCCACCGACCCAAGAGCAAACAGGACACCGGAAGCTATGAGTACCACTGCGCCTGCGTAGCGGATCAGCGTGTCGTACTCCTCGATCGCATTCGATCTGCTCCGAGTCCGCTTGCTTCTTCGTGCCATGATGCGCGTATTGTAACACTGAAGAAATGCCTTTTAAGTACCAAAGAACCAAGCATCAACTTCCAAATAAGCTCTAAATCGAGAACAGGATGCAAAGACCCCCAAAGTCTGCATTCGTTCGGTTCTATGTGATTTGTTTCTTGGTACTTTATGCCTCGCATTTGCACCTGTCTTTGAGGCGCGTATACTGTCCGATACGTGATAAAAGACGGCATGCACGATAACGGACAAACCAACAAAGCGGTCGGCATACAGAGACACAAGAGCCACGGGAATACCGGCTCAATTGTCCTTGAAAAGAACATATTTCATAACGTTTTTGAAAAGGACATACGTAGGGCGTTCATATATAGCAAGGCAGAACGAATCGCGAAGGTGCTCCAGCTCATCGCGCCCGCTTTCAAAGACACACCTCCGCTCCGCTTGCGTGTCGAAAAGATCGCTCTAGGACTTGTTGATGGCGCACTCTTGCCGCCCACAGAAAGCAAGAAGGCGCTCTCGGTGGAGCTCTTGGCGCTCTCAAGTGTTCTCTCCATGGCCCGCAGCTCCGGACTCCTTTCAGCGATGAATGTCGAAGTAATTCTCAAAGAGGTTCAAGGACTTCTCGAGGAGGTCGGCATGTACGAAGAGCCGCACCTGCTTCTTGAAGGGTCGCTCTCTCTTTCCGACATTGCACGCGGTTCCCGAGCGCGCCATGAGGCGGTTCACCGCAAGCCGGCTCGTGAGACGCGCGCTCCTGAGGTGGTAGCTGTGCAGGCGCCGAAGGCAAGTACAATCGAGCCAGTGCGTTCTCAAGGACATGTAAAGGACACTCCGCAGTCTGACCGCAGAGAAGTGATTCTCGGAGCCATACGAAACAAGGGCCGTGCCAACATAAAAGACATATCGATCGTGATACGCGGCGTGTCCGAGAAAACCATCCAGCGTGAGCTCGCGGCGCTTATTGATGCGGGGCTGGTGGAGAAGTCCGGGGAGCGCCGTTGGAGCCTCTATTCACTCCGGGGAAGTGCCTAGAGCGGTCTTTGACTAAGGTGGGGGTGTCTGATAGGGTAGGGAGGTGGTAGCGATTTGCGCATAGGGAGTAGACCAGGGCCGCTTGCGGCCTCTTTCGCTATATCCTTAGAACCGATTGTTATCCACACGGGTTTCAGGACTTGCGTCAGGATTGCACATATACTGTATGGCAGTCCCTCGGGGATTCTTGATGATTTGTTCCTGAAGCTCCGCTTGGGAGGACTTTGAAAACTGAATACGCGATGAATAAGCCCATCGCGACAACATACTGAAACGGATGAAATTCCTGACATGAATGCATGTCTGAATCGTCTATACCTTTGCCAACTAACCCATGGGAGTCAGGTCGATACCGGCTTCTGTGGGGTAGTGTGAAAGTGCCTTGTGCTCGCAGACTTATAAAGGTTCTAAAAGGGTCGTGCGCTCGTCCAACTTATTACTTCGGGCGGGCGTGCGATCTTCCAAACACTTACACAATTGTTATGACTACGGTATCTACAAAAGCAATCGCAAAGATTGCAGCGGTAGCAACCGGTCTTGCGATGGCGGTCTCGCTCTTCGCACTTGCCCCTTCGGCACGTGCAGCAGCGCTCTCCAGCACGCAGATCGATGCAATCATCTCGCTGCTCTCTTCGTTCGGTGCTGACGCATCAACGATCGCAAACGTGAAGGCATCCCTTACGGGCGGTACGCCGACCTCGGGAGGCACCACGTCTTCGGCTTCTTGCTATGCCTTCTCGGCTGACCTCACAGTCGGTTCGAACGGCGCAGCAGTGACGGCACTCCAGAACGCACTTATCGGTATGGGTTACTCCGTCCCGGCAGGCGCAACTGGTTACTTCGGTGAGCAGACCCGCGCAGCGGTTGCCGCATGGCAGACTGCAAAGGGTATCTCCCCGGCAGCTGGTTACTTCGGCGCAGTTTCCCGCGCAGCATACGCAAGCTCCTGCTCTTCGACGACGGGTGGCACGACGGGTGGCACCACCACTCCGACGGCTTCCGGTCTTGAAGGCGGCGCAGGCTCCATCGAC
>CAYVUT010000006.1:0-17362 GCA_964455225.1 uncultured Candidatus Saccharibacteria bacterium
CGATGACAAGCGAGACAACGCCGCTGCAGTTGCTATCGGCCTTGGGCTGCTAACTGCACTGCTGCTGAGCAGGTCCAAGTGATAGAGCGAACCCGGAAGAAACGAGCCGGCAAAGAAAGTCCCGCGGCGTGATTCCGGGCAAGCGGGGAAACCCAGTAGGGGTTGGTCGCGCGGCGTGGGCAAAGGGAGAGAGATGTCCCGGCACGAACGGTACCGGGCACCCAGCTGACAGGGCTCCTGGAGCCATATCAGCACATGCCAGCGGAGCCATGCGCGCTCAACTGAGGTCCGGAGATCACGTGCAGCACCTTGACGAACTTGCCGCACACAATTACTGTGTTAAATACACAAACACACTAACTGTGTATGACATCACGTCCAAGATATGTGGGCTTTGGCCAACGATTGCTGGCACTTAGAGAAATCTGCGGAATCGCAACGCAGTCCGAACTCGCCCATCAAATCGGAACGTCCCAGCAGAGCGTGAGCCGATGGGAAGCCGGAACGTCTCGGCCACGTCCGAGCGAGCTTCCCAAGCTTGCAGCCGTGCTGAAGGTCGGCGTGTCCGAGCTGTCGCACATCGCAGGCTACGCGCCGGAGATAGCGACCGTGTCATTTGACCGGCCACTTCCGCTTTCCAGCCTGCTGCCCGACAGCTTCGAATACTTCTGCCTCGACCTTCTCGCGACCTACTTACAGGGGAAGGCTGACGTTCACCCCGCTGGGAAGACCGGGCACAAGCAGTACGGCATCGACATTGAAGCGCAATTCGTCAACGGCGAATTGCATACGTACCAGTGCAAGCGCGAAGCGCAGTTCGGGCCGGAGAAGGTTAAGAAGGCGATCAAAGACCAGACGATCTCGGCCAGAAAGAAGCACATCCTCCTCGCGCGCGCAGCCAGTCCTGACGCACGGAACACAATCAGGCGTGCGCGCGGATGGGATCTGTGGGACCAAGTTGATATCACTCGAATCTTTCGCTCCCTACCGAGGCGCGAACAGGTACGAATCGTTGACATCTATTTCCCGACCCAGCGCTTCGCACTAACCGGTGAGCTTGCCGCTGGGCCATGGCAAACGGCTGAGACGTTCTTTGCCCCCCAGCTTGCAGAGGGCAGGATTTTCAATCAGCGCTGGAATCTCGTTGGTCGCACAGCGGAACTCGATGTTCTCTCGCGCGCCTTCGCGGACAGGAGCGTAATCGCGGTGAGTCTCATCGGCCGGGCCGGCGAGGGAAAGACCCGAGTACTCCGCGCAGCGCTTGATGACTTCACGGCGCAGTACCGCGGAGTACGCGTCGTCGTAGCGTCACCCACCGAGGAGATTAGCCCGAAGAGTCTTGAGGACCTCGGGGCCGGTGAGAAGCTTCTTGTGATCGACGACGTTCATGACCGCAGCGATCTCGCCCAACTTGTTCGCTACGTCGCTGATAGCCGTTCCCAGGCGCGCCTGCTGCTCGTTTATCGCCCGTACTGGAGCGACGTTGTACAGCGAGAACTTGCGCGTTGCGGGCTGACCGGGAGCCTCACCAACTCGGTTACGCTTGCTCGGCCGACGAAGCAAGACGGCGTTGCCTTGGCGACCCAAGTGCTCGCTACGAGTGGTGCAACTACTGAATCTGCGGAAGCGATCGCTACCTTGGCGTACGACAGTCCGCTCGCGGTGGTTGTCGGAGCGCAGATAGTCGCAAATGAGGGTCTTCACCCGGAACTCTTCGGCTCGAATGAAGCGTTCCGCTCCACGGTACTGCGGCACTACGAGAACCTCATCGCCCAGGGTATCGCTCGGGGCAAGGATCAAGAACGCGTGTACGCGATCCTGCGGGTGGTGGCGCTCATCCAGCCTATCGTTCCCGACGACAAACACGTGCTGGAATTGCTCTCGCGTATCGAACAGATCGACGCGCCTGACGCGTCCCGCCTACTGCGTCTTCTCGTCGACTCGGGAGTTCTCTTTCGGCGGGGAGCAAAGTACCGGCTCTCGCCCGACTTACTGGCCGATTCGATCATCGAATCGGCGTGCATCATGCCGGTCGGCAGTGCATCAAATGGCTACGCTGAAAAGGTCTTCGCGGCGTCCATACCCGAGCACAAGGAGCACGTACTGCTCAACCTCGGGCGCCTGGATTGGCGACGCAACGAAGGGGACACATCAGCGAGCACTCTGCTTGATGGCTTGTGGTCACAGCTTGCGTGGGAGGATGACTATGTGCACGCACAGGTGAAGGCGGCGGCGGCGGCGGCGTACTTCCAACCCAGACAAGCGCTGTCGCTCGCGCGACGACTCATCGACGGGGGTCACGGCCCGGACGAGAACGTCTGCCGCATCATCCATGGCGCGTCGCATCATATCCGTTACGTCGCCGAGGCTTGCTCGCTGCTCTGGGAAGTCGGAAAAGACGATCCACGGCCGACCAGCCAGTACCCGTATCATGCAATTCGTCTGCTGACCGAGCTTGCGACGCCGGAACCGCGCAAGCCAGTGGAGTTCGTCGAGGATATAGTCGACTGCGCACTATCGCTCCTTGACTACCCTGAAAGCTGGAATGGGCCGTACAACCCATTCGATGTCCTTAAGGGGGCCTTGGCAACCGAGGGGCATTTCACCTCTGCTGCCACGAACCGTTCGATCACTTTCTCGAAGTACGCAGTGCGTCTCGACGAGAGGGTCGCACAGGTGCGCCGGCGGGTCGTTGCCGCTTTGCTCGACAGCATCAACCATTCGAATCAGCGCCGCGCGTTTCTTGCCGCCCAGCATCTTTCCGACGCCCTCCGTGGGCCCATCACGACCGAGCCTGGCGTCGCTGATCCGTGGGGCGACGAGTTCTTTGAAACGCTCGAGAAGATTGGGGCCTTGGTCGACGCAACGAGCACCGCTGCTCCCGTCTTGGTCAGAGTCGCAGAATCCGTTCACTGGCATGCCTTCTTCGGACCCGAGCTAACGCGGGCGCCAGCGCGACGAGTCATCGACCATCTGAACGCGGATGTTTCCACGCGCACCATTCGCGCGTTCATGGATGCCTGGGGCACGAACACGTGGCCGATCCAAGAGAAGTCCGGCAGCCCGCAACACAACGCGGACATCGAGGCGCTTTGCAGTGACCTTGCCACGCAGCTTCCGGACCCTGCTCAGCTCGTGCAATTCCTATGCGACCGCTTGGACGATATTGCGCGTGCAACCGGATCCCCAGACTACGGTCCTGCTCAACTCTTCCTCGACCGCCTGCTTCAGTCGAACTTGGCGCTCGCTCGCCACCTCGTGCGCGCACACTTGTCCGGCCAACGCTCCCAGCTCACGCGATATGTCGGGCGAGCCTTGGGCGTTCTCCTGACGAGCGCCCGCGAGGAAGCATCCGCCCTGATCTGCAACATGCTTACTGAAGCGGACGTGCACCTTGGGATCGTTGCAGAGTGCTACTACTTCGCCGCCGGACTTGCGCACTACTCCACGCACGATCTTGCTGTTCTCAAACGCATCTTCGCTAGCTCTGACGGAAGGATTCTCCGATACGCCCCACAAATCGCGCATAACGTGGCACGGAACGACAAGCGCCTCGCAATCGAGCTCATCACCAGCGTCGACGTAGTCCTCGCCATAGCCCATGCGCGCGACTTCTTCATGTGGATCGTTCACGAAGAGACGATTCCGTTCAACTTAGTTCGCGATGACGAGCTGGAGCGGTTGATTCTCGGCCTGCGCCCTGTTTCTCGTCTCGACGACCACTGGGTAAACGCATTCCTGAAGAAGGCAATCCGGCGAATGCCTGACACAGTCCTCAAGCTTGCCGTGGGTCGCATCGACGACGCGATAGCGACCGACGACTGGGGGAAGGAAGCGCTCGGCGGCGTCCTACGCGATCGTGACGCCCTTAGTTTCATGTCGATTCCGGAGGGACCGAAACTCTTCCGCGGCCTTCTTGACTGGGCGCTCGGTCGTATCGCTGACTACCAGTTCCGCTACCGCTTCGCCGAACTCGTGGAGGCGCTTTGCAGCCCATATGATTCCGCATGCATCGCGGCCCTGGAGAATTGGTTTACGGGCGGCACGGCCGAACACTTCATGGTAGTTACGGCGATTCTTCAAAAGGTCGGCCCACGCTTCGTGTATGAGAACGAACTCTTTCTCACGCACGCGCTCAAGGCCGCTCGCACGCTGAGCCGAAAAGCGCACAAAGAGCTCTCCGCGGCCATCTTCTCATCCAGTGTGGGCGGAGTCCGCGCGGGAACTCCTGGCAAGCCGTTCGACGTGGACCTAAGACTCAAGGCGATGGCAGAGCAGCGCCTCGCGCTACTGACTAAGAGCGACGCGACATTCGGGCTCTATCAAGACCTACGGGGCCACGCGATCCGGGAGATCGAGCGGCAATTGGAAGAGGGGCGTCGCATGGACGAGGAGGACGCAGACGCATGACAGCACTTTCCACAGTTGCCGCGCAGCGCTTCTGAACCAAAGCATGGATACTCGCTGCCGTCAGCGGTGGTTTGACAGACGTCGGCCACGGACTAGGATGCTAGGGGAATACTCCCGACGTATGAGGAAACACGCCATGAGCACGCAGCACAGCTTCACCGTCGTGCTGGAGCCGCAGGAGGAGGGCGGATATACCGTTCACGTTCCTGCGTTGCCGGAGGTCGTAACTGAAGGCGACACCGAAGCGGAGGCTCTTGCGAATGCGGCGGAAGCGATCCGCGCCGTCCTGGCATATCGGCAGGATTGCGGAATCGCCATTCCACCAGACGCGCTTCCCGAAGTGCGCCGCGTCACCGTTGCGGCTTGAGGTGGGCGGCGGACGATTGCCGGTCGTCAGTGGCAAAGAGGTTGTTCGGGTATTGAAGCAAGCGGGTTTTTCCGTGGAGCGGATCGTGGGGAGCCATCACGTCCTCATGCATCCCGGGGACACGAGGCGAACCGTCACCGTGCCAGTCCACGGAAATCGCGATCTCAAATCCGGCACACTCCGCGCCATCATCCGACAGACCGGCCTAACGGTAGAGGAGTTTAGTAAGCTGCTTTGATCTTTCACACCCAGCGCGACCGCTGGGTGTTTTGTTTGTCTGCACGAGATGAAAAAGCGCGGGCTGGCCTCATTCGGGCTTGATACTCTGCCACAATCGTCAATACGCACATACGATTGCCGCACAGATACAATCCCCCGCAGCCGACGTCCTCATCCTAACTGTGCCCCTATGCCCGACATCGCAAGCCTCCTGAAGGCCGAAATCATTCGACTGTCCAAGAAGACCGTGCGGCAGCATGTGGCTCCGCTCCAGCGGACATCGACGGCGCAGCGGCACGAGATTGCAGCGCTCAAGAAAAGCATCGTGGCCCTTGAACGGCAGGTGTCGGCTTTGCGTCGAGCCTCCGTTAAGTCGCGCGCCGTAGCGGACGACAGCGAGACCCAGCCCAAGCATCGGTTCGTCGCCAAGGGGCTGCGCACGCTTCGATCCCGACTTGGCCTAAGCCAGGAGGAGTTCGGGCAGCTGGTCGGCGTGAGTGCACAAAGCGTGTACAACTGGGAGCACGAAACATCGCGACCGCGCCCCGCGCAGATGGCAGCGATTGCATCCGCACGTTCGATGGGAAAGCGCGCAGCCAGCAAGAAGCTTGAAGAACTCCGATCGCACAAAAGAAAGTCCAAGAAGTAAGACGCGGCAGCGCGCAGAGCGCTGCAATCAAGGCTTCGTACCGGCGACCAACGCGCTGTCGTAGTGGGTGACGATGAGCGCCGCGGCGGCAAAGATGCCCATCACAGTGCCCTCGCTCTCCCAGATTTGCGGCTTGTCCGGGAGCAGGTATCCGAACTCCGGGAACCGCTTTGCAATCGCTACGGCAATCTCATACCTCGTCCCCTGCCCGGCCGGCGCGACGATCGCCTGGACGTCGTCCCTCGGTATTCGGTCAACCTTCATAATCCGGGCAACCGCAGCGGCCTCGATACAGCGGGTCAGATCTCTGATCCGATCTCCGCGAGGCGACTTCTCTTCGCTGCAGTCTTCCAGAACGACGCGGTCCGGACGCAGTCGATCCAGCAGACGCTCGATGCGCCACATCGTTCGGCTATTCCTATACGCCGCCTTCCCGGGGACTTCCGACGTCGCCCAATCGATCGGCCGATTCGGCCCTTCGAAGTACGCGCAGGCATACCCCCGTGTCATCGGAAAGACGGCGAGCACTGATTCGAGGTGTTTAGAGTTGGTATTCATAAGCGGGGGTGGGTGCGGTGGCGCGTGCAAGCGCCTCCGCGGCGAGCTGCTGCTTGCGTCTGCTGTGCGGCTTGGGGTCGCCCTCAAGCGCTTCGTGCAGGAGATACAGCTCGCGAACGGTGCGTTCCTCGATGTCATCGAAGAACTTCGGGAACAGCTCCTGAGGCCGTACACCGAAAATGATTTCAATCGAGAACAGAACCGCGATACTTGGCCGGCGCGCTCCCTTCTCAAGGCGCGAGATGTGCTGCGCGCCCTTGATCCCGAGGAGTCTGGCCAACTCCTGCTGCGTGAGCGCCCATTTCCTGCGATGCGTCCGCAGGTACGATGGAAGCGTGTTGTGCATTGGCGAAAGAACTACCCGCCATTAGCAGCGAGCAGGTCTGCGTGCATTGTCTCGGGCAGGCGCCCTGCGCAAAAGACGGGGAGATGTGCGCAACGGGCCAAGTCCGGCTGGAGATGGGGACGTAGGGACGATGAGGGATGCGAGACGCGATGGTCGGCTTGCGAAATACAGCAAAGGACCGCGCTCAAATGGTTGAGCGCGGTCCTGACTCCCTATCCACGGCCATCATGCCTTTCGCCTACGAGGCCTGGTTCTCGCCCCTTGCGAGCCCGTATCGCCGCGCGAGTTCCGAAAGGCGCTCGGCGTTCACGGCGATGTGGTACGCGCCCTGGCTCTTGTACGTCGTGATTCCGAGGCGGGTGCGCAAAAGGCTGCCGACGTACCTGGCGGTGATGGGACGCTCGTATTCGGCGCCGTATCGCGCCGTAAAGCGTGCGGTGAGGTCCGCAATCGACACCGGAGCCCCGGATTTCTCGGAGGACAACTCGGCCAGCACTTCGATCAGCTCCGCAATGGTGCTCGTTGCGCGCGACGCGACGCGCTCCCGCTCATGCTCGCCGACCGCCATACGAATCTCCGCCCGCGCACGCTCATCGGGGATAACCGAAAGCAAAGGCACCAGAATCTGGTTGGCGCGCGGCGAGAGCAGCGGGTCGACGAGCGTGTCGTCGGCCTTCAACTTCAAGCGATGATCGAAGCGGTACTGGAGCAGCTTGTTTCGGAGCGTCCGCGCTTCCACGCGCTGGGCAGCCGGGAGGTTGATGGGAATGCCGGGATGCATGCGGCGCCCATCGAGGCGCTCAGTGATGAAGCGGCTTTCGAGCGCTTCGTCGTCGAACGAGCGGCGCATGGCGACGAGCTTGGGGCCGTACACGTGGAAGGCACGCGGATCGAACTCGCGCTTCAGGGTGATCGCGGTTCGGAACACCGGGAAGCCGCGCACGTTGCCGTTGTTGAAGACCTTCACCAGCTCGTTCGTGGCGTCGCTGAAGCGAAAGTCCGTCTCGTCGAGCACCAGCGTGCCGCGGAAGGTGTCGAGCGTATGGAAGATCGGCGATACGGTCGCCGCACCGCTTGCGAGGAAGGCGCGATAGCAGAGAGAGCCGATGACAATGAGGGCACGGGTCTTCCCTGATCCGTGCTCGGCCTGAACGCGCAGATACGGCAGTTCCTCGAAGGCGTCGTATACCCAGGAGAAGAGGACGTAGTACGCGGCAAGCTGGCGGAACCAGTCGGAGAGCGTGACGTAGCGGTCGAAGTACGTCTCGATGTCGGCGACGAGGGCGGCAACGTCGCCATAGGCCTCCGGTCCTTCCGGAAGGAGGATGGCGTCGTTCTTGATGAGGCTGTTCGCCGCCGAGACGGGAACAAACAGCTCCCCGTCCACGTGCAGCTCGTCGACCAAGTCGACCTGCGCTCCGGAAGACACGGCAAGCAGGGTTTTCTTGCCGCTGCGCGGGAGCACGAGCTCGACAAGGCGCCCATCCGGAAGGACGCGGGACGCTACGGATACGCGCACGGGTTGATCAGTGTTTTTCTCCATGCGTCTCAATCTACGCGGCAGATGCGATAGACATAGACGGAGCGACTTGCCGCTCAGGCGAGATCCCCTGGCTTGGAATCCGGGCTGGTTCCGGCATGCTGACTCGATGCGTACAAACAAACATTCCGACAGCCGGGCGATGCCCCTTTCAATCGCCCACCATGACAAATCCGGCGGAAGTGGTACCGTTGAGGCATCCCCTCCTATGCGGTACTTCATCTACTGCCGCAAGTCCATGGAATCCGAGGATCGGCAGGTTCTGTCGATCGAATCGCAGCGTGCCGAGCTGGAGCGTGCATACGCTGCTCAGTCGGACATCACCATCGTCGACCGGCTCGAAGAGTCATACAGCGCCACGGCGCCGGGCAGGCCGGTGTTCAATCAAATGCTGGACCGCATCGAGCACGGCGAAGCCGACGGCATCATCGCCTGGCACCCAGACCGTCTTGCTCGCAATTCGGTCGACGGCGGACGGATTATCTATCTGCTCGACGGCCAGAAGCTCCGCAATCTCAAGTTTTCGACGTTCAGTTTCGAGAACAACCCGCAGGGCAAGTTCATGCTCTCAATCATCTTCGGGTACTCGAAGTACTACGTCGATTCACTGAGCGAGAACGTGAAGCGCGGCAATCGCGCCAAGCTCACACGCGGTTGGCTTCCGAATCGGCCGCCGATCGGCTACCTCAATGACCCCGTCACGGGAACGATCACGGTCGATGAGGACCGGTTTGCGCTCGTGCGCCGCATCTTCGATCTTGCACTCCGCGGCACGCATTCCGTCCGCGCGATTGCGATGGAAACGCGCGCCTGGGGTCTCCGAACGCTGCAGCGAAAACGCTCCGGCGGCAACTTCCTTGTGGTGAGCGCCGTGCACGGCATTCTTGGCAACCCCTTCTATGCCGGCGTCATTCAGTGGCGAGGTGAAACGTACCGAGGCGCGCACACGCCGCTCGTCACTTGGGGCGAGTTGCAGCGGGTACAGGCGATCCTGGGCCGAGATCACGTCCCATCCCCCAAGAAGCATCACTTCCCATTCACGGGCATGATTCGGTGCGGTGAGTGCGGTCTCATGGTCACGGCCGAGAAAAGAACGAACCGATACGGCTACCACTACGTCTACTACCACTGCACCAAGAAGCGTCTGGATCACCGCTGCTCGCAGCCGTACATCTCAGCAAAAGCGCTGGATGCCGCCTTCGAGGCATTCCTGTCCGAACATACTATCTCGGAGCAGCATCACAACTGGATCGTCGCACGCATTCGGACGGCAAAGACGGAAAAGACGCTTGGGTTCACAGAAGAGAAGCGTGCGCTTTCACAGGCGATCGAAGACACCGGCCGATATCTGGAGAACCTGACCCGACTCCGGGTTCGTGACCTGATCAGCGACACCGAGTTCAGCGAGCAGCGCAACCAGCTGCTGGCACAGCGACTGGAGCTTGAGCAAAAGCTCGCGTCCGTGGGGAATGCTGACCAATGGGTCGAACCTGCGCTTGCGGTCGTTTGGTTCAGCAATCAGGCCCTGAATCTGTACCGCAGTGGAGATGGCGCGTTAAAGCGCCAGATCATCTCGACGATCGGCTCGAACCTCACGCTGACGAGCAAAATCGTCAGTATTGACGCCAAAAAACCATTCATCCGAATGAGACGAAACACTGCTCGTTCTGATCTGTGCCCAGGAGAGGACTCGAACCTCCATGCCCTTGCGGGCGCTACCACCTCAAGGTAGTACGTCTACCAATTTCGCCACCTGGGCATTACGAACAGGATGCACTATAAACGAATCCCGCCCGCTTTGCTAGCGGGCGGGATTTTCTGATCATTATGCAGCGACTGCCTCCTCTTTCTTTTCCTCGGTGGCCGGCTCAGCGGGAGCCTCGGCCTCTGCGGGGGCGATAGTCTCGTCGCTCTTCACGCCCATCATGCGCGCATTACGGAGCTGGCGGCGGATCTCCTTGGTCGCCTTCTCACGGATGAAATAGAGCTTTGCGCGGCGCACCTTGGAGCGGCGGATGATCTCGATGGAGTCGATCATCGGGGAGTAGAGCGGGAACGTCTTCTCGACGCCGACGCCAGAGAGCGTTGCGCGTACGGTGAACGTTGCTCCCGCTTCAGTACCGTGCTTCACGGACAACACGAGACCCTCGAAGGCCTGGAGACGCGTCGTTTTCGTCGCCTTCTCCTTCTTATCTGCGCCCTTGCTCTTCTTGACCTCGGTAATCTTCTGTTTGACACGCACCGTGTCGCCCGAGCGAATGCCGAGCTTTGCGCGTCCTTCCGTGTTTACGGGAGAAATGACTGCTTTCATAGTGGGCGCACTCTACCATGAGTGCTTTTCTAACGCAAAAACAAATCGGTCCCCGGGAATGCGACGAGCGCGCCCGCAAGCTCCCCGGGCAAGGGGGCAATCACCTCCCTCCTTCCGCCAGAGGGAAGCGGCAGGTCGAGCGCGTATGCGTGAAGCCCGAGACGGGAAAAGCCCAGGTCGCAAGGATGGTTCGGCGCATAGAGCGGATCGCAGACCACGGGATGATGGATCGCTTTCAAATGCACGCGGATTTGGTGGGTACGGCCCGTTTCCGGCATCGCCTTCATGAGCGCGTGCGTGCCATTGTCGCTCACCACTTCGTAGCGCGTGAGTGCATCGCGTAGTTTTCCACTCGCCTTCGGCTGCGCGGAGCGCAGCCGGAAATCCTTGCGCGATCGGCCTATATCGAAATCAATCGTTCCCACCCGCTCCTTCGGCACGCCATACACAAACGCGAGATATGTTTTCTTGATATCCCGCCCTTGAAAGGCTTTTTTGAGAAATGCGTGTGCTGCCTGATTCTTCGCGAGCACGAGAACGCCAGAGGTGTCAGCGTCCAGCCGATGCACAATGCCCGGTCGCGCAAGCAAGGTGCCATCCTGAAGCTTCTGCGGCTCTCCCACCTCTCGAGAATCAGGGTATCGAGCGTAAAACCAGTCCGCCACCGTCTCTGCGCTGGTCCGGCCATCCCCGTGCGTCATTACGCCCGCCGGTTTTGCCACCGCGACCACATCAGCATCTTCATAGAGAATCGGGAGATCCATACCCGCACACTACCACCTCCTCACTTTCCGTGCCGGCGTTCACGAGAAGCGTAATCGCTGAAAATCTGAAGCAGCTCTGCTTCAGTGAAGTCTGGCCACTTGGTTTTCGTGAAGGCAAGCTCGCTATATGCAGATTGCCAAGTAAGGAAATTCGAGAGGCGCCGCTCTCCGCTTGTACGGACAATGAGATCTGGGTCAGGCAGATCGCCGCCCCACAGTGCGGCACGCAACTCCTCTTCGCTTACCTGCGTCTTCCCTGCTTCAAGTACGGTATTTACTGCCGCAAGAATCTCGGGACGGCCGCCATAGGAGAGACAGAGCGCCAATGTCCCCTTCTGCCCATGAACCGTCTCTGCTTCGAGAGCCCGTGCTGAATTAAGAAGCTCGGGGGAGAGGCGCGTGAGATCGCCCACAAAACGCACGCGTACCCCCTCGCTCTTAAGTTCTGCAAGCTCATTTTTTATTGCGCCCGCAAACAAATTCATGAGATACGACACCTCTTCGGGCGCGCGATTCCAATTTTCAGTCGAGAAGGCGTAGAAATAGAGCGTTTTAACTCCAGCGGAAAATGCCGCACGAGTGATTTCCTTGAGCTTCTCGAGCCCTCTGCGATGGCCTTCAAGCGTAGGCAGGCCATGATCCTTCGCCCATCGGCGATTGCCATCCATAATGATGCCGACACATGCGGGAGCGACGATAGGTTTAGAATCAGGAGCCATACGAGATGTGGAAATCCGAATACTCATTGGTCGCAGGGAGCCAAGACACCACGACTCCGTCGACACGCGAAAGCAGTGAACCCTCTTTGAGCTTCTCAACAAAAACTCTGAGTGCATCCGACGGACCCTCGGCAACCACACGCACCGTTCCATCAGGAAGATTCTTCACTTCCCCAACCAGCTTGAGGCTGCGCGCCTTGCGCATGGCGAAATCCCGATACATCACCATCTGGACACGGCCCGAGACAATGGCTTCCAGACGTTCGTTCATAGCGTATAAGAACCAAGCGTAGCGGAATTCGGTTTCTTGCGCTATCTTCTGAGTGTGCGATGACAGGCGCGGTTAGCTCAATTGGTGGAGGCTGTACCCAGCCATTTACGTTTCCTCCAAAGGAGTCCGGGCACACAGGCGCGGTTAGCTCAGTTGGTAGAGCAACTCATTTACACTGAGAAGGTCGGGGGTTCAAGTCCCTCACCGCGCACAGCTGGCACACGCGAGCGTTCCCGCGGGCATGTGGCGGAACTGGTATACGCGTACGTCTCAGAAGCGTATGGGGCAACCCTTGGGAGTTCGAGTCTCCCCATGCCCACAAAAAGAACCACCGCGCATGCGCGGTGGTTCTTTTTTGCACCTGTGCCTCCAGTTGGAACCCCGATTACGGTTTCGGTCACGCTTTGCTAAGCTCGCTCCGCTCGCTAAGCATGCGCGACCCCGCCTCGCTGTCCTCATAAAACTTCGGACATGCTCCGGCCTTCGATTCCAAACGCACGCCGTGCAGACGGCGTGCTCTGGGCGCCAAAATCAGCTTCGCTTATTTTGTGCCTCCAGTTGGAATCGAACCAACATCGACGGCTTAGAAGTCCGCTGCACTATCCATTGTGCTATAGAGGCATCTTCACCCTACCTCATCTCGAGGGGTCAGTGAAGCCGTACTCGCCATTGGCATACTTCGCCTCTTCGGCAGCACGTTCTTCAAAAAGATGCTCAACGGCGTCAAGTGACGCTTTACTGAAGGTAGCCGAGGTCGACGTGGCAACAGGAGCGAGGGAGTTTCCGGAAACAACGCGATTAAAGAGCCACGCATTCCATACTGCGCTCACGACAAAAAGCATGCCGAAAATCGTGAGCAGCACGAACCAGTCGCGTGTCGGCTCGATACGCTCTCCATAGCGGAAAAGGTGTGCAAGATTCTCGGTGAGGCGTTTCATGGCGTTTTGGTGGACGGGCTCGCCGCTCCTTCTGAGGGGAGCGAACCGACGGCGATCTGCATGGTGGCACTCCACGTGTCTTCCGCTTGCGCCTCGGCGCTTGGCGACGCTTTCGCCAGATTGAGCGCAAGCGAACTCACGGAAACGTGATACGGCGCGTACTCGATCCGGCCGATGGTTTGCATGACCGCATTAAAAGAACCGTCGATGACGAGACTGATCTGGAGGGTCGGTTGAGTAGTAGCCGTTCCCGCCGACACCGATAGCACATCGACCGAAGCGCCGGTGTCTGCGCCATGCGCCTGCAGCTCTTCAAGGAACGAGACGACGGTATCCGGGGAGACGAAGTACTGATTGACTCGCGCCTCATCGTTTGCAAGCTCGTCGAGCGCTGCACGAATGGCAGCGATCCGTTTCTGTGTTGCGGTCTTGGTCTCAATCTGGGCCGCGAGATCCACAGTACGCGCACTCACGATCGTCACGCTCCTATACCACATGCCGTACGCCACGAGAGCGGCGACAAAGATGAGGAGAGCGATGATGACTCGTGTGGGGGAAGCGGTCATGGCATTTGGGCGAGCGTAATCGTAATGATAAACGAGATGTTCGTATCTTTCGCATACGCGGAAATCGGAAGGTCGGCAGCCTGCACGAAGGGAGCATCAAGAAGCGCGAGCTGGTAGGCACGGAGCCTATCCCGGGTCGATGCGGTACCCGAAACGAGCAGATTCATGCCGCTCGTCTTCGCTCCCGGCACCGGCGTGAGCGTGAAGCCCGAGAGCGTGATGCCAGGACGCGCAACTCCGAGCACGTCACGGATCACGGCTGACGCCTTCGTGGTGCTCTCGAGTGACGCGAGAAGCGTGGCCTTCTTTGAGAGCGCCGTAAGCCGCGCATCGAGCTGCACTTCGTCCGTCGAGGCAAGTGCGCGCGTGATGAGCGCGAGCTCATCACTCTTCTCTTTCTCGTCGACTTTCAGATAGACATACACCGGCACGAGGAGCGTTCCGGTTATTGCTACGATCGCCGTCAGAAGGGTGACCGCGACAGCTACAAGACGCATGAAGTAGCCGCGCCGGAGCGTACGTACTCGATCTTCGGGGAGCAGGTTGGTGAGTTCAGCGTACATAGGATCTAAGGGCGAGACCTATCGCTGTCGCGTAGGCGAGCGACTCCGCTCGGCTCACTGACGGCACCCACGCATCGCGCGAGGCGAGATTCGTGAACACGTCTCCCATGGAAACCGGGATCCGGAGCACGCCCTCCAAGTATTCCGGAAAACCGCGCAGCGACGCGTTCCCGCCGACAAGAATCGCACGTGACACCGGCTCGTGCGCACCGGCATGTGCGGCCTTGCCCTGCCAATACTGGAGTCGCGTCACGATCTCATCTTTGATCGCCGACACGGTCGAGAACATGACGCTCATGTATTCTTCGTTCTCCGATGCGGAAAGGATGCCGCGTTCAGCCTTGATGCGGCGCGCCTCTTCTTCCGTCACGCCGAAGTACTTCTGCACCGCAAGGGTGAGCGCATGTCCGCCGATCCCTATGGTCGTAGTAAAGCGCGGGATGCGCCCCGCAACGATCGAGAGCTTCGTAGTACTCCGGCCCACATCAATGATCATGGTCGTTGAGGTGTCGCCGTGCGGCAGGAGCGCGCGCGACGCGGCAAACGACTCTCCCTCAAACGCCGTTATGGTAATCCCGGCTTCGTCGTATACGGAGAGCATTTCCTCAACGACGCGGCGCGCGTATCCCACTCCCGCTACGCTGACCGCGTCACCCTCAGCAACACCGACCGGCACCAGATCGAACATTGCTTCTGCGGGCGGCAGCGGCACGAGTTCATCGAGATGCGGCTCAACGGTTATGCGCCACTCATCTTTGGTGCGCCCAGAAGCATTCGTCTCAAATAAGAACGACTTGAGTTCCGGGAGGCTCGCGGCGGCATGGGTAAACGCATGCTTCTTTGCCAGCATTTGGAGTGCACTGATGATCGCGGCACGATCGGCCACCTCGCCATCAGCGAACGCACCTCCTGGCAAGCGATGATCGACGTAATTCGAGAGAACTGGTCCTTGCGCCGTGTCGCGAAGCATGACGATCTTGATGCCGCTCGCTGAAAGATCGATCCCGACCGTTGGCGGAACTAAGTAGCGGGGCGGTGCAAATGCAGATGCGAGTGAGTGGCGAATGCCAGCGAGCATGCAGCTATGATACCAGGCTCTCCCTACGGAATTCGAGGAGGAGAGAGGAAAACGTATGTCAGTGCGCAGCGGTACCGGGCGGCACTTCTTTGCTTGGCGCAAGAAACGCGAAGGAATCGCCCTCCCCTACCGCAAACAGCATGCCGTTCGATTCTATGCCCTTGATGGTGCGCGGCTCAAGATTAGTGACGTACGCAAGCTGACGCCCCACCAACTCTTCCGGAGCCGCATAGGCTGCGATTCCGGAAACTATAGTGCGCGGACCTTCCGGTTCTCCGAAATCAACGCTGCATTTGATGAGCTTGTCGGTTTCCGGCACGCGCTCCGCCGCGCGTACGGTACCGACGCTTACCTCTATCTTGCTGAAATCCTCTATTGAAATGCGTGGCTTATGCGTCATGGTGGCGTGAGAGATAGCTGGTAAGGATAAGTGCGGCGGCACGGTCGTCAATAGGCCCGCGCTCCTGCGGAGCGCGGGATTTCACCTCTCGCAACTGGCTGCGGCGCGCCTCCGCGCTCGTGAGCGCTTCTGGCTCAAAGAACACCGGCACGCCCGCCTGCGTCTTCAGGGTCTCCGCAAGCGTGCGGGCTTCCTGCGCGATCGGGTTGTCTTGTCCCGCAAAGTCCTTCGACTCCCCCATCACGACCGCGCCGACGTTTTCTTTCGCGATAAGCGCGCACAGCTCCTCCGCGAGTTTTGGCGTATTCGGAATGATCTTGTGCGGAAAACCCATTGCGCCCGCCTCATCTGAGAGAGCGAGGCCTATTTTCTTGCTTCCATAGTCAATGCCGAGGTATCTCATGGTCCAAATAAGGATATGCTATGCTCGGGGATATGTATATGAACAATCTCACTGCGTTCGAGGGCACATTCGGCCTCCTACCCATGCTGGGCGCATTCACACTCATCACCGCGCTCATCCTCACCATCCTCGCACTCAAGGGATTCTCGCTCTGGTATGCGGCGCGTGCAGGTCAACGCAACTGGTTCATCGCACTTCTGGTCCTCAACACGTTTGGCATTCTCGAGGTCGTCTACCTCATTTGGTTCCGTCCGAAGTCCGTCGAGCTTGCAAAGACCACGGGAACTGATGCATCATCAGTTCCCGTAGGAAATTAGTTCACGGAGGGGTCGCATAGTGGTTTAGTGCACCGGTCTTGAAAACCGGAGTACCGCAAGGTACCGCGAGTTCGAATCTCGCCCCCTCCGCTACAAACATTTCGCACAGCGCGCAAAAATAAGCGTGTGCATGATGCTATAGTTTCCTCATGGCTCGCGAGATCCTTTTCGCGTGGGAAGGAAAAGAATATGACCACGAACCGAAAAGCGCCGATTGGTATTGGGCGCTCGGCATCATCGCTGCCGCACTCGGCATAGCCGCAGTGCTGTTCGGCAACATTCTCCTCGCCCTTCTTATCCTGGTCGCTTCCGGCACCATCGCGCTGCGCACGCTCAAGCACCCGCCCACCCACCGTTTCGAACTCACTATAGAGGGGCTTGTGATCGGGGAGGATTTTCACCCGTTCGAACGCATGACCTCATTCTCCGTGCTTGAAGACATTGAGGGAAAGCTTCCGCCACAGCTTTCCATAAAAACTGAGAGCGTATTCGCGCCGCACCTTGTGGTTCCGCTTGAAAACGTAGATGTTGATGCGGTGTATGCCGTGCTGTTGGAACGTGTCGATGAAGCAGAGCACCGACACACTTTCCCCGACCTGGTAGCGCACTGGCTGGGGTTTTGACCTTTCTTTTTTCCACATTTCCCTATAGAGTCTGAGTACGCTCCCGTCGTTCAATGGATAGGACGCATCCTTGCGGAGGATGTAATGTTGGTTCGATTCCAGCCGGGAGCACAACCGACACAACACCTGCCCTGCGGCAGGTGTTGTGCGTTGTGCTTGGCGGAGCTATGTGCGAGGCTCGGCGAGCACAGCGAGCCGGGGTCGAGAGTGCGAGATACTTTGCGCGACTTCGTTTCCTTAGGAGTGAAGCGACTTAGGAAACGAGAGGTGCCCTTGTGGTGAATGCATGCAGCAAAGTATCCGCAACTCGTGACCACAAA
>CAYVUT010000006.1:17462-33146 GCA_964455225.1 uncultured Candidatus Saccharibacteria bacterium
AGGTGCCCTTGTGGTGAATGCATGCAGCAAAGTATCCGCAACTCGTGACCACAAACCAGATACAAAACCTTCCTGCTTCGTCACTCCTCCTATATAGTGACCGACAACGCTCCCGTCGTTCAATGGATAGGACATCTCCCTCCGAAGGAGGAAATGCAGGTTCGATTCCTGCCGGGAGCACAAAAGACACAGAGAGCTGCCTGCGCAGCTTTTTGTGCTTTTGTGCTTGTCGCAGCGTTGTGCGAGCAGCAGCGAGCACCGCGAGACGGGCGACCAATTTTACTTCGCGGTACTCCGCGTTAGTAAAATGGAAGTACTCCTGTGGTAGTCGAGAGCACTTAGCGAATTGCGAATACGTGGAGCAATACGCTTAGTAAAACAAAACCGCCCTTTCGGGCGGTTTTGTTACGCGCTTACGCGCTTCAGAGCTGCGGCGAGGCGCGCCTTCTTGCGTGCTGCCGTGTTCTTCTTGATGATGCCGCGCTTCATCGCCTTGTCGATAGCCTGGTATGCGTCGGGAAGGAGTTTTCCTGCGCCCGCAACGTCTTTTGCGGCAACAGCCCTTGAGAACGACTTCACCGCGTCCGCGAGCGCATTCTTGCGGCGCATATTAAAGACGCGCTTCTTGAGCGATGCGCGGTGCGCCTTCTTTGCAGAGGATGTGATTGCCATGTCCGCGCATCCTAAGACATTCCTGCATTATCCGCAAGCGCGCCTAACGAGGTGTCGGCTCTCTACTCCCCTCACCCTCCTGCCTGTATGATGAGTGGATGATCCGCCTCATTTCCGGAAAGGTTCTCGCGACCGGACTCGGAACCGCCGTCATAGACGTCGCTGGTTTTGGTATCGAGGTGCGCATGCACCAGACGGACGGCATTCTCCCCGGAACAACCGTATCGCTCGCTACCCACCTTGCCGTAAAACAGGATGGAATGGAGCTCTACGGCTTCAGAGATCCGCTCGATCGCGACTTTTTCGAGCTTGCGCTCACGGTTTCTGGCGTCGGCCCCAAGACCGCGCTTGCGCTCTTGCGCCGCTCGTCGCGCGAAGGCATCGAGAGCGCGATTGCGAGACGCGATATCGCGTACCTCACCCGCGTCGCCGGCCTCGGAAAGAAATCTGCTGAGAAACTTGCCGTCGAGCTTTCGGAAAAGCTTGCGCAAAAGAAAGACGCGGGGAGCGATGACGACGCTGAGGTATTTGATACGCTCGTCGCCCTCGGCTACACCGAGCGCGAGGCACGAGGGGCGCTTACGCAGGTACCGACGAGCGTCACCGGCAAAGAAGCCCGGCTGCGCGCCGCGCTCTCGGGAAAGAAGGCATGATGCGGCAACTGCGGCGTATTCTCCTCTCTCCGTACCACTTCGCATGGGCGTATCTTTCTGCGCTCTGGTATGGATTCCCCGCAAAAAAACTCACCGTAGTCGGCGTGACGGGCACGAAAGGAAAATCCTCCGTGACCGAGATGCTCTATACCACCCTCTCTGCTGCAGGCATACCCACCGCAGTCGCGGGCACCATCCGGTTCGCGATACGAAACGAAACCAGACCGAATCTCTATAAGATGACGCTCCCAGGCCGCGGGTTCGTCCAGAAATTCCTCGCAGAAGCAGTGCGTAAGGGTGCGACGCATGCGGTGATCGAAATCACTTCTGAAGCGGCGCTCCAGCATCGCCACCGATTCCTGTTTCTCGATGCGCTCGTGTTCACCAATCTCCAGAAAGAACATATCGAATCGCACGGTTCGTTCGAGAAGTATGCGTCTGCGAAATTATTGATAGGAAAAGAGCTTGCGCGCTCGCCGAAGCGCCCGCGCGCCATCATTGCGAACGCTGACAACGAGCACAGCGCACCCTACCTTACGCTCCCCGTAGAGGAGCGGCTGCCATTCTCATACGAGGACACGACAGATGTGGTGCTTGGCCCAGGCACCGCATCATTCACTTATAGCAACGTCGCGTTTTCTCTCAAGCTTCCTGGGAGCTTCAGCATCATGAACGCGCTTGCGGTCATCAGGACTGCCGAGTTCTTGCGTATCCCTCTGGAAAAGACGCGCGACGCGCTTGCGACACTCGAGCGCATTCCGGGCCGCACCGAGCGAATTCAGGAGGGCCAGGATTTCGAGGTCATCATCGACTACGCGCACACGCCCGACTCGCTCGCCGCGCTCTACGCGGCATACCCCGTCCGCAAGATTTGCGTGCTCGGGAACACCGGCGGCGGTCGCGACACCTGGAAACGCCCCGAGATGGGCCGCATCGCCGACGAAGCGTGTGCCGAGGTGATACTCACGAACGAGGACCCGTACGATGAGGATCCGCGCGCAATCGTGACTGAAATGGCAAAAGGCATGAAGCGCACGCCGCAGATAGTCATGGATCGCCGTGAGGCGATACGAGCGGCGCTTGCTGCCGCCCGGCCTGGCGACGCCGTACTCATCACCGGCAAAGGCACTGATCCATTTATTATGGAGGCGAACGGCAAGAAAACGCCCTGGAGCGACGCCGCGGTCGCGCGAGAAGAGCTTGCTAAGCGCTCGATAAAACAAGCTATCCGCTAGGCAGTGTTCACACAACTTCCCCGTAGTTGTGTGAACACTGCCTAATAGGATCTGCTCCAGAACCCGAAACGGTCGCCTATTGATACGTACTTCCCTATCTTTGTCCGGCGTATAGAAAGCGCGAGCGCCTTCGTGCCGAGCGTCTCCCCGATGCGGCCCGCGAGCGAACGCATGTATGCACCAGAGCCAGAGACGACCCGAAGCCGCACAACGGTGAAATCCCGGGCCGGAGCTGCTCCAAACGCACGTTCCCAACTCGCGCGCACCGCGTCGATACGAAAATCCTCCCCGAGACGTTTCGACGACTCGTTCGTCTTCGGTGCACGAAGCAGCAGATCGTGGATGCGCTTCTTGAGCGTTTCGCGCGCATACGCGTCTGTACCACGATGCTCGATTCGATAAAAACGTTCGATATGTTTCGGAATCTCTATGGTCCCGAGCGTACCGGTAAGCGCATGGAGAAAAAGCGGCGTACCATTCACCGTTTTCGACGAGAAGACTGGGTATGCCACGAGATGCGCGCCGCGCTCTTTGAGGAGCGCAGCGGCAAGCGCTGACTCCGTCGGTATCGTTTCTTTATCTGCATACGAGACAACACCGAGCACATCACCCGTGTCGCTTCCCACATCAAGCAGAACCTCGATCTCATATTCCTTATCAAGGCCTGTGTATCGTTTCTGTTTCCTGCACTCATCCCCGAAAAGCATCAGAAGCTTTCCTGAGGCCATCGGATCAAGCCGTCCCGCATAGCTCGCCGGGAGTGTTTCATACTCCGAGTGCTCTTTTTTCCACTTCGTGAGCGCCGCAAGCGGCGTCTCTCCGATCTCTTTCTCGATTACGGCACGTTTCATGATGCGCGTAGTATAACCGCGCGGTATGATGGTGGAATGCACGACGCATGGCCCTTCATCGGCATCTTCGCATTCATGTTCTTGCTGTGGCTTGCGACCGGCGGCCCCTCGCGGCCCCTCTCTTTTTCCGGACCGACGCTTGCGCTTCCCGGCGCGCTTGGCGGCGGCACCTACCTCTCACTCCCGAAATCTCCCTATCAGATAAAAGATGGCTCGGGGAGTAGATTTTCCGTCGGCGCGGACCGCACCACCTCCTCAGAAGTTGGCGGTGTCGCGTTCGGCACGCCATCTGTGCACCGCGGAACCATGCGCATGAGCCATCACATCGTACTGGGGGACTTGGAGGATCCGGACGACACCGACTCCGAAGAGCGTGATCCGGAAACGGAATACGTGCAGATTTCCCTCTCCAGTAACGCGGACGGTCCGGTCACTATCTCTGGATGGACGCTGCGGAGCGAGGCGACGGGGGAAACAGCAACTATTCCTGGCGGCGCAGACGTGCTTCGCGCAGGCGTGGTAAATCAGGCGCTCCCGATAGTCCTTCAGCCGGGCGAGCGCGCATTCATCGTGAGCGGCCGCTCTCCGCTCGGCATCTCCTTCCAGGAAAACAAGTGCATCGGCTATTTCTCCTATTTCCAATCTTTCTCCCCGTCGCTTCCCGGCTCATGCCCTTTGCCTGAAACCGAATTACAAACCTACTATCGCGGCAACTATATCCAAGATCCGGAGTGCATCGAGTATGTCGACGAGGTCGATCGCTGCGAGATCATCAACCGCGCCCCGTCACGCCTCTCGAACGCCTGCCGCTCATTCCTTACTTCGTATCTCACCTACAATGGCTGCGTCGACGCGCACCGTGCGGATGCCGATTTTTCAGAACGCACCTGGCGTATCTATCTGGGACGCAAAGACACGCTCTGGCGAACTGAGCATGAGGTAGTGAAACTTCTCGATGCTGAGGGAAAAACGGTCGACGCGTTCACGTACTAGAAATGCGGTGGGTTAGGTGTTAGGTTTTAGGTGTCAGTAACGCGCGCCCATAGCTCAGTCGGTAGAGCAGCTCCCTTTTAAGGAGACGGTCCCAGGTTCGAATCCTGGTGGGCGCACTAGACGAAAACGACACCTGCGTGTCGTTTTTTCATACTAGTGCGACGCGGAGCGTTGTTCGGCGAGCGCGCCAAACCGCGAGCGGGGGCCGAGAAAATTTGCACGCGACGGCGTGCAAATTATTCGTGGCCACACAAAAAATTGTCCTGTGATGCTATACTCCCCGTATGGCATTTGAAGGACCTAAACCAGCAGGATTCGAGCAGAAAAAGAAGCTCGAGAAGCCTGAGGATCTCATACAGGTGGGCGAGATTACCGCTGATCAGCTTGGAGAAAAAGCGATTGGGGAGCTGCAGGAAGCAATTCGCGCCGGACACGAAGAGCGTGGCCGAGAGGAGATGGCAAAGGCGCTTGAGAAAGCAGTGCGCGAGCTCGAGGGCCTGAAAGACTAGATCGAGAGCGCGAAGCGCTCGAGCGACTCGGAGAGCTCCTCCCCCCTCCTGCGCGACTCTTGAACGAGACTGATGAGCCGGAGCGAGAGCGTACGCGCCTCCTCGGTCTTCCACCCGCGCGCACCTTTTTCCATGAGGTCGCGTGCCTTCCAATGAAGAAGGCCGTGAAGCATCTCGGGCGCGTCTCCCGCGCGAAGCGCGCGCACGAGTTCAAGCCAGAGCTTTTGACGATCGCGCAGAGCAAGCGCATTCACCAGGTTTGCATTGAATCCGCGGGGAGGCGCTTTCTGTGCCGCGTCAAACACGTAGGCCATCTTCGCTTTCGCCGCGAACTTCTTCGCTTTCGCCGCGTGGAGTTTCGGCGCGAGCACTACGATCACATTCTCCGAGTCGGCAATCATATCAAGCATGTCCTCAAGCACTGACCCGCTCTCCCCCTCTGCATCTTCACCATCTCCCGCTTTCTGGAACGGGTCATCGAGGAGCGTGAGCGTGCGCGTTGCGAAAAGACTCCCGGATTGCACGGCCTCAAGAAGAGCGCTCTCCGAAAGCTCCTCTTTTGCAATGCGCGTATACGCCAGATTCGGCTCTTTTGTGCGCGCCGCAGCAATCCATGCGAATGCTTTTGTGCGCACCTTATCGACGTCCGATCCGTAAAAGAGATAGAGCATATGCGGTTATTGCAGGTCTCCCCACGAAGGTCCCGTTTTCATCGTGGCGATGAGCGGCACGCCGCGCGTCTCTTCTCCCCTCACGATCGACTCCATGATGTCCTTGATGTGCGCACCGAGCGCTTTCGCCTGATTGGCACGCACCTCGTACACCAGCTCGTCGTGCACTTGGAGCAGCAGGTGCGCGTCGTCCCGCTTCCCCTCTTCGCGAAGCATCTCGTCCACTTGCACCATCGCGAGCTTGATGATGTCTGATTGCGTTCCTTGCATCGGCGCATTGATGGCCATGCGTTCCGCTTGCGCACGCACATAGGGAAGCGATGATTTCATTTCCGGGAACTGCCGGCGGCGCCCGAACAACGTTTCGGTATAGCCATGCTTTCGCGCAAAGCCTTTCGTACGCTCCAGATACTCCGCAAGCTCCGTGAACTGTCCGAAATATTCGTCATAAAAAGCGTGGGCCTCGGCGGTGGTCGAACCGAGCGCCTGGCGGAGCGCATTCACGCCCATGCCATAAAGAATGCCGAAATTGATCACCTTCGCCCGACGACGCATCTCGAGATCGACGTCGTCAGGCGCAACATGGAACACGTGCGCGGCGACCTCGCGATGCACGTCGCGCCCGTTCCGGAAAATCTCGCACAGCTTCTCATCACCCGAGAGTATGGCGGCAAGCCGTAGCTCGATCTGCGAATAGTCGAGCGCGATGAGCGTAAACCCTTCTGGGGCGATGAACGCGTGACGTATGGCGCGCCCACGTTCCGAATGAAGCGGGATGTTCTGGAGATTCGGATTCTGGGAAGCCATGCGGCCGGTGGTGGTGCCGGTTTGAAGGAACTCGGCATGGAGCCGATGCGCATCATCAAGAAGCGGCGGTATGTTCTCGATATAGGTGGAGAGCAGTTTTTTTATCTCGCGGAATTCGAGTATATCGGCAACGATCGGGTGGAGCTCGCGTATCTTCTCAAGCTCGCTCTCACGCGTTGAGCGCTCGCCGCCCGCCGTGCGCTTCTGGCGCTCAGGAACCAGCTTCAGTTCATCAAAAAGGACGGTACCGAGCTGCTTCGGGGAGCTCACATTGAACTCGTGACCGGCATGCGCATAGATGCGTGCCTCGACTGCCGTGAGATCTTTCTGATACCGCTCCCTAAGCTCGTCGAGCACCCTCGCATCAACCAGGACTCCGTGGCGCTGCATTTCTGCGACTATCGGGATAAGCGGCTTTTCGATCTTTTCATACACATCCTGCACGCGACCCAGTTCAGAAATCTTTTGGACGAGTACCGTGTACGCCTCTTCGAATCGTTCTTTTTTGGTGAACGCGAGCACATCTTCTTTCGAGGGGTTCGTAAAATCAGAAGAAATGAGCCAGAGCATGACTTTTGCTTCGGCGAGGCGCGCCGGATCGATCGACTCCTCGATTTCCGGTTCGCGTTCGCGCTCTGTTGCCTCGTCTCCTCGCGGCGCATGGAACGCGGCGCGGGCACGATCGCGTAGCGAACGGAATCCGAGCTCATCGAAAAGCGCGAGTATGGTCTTAAGATCCGCGCCATCCGGCCACGCATTCTTTGCAAGCGCGAACGCGATCGGCGCATCGGTGCGAATGATGGCGAGATTCTTCGAGAATCGCGCGTCTTCTTCATGCTCCTTGAGAAGCGCGATCATGCGGGGCTTTATGCCTTTTTGCGTGAACGGCTCATCACCCTTTTTGAGGAGGTCGTATATCGCCTCGATCGTGCCAAATGCCGTGACCAATTCGGTCGCCGTCTTGTCTCCGATACCAGGAACACCCTTGATGTTGTCTGAGGGATCGCCGCGAAGCCCCTTGTAGTCGGGAATCAGGGCTGGCGGGAACCCATAGCGTGTTTCGACGCCTTTTGCGTCGTACAGAATGGTGTCGTTAATCCCCTTCTTGAGCGTGTAAACCTTCACCACCTCATCGTCGACCAGCTGGAGCGTATCCATGTCGCCAGAAGCGATGATTACCTCGACTCCTCCCTGTTTTTTCATCTCTTCGGCAATGGTGCCAAGAAGATCATCCGCCTCGAACCCTTCGCGCTCATAGATCGGTATGGAAAAAGCTTCGAACACTTTGCGCGAAGACGTGAGTTGCGTAGCAAGCGCATCGTCTGTCTTTACGCGCGTCGCCTTGTACCCCTCATACGCCGCGTGGCGGATCGTGGGCTTCGGGAGGTCGTAGCATGCCGCGATGTAGTCTGGCTTGAGGTCAGCGATGATCTTGAGGAGCATCGAAGCGAGGCCGTAGAGCGCGCCGGTCGGCTCACCCGTGGGCGAGGTGAAATCAGGCAGCGCGTGGTATGCGCGATGGATGATCGCGTGCGAATCAAGGAGCACCAGCCGTTTTTTCGGCGCGCCATCCTTCTTTTTCGATGTGCGGCGTTCAGTTGCCATACGTTATCCGGCGCGAGCCGTCTTCGAGGGACTCGATCGCGATCGTGTGTGCCGGTTTCGGAAGCGCTTCTTGAACCTGTTCGGGCCACTCGAGCACGATGAGATTCGTGCGCTCGCGCATCGCCTCATCAAACCCGAGCGGCGGGAGCTCACTGCCCCCCGAAAGCCGGTAGGCGTCGATGTGGATGAGCTTCGCAAACGGTGCCCCCTCCGGAAGCGCGTAGATCTTCTCGAGAACGAATGTCGGGCTGTTGACCACGGTTTCGACGCCAAGCGCTTTTGCGAGCGCCTTCGTGAACGCGGTCTTTCCCGCGCCGAGCGTTCCCGAGAGGGTCACGAGTGTGGCCCCGTCTCCCGCAGGCGCGAGCGTCTTTGCAAAGCGTGTCGCCTCCGCCTCAAATTCTGCGAGCGTGTGCACGGTCGTTTCCATTCCTACGATTCTACCCCGCAAAATGAAAGCGCGCCTGTCTCGAGTGTTCGAGATAGGCGCGCGAAGTTACCGGGCACGGATGCGGATATCGAAGCGTGGGGTGCGGGAATAACCGTGTCTCCCCACAGGAACGAGCACGTACGTAACCGTTCCATCTTGCCGCTCCTTCGGAACGTACCCGTATCCTACCGGAGGCGGCGGGAGATTATGCATCTTCCACTGCTCCACTTCAGACCTCCAGACCGGCAGGGTGTGAGTAGCACACCCTGACGAGAAAACGGCAACCGCGAGAAACAGCGGCAAAAGCATACGACTCATGACGACTCTCCGGCTGATTAATCTGTTTTTTATTATAGCATGCGTATACTAGATTTGTCAAGTTTTGCGTCCCCACGCCCTGACGAAGTGCTACTATAAGTGACGATGTCAGCATCTTTCGACACCGAACGCGAAGAGAAGGCGCTTGCGGAAATCCGTGAGCGCGAAGAGGAGGATCTTGCGCAGATCCTCTCGCAAAAATACGGTCTCCCCTACACCGACCTCGCCCTCGTGCAGGTCGATGCCGAAGCGCTTCGCACGGTGCCCGAAGAAAAGGCGCGCGCGGCGGCGGCAGTGCCGTTTGAGCGCGTGGCTAAGCACGTTTCTCTTGCCGTGCAAAACCCGAATAACCCAGCCCTTAAGGGCGTGCTCGAAGACCTTGAGGCGCTTGGATTCACGACGAAACAGTTCCTGGTCTCAAAGCGCAGTCTCGAGAAGGCGTTTGCCCTCTATTCGGAACTCTCCTTTGCGACCGAGTCAAAGAAAGGGACATTCGAGCTCTCCTCTACGGCAATTGCGGGACTCAAAAAGAAAGGGCTTACGCTCTCGGAACTACGCCGGGCGATAGATGAGGCAAACGCCGAAAAAACGCTCACGCGCCTCCCACGCGTCTTCGACGCGATCTTCAGCGGCGCATTCTCACTTGGAGCATCTGACGTCCACCTGGAACCAGAGGAGAGCAAGTGCCGACTACGCTTCCGGCTCGACGGTATTTTGACCGATGTGTACTTCTTCGATCTGCACCTTCATAAGCAGCTCAATGCCCGCCTCAAGCTGCTTTCTGGCGTGAAGCTCAACATCACGAATCGTGCACAGGACGGCCGTTTCAGTATCGATAAGGGGCCGGAGGCACAAATTGACGTACGCGCCTCATTCATCCCGGGCGCGTATGGCGAGGGGGTCGTGCTCCGACTTCTCGATCCGGCTTCCATACAGGTCACACTCAAGGACCTCGGCATCCACCCGAAACTTCTCGCGCGCCTTGAGACCGAGATCCGCCGCTCAAACGGGATGCTCCTTACTACCGGCCCCACGGGCTCTGGAAAAACAACGACCCTGTACTCGTTCCTGCGTGAGATCCACACGCCTGACATCAAGATCATCACCATAGAAGACCCGATCGAGTACCACCTCGAAGGCATCGTGCAGACGCAGGTCGAGATCGGAAAATACACCTTCGCTGATGGCCTCCGCTCCATCGTGCGCCAGGACCCGGACATCATCATGGTCGGCGAAATCCGCGACGGCGAGACGGCAGGAATCGCCATCGAAGCGTCACTTACCGGCCACTACGTGTTCTCAACGCTTCACACCAACAACGCCGCAGGCACCTTCCCTCGCCTTATCGACCTTGGCATGAACCCGAAATCGTTTGGCTCCTCGATCACCGTGTCGATGGCCCAGCGCCTGATACGGAAACTTCATCCGGAAAAACGGAAGAAGCGAGCACTTACTGATGACGAAAAACGGATCGTTGACCGCGTCCTTGCGGGAGTGGTCGACAAAAGCCTCGTTCCCGATAACACCACGCAGGTGTGGGATCCCCTGCCAGAAAGCGAGGACGAGACCGGATACAAGGGCCGCACCGGCGTCTATGAGGCGATATTCATGGATGATGAGCTTGCCGCATACCTGCGAGAGAACCCTTCTGAAAACGACATCGCCGTAAAAGCCGCCCCTCAAGGCTATCTCACCATGGCACAAGACGGCGTTATAAAGGCACTGCAAGGCATCACCACCCTCGAAGAAGTGGGGCGCATGGTCGACTTGCCCCGCGCATAAGATAAGGCGACGCATAAAAACCGGCCGCCCTTTCGGGCGGCCGGTTTTTAACTATTGGTTCATCGTACTCATGCTCCTCTAGACGGTCCTCGCAATAAAGTGAGGGTGGACGAAACACCTGAGGGAATTCCCAGCGCTCCGCGCCGAAGCGCGGAACCAGGAAAACCTTGGGGAGGCGCCCGAAGCCGTCAAGCCTTGCCTAGAGGAGTATGAGTGCGATGAAAAGAAAAACCCCTTGCGGGTGTGTTAGTATGCTAGCATAGCGCTTTTTTATGTCAACCCCCTCCCCAGAACCCGCAGCCTCGCTCGACGCTACGCTGCGCCCCTCTTCCTGGGATGAATACGTAGGGCAGACGCAGGTAAAAGCCAATGTGCGTGTCGTGCTTGACGCCGCAAAGAAGCGCGGAGATATGCCTGAACATCTTTTGTTCTATGGCCCGCCAGGCGTCGGCAAAACGACGCTCGCGCACCTCATAGCCGAGGCGCTCACTGCCCCCCTTAAGACTACGTCGGGTGTTGCCATCGAGCGCGCCGCTGATCTTGCTGCCATCCTCACGAACCTTGAGCCGGGTACGGTTCTTTTCATAGATGAAATCCACCAGCTTTCGCCGAAGATAGAGGAGCTCCTGTATCCGGCACTTGAATCCGGCACGCTCGACATCATCCTCGGGAAAGGCCCGTCGGCACGCACCGTCGAACTGGCGCTTCCCCCATTCACCCTTGTGGGGGCCACGACGCGGGTCGCCCAACTGTCCGCTCCGCTCCGCTCCCGCTTCGGCGGCGGCGTCTATCAGCTTGATTTTTATGATGATCGCGACATACGCGATATCGTGCGCCGCTCGGCACGTGTCCTCGGGCTACGTGCGCCAGAAGAGGTGGTGGAGCGCGTCGCCGCAAGAAGCCGTGCTACGCCGCGCGTTGCGAATGCGCTCTTGAAACGCGTACGCGACTTCGGCCAGGTGCGCGAAAAAGAGCTGTCGGCAGAAGTATGCGACGAGGCGTGCGAGATGCTTGGCATCGACACGCTCGGACTCACCAAGGACGACCGCCGCTACCTCGAGTCGCTCGACACCACTTTCCGTGGCGGCCCTGCCGGTATCCGTGCGCTTGCCGCCTCGCTCCACGAAGATCCCGACACCCTCGAACATGTGTATGAGCCGTATCTCTTGCGTCTCGGTTTCATCGAGCGCTCGCCCCGCGGCCGCATCCTCACCTCCAAGGGCCGATCGTATTTGAAAGAATAAAAAGGATTATGCTACCGTACGCCCATGGCTGGACATTCTAAATGGGCACAAATAAAGAGGCAGAAAGCGGTGACGGACGCCGTAAAATCGCGCGTATTTTCACGATTTGCGCGGCTCATTGCGCTCGAAGCAAAGAAGGCGGCAGGTAATCTGTCTGCTCCCGCACTGACTGCGGCTATCGCGCGCGCAAAAGCGGCGAACATGCCGAAAGATAATATCGAGCGGGCGGTCGCAAAAGGCGCATCGAAAGACTCGGGTGATCTTGAGCAGGTCGCCTACGAAGCGTATGGGCCAGGCGGCACCGCAATCATCATCGATGCGCTTACAGACAACCGGAATCGCACTACGCAGGAGATCAAGCACCTGCTTTCGAAGAACGGTGTTGAACTTGCAGCTCCCGGTGCTGCAAGCTGGGCATTCACGAAATCGCTAGAGAGCGGGTTTGTACCGAACGAGCCTTTGATGGAAGTGTCCGGAGATGATGAAACGAGGCTTGGCGAACTTCTCTCGGTACTCGATGAACACGATGATGTTCAAGCGGTTTATACCAATGCAAAAGATTTCGAATCAACCCGTGAATAAGCGACGCGTGATGGGTATTGACCCGGGATTCGACCGGCTCGGTATCGCGGTCGTCGAGGGGGATCCATCCCGACCCCTCTGTGTATGGAGCGATTGTGTCGAACCCAAAAAAGGAGCGCGCGAGATGCGTCTCGGAGCCGTGTATCGCGCGGTCGAGGACGCGCTTAAAACCTATGCGCCCGAGACGCTCGCGCTCGAGACGCTTTTTTTCAGCACGAACGTGAAGACGGCGCTTGGGGTCGCCGAGGCCCGCGGAGCGGTTCTTGCCGCTGCAGGCGCGTGCGGGGTTTCCGTAGTCGAATACTCTCCCCAGCAGGTAAAGCTTGCGGTGACCGGCTATGGCGCCGCTGATAAAAAAGCGGTATCGGCCATGGTGCCAAAACTCATCAGTCTTCCTGAGAAAAAACGACGTCTGGACGATGAATTTGACGCGCTCGCGCTCGCAATCGCCGCGCTGGCGGGCGCGAATTCCCCGACTCGGGATAAGCGACTTGCATAAATATTTAGTTTTGCTCAAATATAGCGGCTCGAATGCCTTCGGGCACTTGATAACTAATGCTACACAGCATGACCGATTGGGAAAAGGACAATGTAGATGAGGAGACTGAGGAAACTGTAGACGAGCTTGATGACGAGGATACGGACGACCTCGATGATGAAGCGGACGGGGATGATGGTATGAGTGAGGGCGAGGAGGAAGAGGGTTTCTAAGAATAGAATAGTGTGCCTCACGCGAGCCGGCTCCCAAAGGAGCCGGCTCGCGTGGTAGCATGCGCAACATGCATAGATCTTGGTATACGCGGTACGAGCGGTATCTCAAAAAACACCTTGTTCTTACGGCTGTATTCGTTTTCGTAGGCCTTGGCTTCCTTGCCACCGGAACGCTTCTATTGGTGATAGCGCTCGCACCGACACCGGACATTTCCGCATTTGCGGATCGGAAAGTCGATCAGTCGACCAAGATATATGACCGCACCGGGCAAGTGTTGCTCTATGACTACAACCGCGACATGCGGCGAGAGATTGTGCCGCTCGAAGAGATCTCCTCGTATGCAGTAAGTGCCACTATTGCGATCGAGGATGCGAGCTTCTATGAGCATGGTGGCATCCGCATCACCTCAATCATACGAGCAGCGCTCATCGACCTTGTTGGCGGTTCTCTCTCACAGGGTGGATCGACGATCACGCAACAGGTGGTGAAGAACACCCTCCTTACGAGCCGCAAGAGTGTGGTACGGAAGGCGCATGAGTGGATACTGGCGACAAAACTTGAGCAAGAGTACTCGAAACAGCAGATTATCGAGACGTATCTGAACACCATTCCCTATGGAGGCACACTCTATGGTATCGAGGCCGCGAGCGAAACGTATTTTGGCATAGCAGCAAACGACCTCACACTTCCCCAGGCGGCATATCTCGCCGCAATGATCCAGGCGCCCTCTTACTACTCACCCTACGGCAGTCATCAGGAGGAACTTTCTGCACGCAAAGACTTTGTGTTGCTGCGTATGCGTGATCTCGGCCTCATAACGGAACCCGAGTATGCAGAAGCGAAGGCGGCAGCCGTCACCTTTACGCCCCGCCGGCAAAACTCGGTCATCGCACCGCATTTTGCATTTTATATTCTTGATTATCTTGAGCAGAGATATGGCACGAGTGCGCTCGTGAACGGCTTGCGCGTAGTCACAACGCTCGACGCTGAGCTGCAGGCAAAAGCGGAGGAGGTGGTGAATCGGTATGCGCATGAAAATGAAGAAAAATTCAATGCCGGGAATGCGGCACTTGTCGCGCTCGATCCATCGACTGGTCAGATCCTTTCCATGGTCGGCTCCCGAGACTTCTTCGATGAAACCATCGACGGCCAGTACAATGCCGCGCTTGCACATCGACAACCCGGCTCGACGATGAAGCCGTTCGTCTATGCGCTCGCGCTCATGCGCGGCTACACGCGAAATACGGTCGTCTTCGATGTGCCGACACAATTCTCAACCTCATGTGCACCCCGAGAAACGACCAACTCCGAACCACCCTGCTATGCCCCCCAGAACTATGATGAGAAATTCCGCGGACCGATGACCTTTGAGACCGCGCTCGCACAATCAATCAACGTTCCTGCGATCAAGGTGTTGTATCTGGTTGGCGTGAAAAATGCCATAAATCTCGCAAAATCATTCGGCCTCACGACGCTTGGAGATCCGAATCAGTACGGACTCACCCTGGTTCTTGGAGGCGGGGAGGTGCGCCTTTTGGATCTAGTTGGTGCTTACGGCACATTCGCAAATGGCGGTGTTCGCAGCGAAGCAACTGGTATCCTCTCTATTGAGGATGGCTCAGGGGCTGTTCTTGAGGAGTTCGGGGTGAAAGCGATACGAGTGATACCTGAATCGATCGCTAATGATATGAATGCGATGCTTTCAGACAATCCGGCCCGGGTTCCCTCCTATTCGATAAACTCGCCACTCTATTTCCCTAATTACGATGTCGCCGCAAAGACAGGAACGACGAACGATACGCGGGATGCGTGGGTTATAGGCTATTCCCCCTCGATCGCTGTCGGTGTCTGGGCCGGAAATAACGACAATGCGCCTGTAGTGAAGTCGGTTGCGGGATATATAGCCGCACCAATGTGGCGTGAGGTGATGGAATACGCGCTCTCAAAGTATCCGAAGGGGTATTTCGGTGCCCCAAGCGCGGTCAGCGCCTCGTTGCCGCCGATACTCCGTGGACAGTGGTTGAATACTGGATCCCAAGATAGTGCGGTGCCGCACAGTATTCTTCACTTTATTAATAAAGAAAACCCGCTTAGTGGCCCGCCGGTGAGCCCTTCTGATGATCCGCAGTATGCGTATTGGGAATATGGAATCTTCTCTTGGTATGCATCCCACCCAGAACTCTTTGTTAATCCGCCGCTCTTTGTGCCTGTTACGAACACGGAAGCACTGGTGGACGAGCGTGGTTAGAACCGATTTCAAAATAATGGCGTTTGGCTATTTTTGAAACCGGTTCTACTGATTCATTGGTGAAACGAGATAAAGGAACCCTGCGTCTCCTACGCCACGAATCACAAGGGGTCGTCCGATACCGCTCGCTGAAAGGATGAGGTGTTCTGCTTGAGTGAGTGGTAGCGCCCCAAGTAGGTAACGGTGATTGAATGAGAGCTCGAGTGGGCTTCCTGTTATTTTTATTGAAAGTTGCTCGTGTGACTCTCCCACATCAGTGTTTTTTGCAGAAATCTCTAGCGTTTTTTGTTTTGGATCGAACGCGAGCTTTATCTTCTGGAAACTGTCTGAAAATATCGAGGTACGCTTGAGTGCAGTCTCAAAATCTCTGCG
>CAYVUT010000007.1:0-11358 GCA_964455225.1 uncultured Candidatus Saccharibacteria bacterium
CCCACCTCGACCTTGAAGCCGGCGTACGACATGCGCTTCATATCGAAAGGCATTTGCATATCCTTTTCGGTGTATTTCTTTTCGAAGTATGCCATCACCTTCTTATTTACCGCGTCGCGGTGTTTCCTCGACTTGAAGACAATGAACGAAAACCATACCGCTTCGCCCTTCTTCGCGTTAGCGAGCTGGGGGAATGTCAGGGTGACGTGCGGAGGCTTCATGTCGTCAATCATGCACTCCTTGTAATCCAGTGCGCCGAACTTCGTCCATACGGCGCGAGCCTCCCGAGCCATCTTTTTATATGCCGCGGTGTTCTTTGTCGGGATCGGAATCACGAATCCATCTACATATTTTCCTTTTTCCATATTTAGTGTATGAGTTTGTGTTAGGTGCTCGTCTCAACGTGCTTCTTGAACGTATCTAGGATAGCCTGCCAGCCCGCGCGTTGCACCTCTTTTGAGTTTTCATTTTCCGGATCAAACGTCTCAGTGATAACGACGCCTTCCGGGGTTTCCGCAAAGGTCACGCGCACATGGCGACCATCATCCATATCGTACTCGATGAGCGCATGCTTCACGACGTCTGTGTAGGTGCCGGTGAAGTCGAATCCCGCACTCTTATCTTTGGCGGTCATCACGGTCCGGAACGTGCCGCCCACACGTAGATCATTCTCAGCTTCTGGTGCCTCCCAGTCGTCTGACGCGAACGCCCACTGCACGATATGTTCAGGTTCATTCCAGTACGCCCATACTTTCTCTAGCGGCGCCTCTACGGTAGCGCGAACGGTGATGGTGTCGTTCATAGTGAGTGTAGTGTAGCAGTCCGTATAATCGCACTTCACTGTTTTTTCGCCATACATCAGTAACTATAGGCACATGGCCATTAAAGATCTTCTGAAGCGGCATCAAGCAAAGCTGAAGCAGAAAGTAAATACAGCACGAGCAGAAAGGCGTGGCAGGGCAGGGAGGCGAAACCAGAAAGGGGGCGCACGCAAGACAAACAAGGCATCAGGCGGGAAGCGCGCGAGATAGCAGGCGCTGGCACACGGTCGGTTGCAACCGGGCTGCCACTTGTCGGAGTTGTCATAGATATGCCGAATCAACTCATCTTTCGCGTGTTTCTAATCTGCCTTATTGGCTGTGCTTCGCTCGTGCTGACGTTCATCTGGAACGGGGGACCGCCCGCAGAGATTTATGCGCAGATCGCCGCCACGCTCTTCGTCGTTGGGCTTGCCTCATTCCTGATCTGGTTCTCCATGACCCTGCACCGACTGCTCTCTTATTGCGCACGGGGCGACGAAATATAAAAAACCGCATCAGCGAGGGGCTGATGCGGTGGGGTGGGTTTCGCGCACGTGTTCTGGTGCAGGTTCGCGCACCTCGGGCGCGGGTTCATATGGCGCACCCGGTGCCAGGGGACGGCCTCCCATGGCGCAAAACCAGCATTTACCCGTATGGGTGTGGGTACAGTCTTCTTGGTACATCGGATACTCCGTACAGGTCCGGGCGCACCTTACCCCGACTTCTCACTTCTGTCGAGGATCTGCGCTACGCTAGATTTGAAACGATTGTTCCAGCAATGAGACCGATTGCTACGGCGCCACCGCCGATAAGACCCATCCTAAATGCGTTCTTGAAAATGTTGGTGCCCGAGACGGTGGCGCCGATCGCTCCAAGAATGAAGAGGGCGCACACCGAGAAAAGTACGGAATACACGAGAGCCGTGCCGACCGGCCAGATAAGGTATGCCGACAGCGGGATAAATCCTGAGACGAAATACGAGCAGAACATGATGAGTGCGGATGCCAGGGCGTTCTTTTTTGAGATGGGTGAGACGGTGCTGCTCCGGTATTCTTCGGCGGAAGACTCCGACAGGAAGCTTCCTGCCGCCATCGAGAACGCTTCTACGAATATGAGCACCACTCCAGTGAGGAAGATCGTTTTCACCGGCACTGCCGCAATAGCGATGCCCGACAAGAGGCCGACGGTCGAGACGAGACTGTCTTCGACTCCGAAGATGAAATTCCTGAAACGCGATACCGCTGCCATTCGTTTGAACATAGGAATATGGTAGCACCTAGCTCAAGAAACCCATTGCCACCCTGAAACTGAAGTAGGCATAGAAGCAGGTTGCGCCGATGAGAACGCCATTCGTGAAGAGCGACGGTCGTATGGCTTTCGGGAGCGTGGTGTTGTTGAGGTAGAGGAGGATGGGTATATACACCGCCATGACGCCGCCGCCGAGCACGGCGCTCGTTACCAGAAAGAAGAACGGCTGGCCAAAAGGCACGAGCGCAGCGTGTATGACCACCAGAAGGACGAACAGGGCATAGTAGATCTGGTGTGCGGAGAAGCGTTTAGCCCACGCAAAGTAGGTCTGGAACGGTCCGGCTTGCGCGTTCGTGTACACCAAATCCCCAACGATTCGCGTGAACACGTCCAGCACCACCCACAAGGTAGAGAAGAGCTCGAGGAAGACGATTCCCAAGAATGCCATTGATCCGGCGGGTCCCCATAGTCCGCCAAACACGCGAGCTTCTTCCCGGATGATATCGATGCCTTCCGGAGCGATGCCGAGCGGCGAAAGGACCGCATAGGCATTGAGCGAAAGGAGCAGCAGGCCAGCGAGACCCATGAAAGCAAAGAGAACTCCCTGATCAACACGCACGAGCGTCATCCACGCCTTCCAGCGTTTCAGGTGGTCTGCATGAGGCTCAAAGATGTAGCCCGTCGTCGCGACCGCTTCCGGCTCGCCGGTGAGCGGGTTCTCTATGTGCGCCACATAGGATCCCATGCCCGCCTTCTTATCTCGGTACCAGAGAGAAATGCAGGTACTCAAGAGTCCGCCCGCGCCCGCAAAAACCACGGCGCCGAGGAAGGTCGCTTCGTGTATGTCGCTTGGCAACCATCCGAAATTAAGCAGGCCCCGGAGCGCTTCTTGGAGAATCTCTGGTGTGAGATTTGCAAAGCTTGCGGCGATGAGGAGTAAGAAAAACAAAACGACAATCGCATGCACGACGCGTTCCATGGCGCGATACGCGACCCGGCCGCTCAACACGAGCACGAGCACGAGCCCCAGGCTCGCCCATGCCCAGAAGGTGATGCTGCCCCAGCCAAAAAGCGCCGCAAGCGTCGCGCCCATCGCGCCTGCCCACCCTGGCCATACGTAGAGCAGGATTGCGGCAGCCAGCCAGAAGAAGACGAGTCCGCGCGCGACCCGCGCGGAAGAGGTGAAGAAGCTTTCACCGGTCGCGAGCGCGTTCCGTGCAATTTCCTGATTGATGAAATACTCCATGAAAATCCCGAGAGCAGCGCCCCACAGGATCCCGAGGCCGAATTTTGAGACCAGGTGCGGCCACAGGATAAGCTCGCCCGATCCTATCGCGAGTCCCAATGCCACGGCACCGACACCGAGTCCGCTCATCCACGTCGGTGCTGGTGGAAGCGGACGAGATATTCGAGGCGGATACGCATCACGCATGATTGCAGGTCATTATACTCTGCTAAAATCCCCAGTATCGAAGTGATGATGCCGTCGTAATTGCACTGCCGCGCGGCGGGGGTAGTCACACGAACTGTTTTGCTTTGCAAAAAGAAACCCCGGAGTCTCCTCCGGGGCATGAACGGTGTTGCGGCTATTCAGATACGTGCAGGAAGTGCGGAAACTGCCCAACGTAGTGCAGCAGTTCTTCGCTCGTGAACTGTCGGCGTGTGATCGGCCGCCAATCCAGATTCTTGCGCGCATCATCGAGGGCTGACGGGGCGATGAGCCGTACACGACAATACTTCGTATCCCAGCTGCCGTCTTCACGCTCGCGCGTGTACTGGACGATGCGGCAGTTGATGAGTTTGTTCTGCCAGTCGGTCTCCTTGCCCAGCTTCTGTTCGGCGAGTTTCGTGTCAGTCGAGAGCATCATGTGTACGAGTTCTTCGGGCAGCCAGCGCTCCAGCATGAAGCGTTGCGTCAGGATCGTCTCGCCATGGGACACTTCGACCACATCGTATCCTTCCAGCTTGCGCATGAGCATGTCGAAGTGTTGCCACATACGAGTGCTCAGCATCTGCAGGGTCTCGCCGTTGCCCGCAGGCCAGAAGATGCCGTGCAGCTCTCGATCATCGAGCGTGCCGTATCTTGCGATACGTTCCTCATAGGTGAGCTGATCGAGGTCGCCCCAGTTTCGTTCCGAGAGACGCGCGTCAGCTTGCCAGGTGATCGGAAGCTCCAGGTTTCCAGCAGTTTCCATTGCCCGAACGTAGGGCGAAACAAAACCGCGGATGTTTTCATACGGGTTTTCGCCTCGCCGCTTCGCTTCGTGCGTAAAATGCTGCCGGAGCCATTTCCCCGCATGATGGGCTTGCTCAACCCCGCGCATCGTGAGCCGCCGGCGTGACGTGTGTACCTTCATAAGCTCGCTCTCTTTAGGGAGAGCCACCCCGCGTTCCGCTGAACGCTTTGCGAGATTGCTCTCCGATTCGCCGTGCCGCACCAGCGTAAGAGTCCTTGGCATCATAGCCATTTCAAATCCTCCATATCAAAAGGAACAGTTCCACCGAGGTCGTTTTACCACATTTCTTACAATAATGTATGTGCCGCCTGGAAACGCGCAGGACCGCCTCCTCAAAACGGAAAAATCTCCAAATCACCATTTGTTCGAAAGCTCCGGGAGTGGGACCATGAGTACATTTCTCTTCTGCAACTCAAACGCTCGCCGTCGCTCGTGTTTGGTCGTATCCGCGACTCGCGACCCATTCTGCTGAATGGGTGCCCCGCTCCGTCTCTTCGAGTCCTACTCCCGGAAAGAAAAAGTAAGACCCCAATGCTCATCGCATCAGGGCCTAACTTTTTCTAGCTCCGGGAGTAGGACTCGAACCTACAACCAACGCCTTAACAGGGCGCTGCTCTACCATTGAGCTATCCCGGAATATATACGCACAACGTCCGTGAGGACGTGAGGGCATTCTAGCCGAAAAGGGCGGTGGATGCTAGGGTTCCTGCGGACCTACCAACCGGAGTAAGAAGATGCAAAAACCAGAGTGGAATCGGCCCCAGGAGCTGGCGGCCGCGGAAGAGATCAGTCGCAAGGCCTGGGAATACTGGGAGCGGATCAAGGCAGCAACGGAGCGCGACGGTTATGACTCGGACGCGAAACAGTGTCTGTGCGCTCTAGTCCCGCCCGGCCTCTACGAGCATTTCAAGAGCACGGAAGATAAGTTCAAGTTCTATGCTGTGGATGGCGTGCATTTCGAAGTGAACGATACGAGTACGCCGCGCGTGGCATATACGGCACTCTACGCGCCGCATGCGGGCGAGTCGTCCCTCCGTCCGCTCTTCGACTCGCCCGACGCATTCTTCGGACCCATCAATCGCCCGACGGATCCCATCAATCCGTGGGTGGGGGCGCGGTTCCGGATTGTGCGCAGGCTCTCGCTCGAGAATCTTGGATTCCTCAAAGATCGCGCCGAGCCGTTCTCGCACCTGCGAGACCGGCATGCGTATCTCCACACGATTACACAGCTCTTATGACATGAAGTTAGGCTTTGGTTTGGTACGCGCGATGCCGCCCTGGCATCGCGCGTTTTCCTTTACCAGTCTAGAGCGGCTATACTGTCGTCATGTTGACGCTCTACATGCGGCCCACGTGCGGACATTGTAAAAAAGTCCTTGAGGAGGCGAATGCGCTCGGCATCGTGTTCGATCTCCGGAATATCGAGAACCCGGAGCATGCGCGCGCGCTCGTCGCGCGCGGAGGTGTGCGGCAAGTGCCGTATTTCATAGACGAGGCGCGCGGGGTGGAGCTCTACGAGTCGGCAGAAATCGTCGCGTATCTGAAGCGCGAGTGCGCAGGCGCGCCTGAAGACCATGTACGTTAAGGTGCGCGTCACTCCGGACGCGAAGCGCGAGCGGGTAGAAAAGCGGAAGGACGGTGCCTACGCAATCGCGGTCAAAGAGCCAGCGGAACAGAACCTTGCAAATACGCGAGTACGCGAGCTTCTCGCGCGGGAGCTCGGTGTTGCGCCAGGGAAGCTGCGGCTCGTTGCGGGTTTCCGTTCCCCGCACAAGATATTTTCGGTATAATCAGATCGTATGAATATCACCATCAAAAGTGCAGGCGCAGAGCTTTCTGATGCATCGCGGGCGCTCGTAGAAGAGAAGTTCCGTTCGCTCCAGAAGTTTACGAACGAAGGCGAGCCGGCGCTTCTTGAGTGCGAGATCGAGGAGTCTATCAGTGCGGTACGCGCGGGTGCGAAGTATCGCGCTGAAGGGAACCTCACGATAAACGGCAAGCTCTTCCGAGCTGAAGCGCTTGGCGAGACGCTTGAGGCGGCGGTAGACAAGGTGCGGGACGAGCTCTCGCGCGAGGCGCGCCGCTCGAAAGGGAAGGCGCAGCATCTCTTGAAGCGCGGCGGCGCAGCGCTTAAGAACATGCTCCGCTTCGGGCGCTAAATACGAACCCAAACAGCTACCACATACGCCCGCCTCTATCCAGAGGCGGGCGTATGTGGTATAATAGATTTGGAAAGTTCCGACCCGAAAGGGTCTTCATCACCATGGGAGGTGCAACATGCTGCACACGATTCTCGGCTTCATCAACGCAATCGGCTGGGCTACGTCGGCGTTCATCATCGCCGGTGTCGTCCTGTTTCTGAAGTTCGGGCGCATCAAGCGCGGCCCGCGGGAGTACTGCGGCGCCGTCGACGACGATGGAGATGTGCAATGAACGCGCGCACCTCTGGCATGACCGCGTGGGCCATCATCTTCCTGGCTTTCGGCATGCTGTTCGCGGTCGCGGGTACGGACGCCGTTCTTCCAGAATGGGCGGTGAAGGCAGCACTCGCAATCGGATTTCTCGGAATCATGGGCTTCCTCGGTGCGGGATTCTGGGGCGCCGTGAGACCGGACCGGCCTCGGGTACGGCGCACCGGCCTACGAGGACTCATGCCGGGAGAAATCTCGGAAGACCTCGCGTTTGCGTGCCGTGCATACGAGGAGGAGGCGGTGGCGAACGGGCACGTGTTCGGGAATTGGCACAGGGAAGACCTGGCTCTCTCGGGCGCGGGTACCGAGCTCGTCGTGCACTGTCTACGGTGCACGTTCTCGATCCGCGCGGGTCATGGTGTGCATACATGCACCGAGCCGCGCGTCTGTCCGGGGCCATAGAACCTTCTGTGTATCACTTCGCAGCTTCGACGTAACCCGTCGGGGCTGTTTTTATTTCTGCGTAGGGCATGGACGACCTACGAGGTCGTCCATGGGAGTTTCTATTTGCGCACGGAGTTTAAGAACTCTGTGTAAAGCATCTCGCGTTTTCCTTCGGGTACGACGAGAAGCGGTTCGAAGACGCCATTCGCCGATCGCGCCTCTTTTATCTTTACGCGCGTACCGTCTGCCGCAAAGAAATGAGTGCCGATAGTGTCGTCATAGGCGCGATAGATATTCCAATTTTGAAGTGCTGGCGCAGAGAGATCGAGTTTGCCATCCTCTTTCTTCAGCTTTCCAGAACGCGTTGCCGCCGCATGATCCTGGGGCGTGAACGTGGCGGTGCCTGACACGAACGCGGGGAGGTGTTCGATAAGCAGTTTCGCGCCGAGCTCGATGAGGCGCGGACGTAAGCTTCGCGCCGTGTCTTCCGGACGAATTACTTCTTCGCGTGTGGCGAGCATGTCTCCTGCATCAAGCTCACGCACCATCTTCTGGACCGTAACGCCCGTTACGGCGTCTCCTGCGCGAAGCGCAGCTTCAAGTGGCGTGGCGCCGCGATATTTCGGGAGGAGAGAGTAGTGCACATTGAGGACGCCGGTCGGAAATGCGCGTATGAGCGACTCGGGGAAAATTTTCCCATATGCAACAACGAGCGCGTAGGCTGCGCCCGCTTCGCGTATATGCGCCTCGGCAGCCTCATCAAGTTTCTCTGGAGTGAAGACGGGAATGCCGTGCGCGAGCGCGAGCTCTTTTGTGGGTGAAGGGGTAAGTACGAGGCCGCGACCCTTCGGTGCGTCCGGATTCGTGACGACAAGTGCAGGACGATATCCTGCCTCAAGCAATAGTTCGAGCGTGCGGCGTGCCACGCCTGGCGTGCCGAAGAATACGAAATTATGCACGTTCGGCATGGAGGTCGATTTTCACCAAATGCTCTGCGTGGTCGATGAACAGGATGCCGTTCAAATGATCGATCTCGTGTTCGAAGATCTGCGCCAGGAGTCCGCCCGCGCCGCGCTCGAAGCGAGCGCCGCTCTCGCGCCTTGCCTTCACGCTGACGCGTTCGTGGCGATTCGTGGTGCCATAGATGCCGCGGACGGAAAGGCATGCTTCATCAGCTGTCTGAGGCTTGCGTGGGGTCTTGACGATTTCCGGATTGATATAGACATCTACGCCAGGCGCGTGGGGCGCCGCCCCCTCTGGGGGCGGCGGTATCGTGCGGTCAGTGCGCACGATGAAGATGCGATAGGGAACGGCAATCTGGGGCGCCGCGAGCGCGACGCCATCCGGCTCCTTATCGAGCGCCTCGGTCATGTCAGTGATGATGCGAGACAGCTCTTCAGTACCGAAGAGTTTTTCGGGGACCGGCTTCGCCTCTTCGCGAAGCACCGGCGTTCCTTCTTGCACAATCGGCTTCATGTGGCGCAGTATATCAGAAAAAGCTCAAAATGGCTGACGATTTTCAGGATTGTGTTTCTTCGGGTCGATCTCCCACCAGAACTTCTTGCTGAAGTTCGGCGCTTTGCTGCACACGCTCTGGAGATAGTAGAGGTCGTTGGTGGGAATCTGCTCGAGGATGAACCCGATACGCGACATGGTGAGCGGCGGGAGGCCGTCTTGCTTGCGCGCGTAATTCAGATGCCGCTGGAAGAAGCGCATCAGCTCGCCGCGCTCTGTCTTACGCGACTTCTCCAGTTTCTTGTTCTTGAGGATGTCGCCTATGTCTTTCATGCGCCAATCGACTCGATAGAGGCACCCGTGGCTTTGAGGCGTTCGACGAGCCCTTCATAGCCGCGATTGATGGTGTACACATTCCGTAACAGCGAGTGGCCTTTCGCGGCAAGCATGGCGATGACGAGAATCGCGCCGATGCGCAGCACCGGCGGACACATGACTTCTGCGGGACGGAGTTTCGTGGGGCCGATGATAGAAACGCGATGCGGGTCGTGGAGCAGCGTGTGTGCGCCGAGGCGATCAAGCTCGGTGTAGTAGATGGCGCGCTTGTCGAAAAGCCAGTCGTGGAGCATCGTCGTGCCCTCGGCCTGTGTCGCGATGACCGCAAAGAAGGGCAGATTGTCTGCATTGAGGCCTGGGTAGGGGCGCGGGTGGATGCGCTCGGGGAATGCGATGAGCTCTGATGGTTCGATAGCAATATCCGCGAGACGTGTAATGCCGTTTTCCGAGACGCCACGATCGGTAAGCGAGAAGCGGAGCCCCATTTTCTCCAGGATCGTCAGTTCGATCTCGAGAAAGGCGATCGGTGCCCGGCGGATGGTGAGCGCCGAGTGCGTCGTTGCTGCGGCGGCAATGAAGAACATGCTGTCGATCGGGTCTTCGCCCACGCTGTAGGACACATCTTTCGCGATGTCTTTCACGCCATGCACGGTGAGGGTCGTGGTGCCCACTCCTTCGATACCGACACCAAGCGCTTCTAGGAACCCGCACACCTCCTGCACCTGGTAGTTTGCAGAGGCATATTTGATGACAGTAGTGCCCGGAATGCGTGCCGCGGCAAAGAGTGCGTTTTCAGTGCCGGTGTCGCTCGATTCGAAGAGGATGAGTTCTGCGGGCTTGAGATCGGTGTGTGACACCCGATACGTGTTCGAGAGTGCCTCGATGGTGACACCGAATTTTTCAAGAGCATAGAGGTGCGGGCGGACCGTGCGCGTGCCGAGCGCACAGCCGCCTGATTGAGGAATATCAAATGAGCGCGCGTGGTGGAGGAGGGGACCGATAAAGAGCAGGATGCTCCGCGTGCGGATAGCCGCCTCATGGTCGATCGAATCGATCGAGAGTTTTTCCGGAGGGGTGATGACGAGGCTCGACCCGCGCCACTCTACTGCCACACCGATCGAGCGGAGCACTTCGACAAGGCGATTCACCTCTTCTATCTTCGGCATCCGCGCGAGGGTAGTGGTCCCCTGGTTGAGGAGCGAGGCGGCGATGAGGGCTACGGCGCCGTTTTTCGAACGCGCAGTCTCCACGGTTCCCGAAAGGGTCTTGCCACCCTCGACCGCAAAATGGAGACCTTCTGAAGAAGACATGCGAGGATTCTATCATTGCATTTAGTAGACGGCGAAATGGATTGGCACCTCTAAACAGACTGTTTTTGCCAGGCGAGCGAAGAGTCGCTATGATGCCCTCATACATGGCCTTCTTTTCCCCCAAACTTGGCATCGATCTCGGCACTACCAACGTCCTCGTCTTTGTGCCCGGGAAAGGAGTGGTCTTGAACGAGCCGTCGGTTGTAGCAGTCGCGAAGAGCGGGAATAAGGTGATCGCGATCGGCGCAGAAGCCAAGGCGATGATCGGGCGTACGCCGGACGACATCATCGCGTATCGTCCCATGAAAGACGGCGTGATCGCCGACTACCGCGTGACTGAGGCGATGCTCCGCTACTTCATTCGTAAAGCGCACGGATGGAACCCGTTTCGCCCGACCGTGCTCGTTTCCGTTCCTGCCGGAGTCACCTCGACCGAAAAGCGCGCGGTCATCGAGGCCGCAGTGAAGGCGGGCGCAAAAAACGCATTCGTGGTGAAAGAGCCGATCCTGGCGGCGATCGGTGCGGGTATCCCTATTCATGAACCCATGGGGCGCATGGTGGCAGACATGGGCGGCGGGACGACCGACGTTGCCGTGATCTCTTTGGGCGGAATCGTCGCCTCCACTTCGGTAAAATGCGCAGGCAATCGGCTTGATCGGGCTATCGTCGATTATGTGAAAAAACAGCACAACCTCGCCATCGGTGACAAGACTGCGGAAGACATAAAGATAAAAGTGGGGGCAGCAGTACCCATGCAGGACGAGCTTACGATGCAAGTGAAGGGTCGCGACCTCGTGTCAGGGCTTCCGCGCACGATCGACCTTTCGACCAATGAAGTCTGCCAGGCGATGGGTCGCGAGCTCCGGGAAATGACACAGGCGGTTCGTAAGGTGCTTCAAGATACGCCGCCCGAGCTCGCAAGCGACATCATCGACAACGGCATCATTCTCACGGGCGGCACTTCACAGCTGCGCCAGATGCCTGAACTCATTTATCGACGCACGGGCGTTACGGCGAAACTCGCGCAGGATGCGTATTTCTGTGTTGCGCGCGGTACGGGCATCGCGCTGAAGCATCTCGACACCTATCAAAAGAGCATCATCGCGAAAAAGTGAGT
>CAYVUT010000007.1:11458-19574 GCA_964455225.1 uncultured Candidatus Saccharibacteria bacterium
GCATTCGTTATAACCGCCACGACGGAAGAGGGGGTCAGACAGGCGAAGGAGTATATCGAGAAGAATCTCGGACTTCCTGTTGAGAAGAATCCTGACGTGATCGAATTCCGGTACGGATTGTTCTCGGTTGAGGACGCGCGCAAGGTCGCGAGCGTCGCTTCTCAAGCGCCTATCGGCGGGGAGGAGAAGGCGATCATCATTGCTGCGAGCCGCATGTACCACGAGGCGCAGAACGCGCTTCTGAAAGTCTTCGAGGAACCGCCCAAAGGCACGCATCTTTTCTTGGTGGTGCCAACTCCGGGAATGCTCTTGCCGACCCTGCGTTCAAGAGTCCAGATGCTGGGTGGAGGACATCCGATGTCCTACATTTCGGAGGCGGCAGAAGAATTCCTAAAAGCAAGCAAAGATAAGCGCACGGCGATCATTAAAAAGCTCACTACAGGAAAAGATGAAGACGAGCGGCGGGAGAATCGAGATGCGGCGATAGAAATAGTAAATGGCATCGAGGCGGCAGCGTATGCCTCTGGGGCAGGGAAACATGCGGCGCTTCTGGCCGAGCTCTCTGTATTGAGGGGATATCTTCACGACCGCGCGGCACCGCTCAAGATGATCCTCGAGCATCTGTCCCTTGTTCTCCCGCGGGGCCTAGTATAAACACTTCATTTATTCTGCGTTTACTATAAGCTAAAAGCTATTAGCTATAAGCTGTTCCCATGGCATACGACTTTTCAAAACTGAAAGCGGCAATAAAGGAGACCGATGAGTGGCTTGCGCGCGAGCTTTCTGGCGTGCGGACTGGTCGTGCAACCCCTGCGCTCCTGGACGGCGTAAAGCCAGAGGCATACGGCACGCGAACACCGCTGCGCGAGCTCGCAGCGATTTCCGTGGAGGATCCGCGTACGCTCCGCGTAATCCCATGGGACAAGTCGCTTTCCAAGACGATCGAGAAGGCGATTGTCGAGGCAGACCTTGGCGTCGGCGTTGCCGTTGATGATCAGGGGCTTCGCGTTTCGTTTCCTGAGCTCACTGCCGATCGCCGCACACAGCTGAAGAAGCTTGCGGGCGAGAAGACCGAACATGCGAAAGTCACCCTTCGTTCCCACCGCACCGACGCGCTCAAAGAAATCGAAGCGCTGGTGAAAGAGGGAATGGGAGAAGATATCGGAAAGCGCCAGAAAGACGAGCTTCAGAAGCTTGTCGACGCGGGAAATGAAGCGCTGCTTGCGCACCTTGCAAAGAAAGAAGAGGAAATCAGCCAGTAGTAGTACACTACCGCCATGGATGTGTTGATCTTCATAGGCGTACTCGTTCTCCTGATTCTCGTACACGAGCTTGGGCATTTTATCGCCGCGAAGCTCTCCGGCATGCGTGTCGACGAGTTCGGAATCGGGTTCCCGCCGCGCGCGCTCACGATCGCGAAGAAAGGAGACACCGCGTACACGCTCAATTGGCTGCCATTTGGCGGATTCGTGAAGATTTACGGAGAAAATGCCGAGACGTCAGCGTCAGAAGACACGAGAGGGAAGGCGTTCACGGATAAGAATCGATTCTTGCAGGCAGTCGTGCTCGTCGCAGGCGTCGCGATGAATTTCCTGTTGGCATACGTGCTCATTACCGGTGCGCTCGTCGCCGGTACGCCGCGCGCACTTACCCCAGAAGAAATCCCGTACGCGAAAGACAAGTCGCTTGCGATTGCGAGCGTGCTCGCAGACTCTCCTGCGGCGACCGCAGGGCTTATCCCAGGCGACAAGATCGTGCGGGCAGAGGTGGGCGAGCGTGCGTGGAATGCTGTTGATCCGGAGAGCTTCACAGAATTCGTTGCCGGGAGCGAAGGCGCCGATATCACTCTTTCCGTTACGCGCGCGGATGAGGCGCATACGCTTATCGCCACACCCGAGCAGGGCGTGGTGGCCGCTGATGCCACGCGCTACGCGCTTGGCGTTTCGGTCGCGACAATAGGTACGGTGCCGCTCTCGTTCGGAGAAGCGCTGCTTGAGGGCGTGTACCTCACGTGGGGTGCGACCACCGCAACAGCGGTCGGGCTCTATCATTTCTTTGCGGGCATACTGACCCTCAATGCAGATCTGTCCCAGGTCTCAGGACCGGTGGGCATTGCGGGCGCGGTGGGAGACGCCACCGCTTCCGGACTCGGAAACCTGCTTGCCCTCATGGCAATCATTTCTATAAACCTCGCGATCATCAACCTGATTCCAGTTCCAGCGCTTGATGGCGGGCGGTTGCTGTTCGTACTCATCGAGGCGGCGCTTCGCCGACCCATCGCGCCAGCGATCGTCAAGGCGGTCAACGGCATCGGATTCCTATTCCTCATCGGGCTCATGGTGGTCGTTACATTCAACGACGTCTTCAGGCTTGTTGGTTAAGTGCCGCTCGGGAGGCATATCGAGGTCGGACCTCGATATGGGGAACGAGTGCTCAAAAGAATCAGCCGTCCCTTTGGAACGGCTGAAGTTCGTACTGAGTGGTTAGCGCGGGTTCTGCTCGAACTCGATCGAGCGCATGGTCGCTTGCACCGCCTTGTCCATGAGGTGGCACGGGGCGATGACCGGGAAGTACTCAGGTTCGTTGACCACGACCTGTTCATAGGGTCCAACCTTGCCGCGCAGCACGACGAGGACGCGGACGCACATCGCTTCCTCGTTCGCCTGCCGCGGCATGGGAGACGCCGCTCTCTTCGTATCAGCGCTGCTGCCCATGAGAAGCAGGCCGATCAACAACCCGCCCAGGATACCGACAACGGTTGTTCGCGTACGCATTGCTCACCCCCTGTGGGTGCGGTGGATTCTAGGCATGAGCATACTCCGTTTCAGGAAAATGAAAAGATCTAAAATAGAGAATCGGCCGCTCGCACAGGTGTGCGGCGGCCGAAGGTTGGTTGCGTCTGCTACAGCCCCGGATTGTTGATGATGAAATGCTTCTCAGCATTCACATCCGCATCCGGGCGCATTTCGCACATCGCGTAGACCCAGCGAGGCGATTCAGTCGGATCCCGCGATTGGATCCGTTCGCCGTTCAAGCCGATGCTGTAGAACCACATCGGCCGGCCAAGTTCTCCGCAAATGCCATCGCGCTTGAGAGCTTCGAACGTCTCGCTGTCACGACGTGGCGCTTCCGCCACTTTGCGCGCAGCCTCGCGAGTGCTGCAGTGCTCTTGCCCGGCGGGGAATCGCACTGAAACAATACGCTCGCTTGCTGTGGGAAGGCGGCACTCGGCGTGAGCGAGACCGGGGAGGAGCAGAAACACAAAGAGCATGAACAGTTTGTTCACCGTACTCTCCAGTTGAGGAACTTATTTATTATACCACCAGATACCAACTGTTGTCAATAGTTGCACGCGTGAGGTTGCGTGAGTGAAAACCGTGGATTTTGCGGTTTTAGGTATGAGGCATATAATCGCGAGTATCTATGCGTCAATCCGCGCTTTTTACGAAAACACGCCGCGAAGCGCCTGCGGACGAAGTCTCGAAGAATGCGAAGCTCCTTATCCGTGCGGGATTCATTCATAAAGAGCTGGCTGGTGTATACGCCTTTTTGCCGCTCGGACTGCGTGTCTTGAATCGGATCATCGAGGTCATACGGAAAGAAATGAATGCGATCGGCGGGCAGGAGCTCCTCATGACCGCGCTTCAGGACAGGGAGGTATGGGCGAAGACCGATCGGTGGGACGACGAGAAAGTCGACAACTGGTTCAAGACCGCATTCAAGTCGGGCGGCGAGACCGGGCTCGCGATCACGCATGAAGAACCGCTCACGCGCCTCATGAGCGAGCACATCTCTTCGTATCGGGATCTGCCGCGCGCCGCGTACCAGTTCCAAACGAAGTTCCGGAACGAGCTTCGTGCCAAGTCAGGCGTCATGCGCGGCAAGGAGTTCCTGATGAAAGACCTCTACTCGTTCTCTCGCGATGAAAAGGAGCATCAGGCGTTTTATGCGAAGGCGCGCGAAGCCTATGTGCGCGTGTTCGATGCGCTCGGGATCGGGGCACAGACCTATGCGACGTTCGCCTCGGGCGGCATCTTCTCGGAATTCTCTGAAGAATTTCAGACGGTATCGGAGGCGGGCGAGGACGTGATCTACGTAGATGAAGGAAAGCGGGTCGCTCTCAATAAGGAGGTGCTGACTGACGCGAATCTGGCAAAGCTCGGCCTTGCTCGTGAGGCGCTCGTCGAGCAGAAGGCGATCGAGGTGGGAAATATCTTCACGCTCGGGACTCGTTTCTCTGAACCGCTCGGGCTCGCATACACGGATGAGGAAGGGAATCGTGTGCCGGTCTTTATGGGCAGCTACGGCATCGGGCCTACGCGGCTGGTGGGCGTTATCGCTGAAGTGTTTGCAGACGATAAGGGCCTCGTATGGCCCAAAGCGGTTGCGCCGTTTGCCGTGCACTTGGTCTCACTCGGACAGCCGGGGGACGAGGTGTCGAAGGCCGCGGACGCGCTCTACGCGGATTTGCAGAAGGCAGGCGTGGAGGTGCTCTACGACGATCGTGATTTGCGCGCGGGAGAAAAGTTCGCCGACAGCGACCTGATCGGCATACCGACCCGCATCGTCGTCGGGAAGAAGACGCTTGAGAGCGGTGCGTTCGAGGTCGTTGATCGCGCGACCGGGACAGTCAGTGCTCTGTCGCGTGCGGAACTGATATCGCACGTCGCATAGGTATGCCGAAATTCTCGAAAAACTCATTCTTCAGCAGCGATATCGGGATCGATCTCGGTACGACCAACACGCTCGTGTATGTGCGTGGTCGCGGCATCGTTATCAACGAGCCGTCCGTAGTGGCGGTGAATGACAAGACCGGGCAGGTGGTCGCAGTCGGGGCGGGCGCGAAGCGCATGCTCGGAAAAACGCCACCGCATATCCGCGCGGTGCGCCCCCTCTCCCACGGCGTCATCTCGGATTTCGAGGTGACTGAAGAGCTCCTTTCATACCTCATCAACAAGGCACAGGGCGGCCGGGCGCGACTCTTCGGTCCGCGCGTCGTCATCGGCGTGCCTACCGGCGTGACGAACGTGCAGAGCCGCGCGGTGCGCGATGCGGCACAGAATGCGGGCGCGCGTGAAGTGTTCATCCTTGAGGAGCCGGTGGCGGGTGCGATCGGCTCAAAGCTCCCCGTCCATGAGGCGGTCGGTACCATGGTGCTCGATATCGGCGGCGGCACGACCGACATCGCGGTCATCGCGCTTTCTGGCGCGGTCGCCGCGAAGAGCTCACAGGTCGCGGGCGACCGGTTCAACGAGAACATCATCGAGTATGTGCGAAGCGAGTTCAAGCTCGGTATCGGCGAGCGCACGGCAGAGGATGTGAAGATAGCGATCGGCACGGTGGTCTCGCTTCCGGAAACGCTTTCGCGTCCCGTGCGCGGCCGCGACCTTGCGACCGGACTCCCGCGCGAGGTGATGCTCACGGACGCGCATGTGCGCGAAGCGCTCGCGCCGTCTCTCGATGCGCTCATGGATGCCATGAAGGACGTGATCGAGCAGACGCCGCCCGAACTCCTTTCTGATGTGCTTGAGCGTGGCGTTACCGTGTTTGGCGGCGGAGCACTGCTTCGCGGCTTGCCGCAGATACTCGCAAAGATGCTCGGGGTGCCGGTCAAGGTGGCACCAGATCCATTGACTGCTGTCGTGCGCGGGACGGGCATGGTCACTGAGGATCCCGCGCCCTACGTAGATTTTTTCATCGATGAAGAAGACATTCTCGGCGAAGCGTAACGCATTGTTTGCCTCTATAGGCTCGACGACCGGCGCGGTGACGGTCGTGGCACTGCTCCTCATTGCGGGAGTTCGATTTGCTGCTCCCGATCTGTTTTTCACTATGCTTGCTCCGGTCATGCGTGCTGGAAACGCCGTCAACGTGAAGACACAGGATTTCTTCGTGCTCTTCAAGGGCGCTCGGGCGCTCACTTCCGAGGTGCAGGCGCTTCGTGAAGAGAATGCTGCGCTGTCCCGTGAGAACGCGCGGCTTGCCGAAGCGCTGTGGCAAGTTGATGCGTTTGCTCAAGAGCCCGGCATCCTCGCGGGTGTCGTGGCGCGACCGCCGCAAAGCCCGTATGACACGCTTCTTATCGGTGCCGGATCTTCTTCAGGTGTCGCGCTTGGCATGGAGGCGTTCGTTTCCGATGGGACGCCCATTGGCATCGTTACCGATGTCTCGTCCTCGTATGCACGGGTGACTCTCTTCTCGTCATCAGGGGCGCGCATGCTCGGGTGGGTGGGGCAGAGTCGTGTGCCTGTGACGCTTTCGGGGGCAGGGGGCGGCGCGTTTACTGCAGAGCTCCCGAAAGCGACCCTCGTCACTCCAGGCGACGCAGTATACGTGCCGGGTCCTGGCGCGCTTCGTGTCGGCACGCTCGCCCGGCTCGAGTCCGATCCATCCTCACCGTCAGTAACGCTGTACATCACGCCGCTCGTGAATCCGTTTGCCATCACGAACGTGCGACTGCGCGAGACGGGCGTCTCGTTTGCTGATGCGCTTCCCGCAAACGCGCCGCTCCCATGATCCGCGCATTTTTCGTCCTCCTCCCGTTCATTTCATTCATGGTGTTTCCTGTGCCGCTTTCGCTCGCTGCGCTCGTGCTCGCGGCAGCGGTGTCTCCCGTAGCTGCGTGTGCGGCGGGCGTATTCGCAGATCTCATGTATTTCGCGCCACACGCAGCACCAGTGCCTCTCTACACGCTTCTGGGAATCGGGGTGGCGGGAGCAGCACTCCTCATCCGGCGCTTCATACAGACGAGTGTGATGCTGCCTGGATAACGGTCGTATGTTCTTCCGACGCCGTAGCGTGCACATAGACCTTGAGATCGCGCCGGACGAAATATTCCTCGACGACCTGAACGTCGCTTCGTTCGATCGCGATCGGTTTGAGGGGCGCCTCGAGCGCCCGCTCGCTCGCTCAGCGTTCGTGTGGATGGGTGGCGCTCTCGGAATCATCTTCCTGATACTCATCGCACAGATGGCCAACCTCCAGATCCGACAGGGTGATACGTATGCCGCGATGAGCGCGGAGAATAGCCTTGAAGAGCAGGTCTTGTTCGCGAAGCGCGGCATCATCCTCGATAGGAATGGTGTCCCGCTCGTGACGAACGAATCATCCGAAGACGGTTTCGTGAAGCGCGTTTATGAGCGTGAGGGCACCAGTTCGCTTTTAGGGTACGTCTCGTATCCGAAGAAAGACCGCAAGGGAAACTACTACAGCACCGATATCGAAGGACTCTCTGGCGTTGAGGCTGCGTTTGACGAGACGCTTAGCGGCGCGAATGGGCGGCTTTTGGTTGAGACGGATGCTCTGGGAGAAGTGCAGTCTGAAGGCGCGGTCGTACCGCCTCAAGATGGCATGGAACTCACGCTTTCGATCGATGCGCGCGTGCAGGACGCGTTTTATAAGGCGATGAAGGAGCTTGCCGAACGCGTGCCGTACGCGGGTGGCACCGGCCTGCTTATGGACGTCGCGACGGGAGAACTGCTTGCGCTCGCGTCGTACCCGGAATACGACTCGAATGTCGTGTCGGCAGGGCAGCCACGCGAAGTGATCGCGTCATACGCGACCGATGTGCGGCATCCGTATCTGAATCGCGCGCTCCAAGGTCTCTATACGCCCGGTTCGGTCGTGAAGCCGCTTGAGGCAGCGGGTGCGCTCACGGACGGCATCGCTGATCCCGCGTATACCATCACGGATACGAAAGGGTATCTTGCGCTCCCGAATCCGTATAATCCGGCCGCACCGACCTTATTCCGTGATTGGAGAGTGCAGGGCGTGGTCGATCTCCGGAAGGCGATCGCAGTTTCCTCGGACATTTATTTCTATATCGTCGGCGGCGGATACGGAGATCGCAAGGGTCTCGGTATCGAACGGCTTGCCTATTGGTACCGGTCGTTCGGGCTAGAGGCAGAAACGGGAGTCGATATGCCGGGTGAACGCACTGGCTTTGTGCCGACTCCGGCCTGGAAGGAGGAGACCTACGGTGAGGATTGGACGATCGGCAACACCTATCACACTGCTATCGGGCAATACGCCATGCAGGTCACGCCGCTTGCGATGCTGCGAGCGACTGCGGCGGTCGCGAATGGCGGTACGCTCGTGACGCCGACCGTCCTTAAAA
>CAYVUT010000007.1:19584-29404 GCA_964455225.1 uncultured Candidatus Saccharibacteria bacterium
GCTCGGCGCTAAGCACGCGGTGCCGGCAAGTCAGGAGTCGCTTCAGATCGTGCGCGAAGGCATGCGCCAAGGCGTTCTTGAGGGAACATCCGCAGGCCTTGGCGCGTATGAATCGCTCGTGCATTTGGCAGGGAAGACGGGAACAGCGCAGTTAGGCGCACGAAACGAATATCACCACTCGTGGGCTGTGGGATTCTTTCCCTATGAAAACCCGAAGTATGCGTATGCCGTCTTGATGGATAAGGGACCCTCAAGCAATACGCTCGGCGGCGTGTATGTCATGAGCCAGGTGCTTGCCGAGTTGCGGCAGACCGCACCGGAGTACTTCAAATAGCGGCTTGCGCTTCACCCGGGGTCGCGTACAATGCTCGCAACCAATTAGGCACCTATTCATGATTGACGCTACCCAAGAGACCGTCGTGTCCCAGGAGAAGTTCGATGAAATGGTGAAAGAGCTCGAGCACCTGAAGACCGTGCGTCGTACTGAAATAGCGAAGAACCTCGAATACGCACGCTCGCTCGGCGACCTTTCGGAGAATGCCGAATATCAGGAGGCGCGCGACCTGCAGGCTGCGACCGAAGAGCGCATCCGGAAGCTCGAGGAGCTCGTAAAGCACGCAAAGATCGTGACCGACGGAAAGAAGAAGGATGTCGTCGGTTTCGGCTCAAAGGTTGCCATCAAGAAGAATGGCGGAACCGACCAGCACGAGTACACGATCGTCGGCAGCGAAGAAGCAGAGATGCGACTCCACAAGCTCTCGCACGTCTCACCCCTTGGTGCAGCGCTCATGGGCAAGAAGAAGGGCGACGTGTTCACGTTCGAGACTCCGAACGGGAAGCAGACCTACACCATCGAGAAGGTTTCCTAGCCGTGCTAGGATGCCTGCATGTTTTGGGCAGATCGTATTGCACGAGAGATACAAGATGCGCGCGGCGGGCGCGGGAAAAAACTGCTTATTCGGGATGAGAAAACGCTCTCCGGCCGCGTGCACATAGGTTCGATGCGTGGCGTGGCGATCCACGGCCTCGTCTCTGAAGTGCTGTCAGAATATGGCATCGAGAACGAATATCGGTTCGAGCTCAACGATTTTGATCCATTCGATGCTATTCCAGGATATCTGGACCAAGAGCGCTTCAAGGAGCATCTCGGGAAACCGCTTTTTACGGTGCCTGCTCCGGAAACGGGTTTTGATAATTACGCAGATTATTTCGGCGCTGAATTTACAGGCGTGCATGCCAAAGCAGGATTCCGTCCAAGCTACTACCACGCCTACGCGGATCTGTACAAGGCGGGAAAGATGGATCCATTCATTCGCACAGCGCTTTCACGCGCTGCCGATGTACGACGCATCTTGAAAGACGTTTCCGGTTCGGCAAAAGATGAGAGCTGGCTTCCGGTGTCGGTTGTGTGCGAGCAGTGCGGGAAGATGATGACTACGCGAGCCTACGATTTTGACGGCGAAACAATCGGCTATTCTTGCGACCGCAATCCAGATGATATTCGCAGTTGTGGGCATGCGGGTCGCGTTGCGCCATTTGGCGGTGCCGCCAAACTCTTTTGGAAGGTTGATTGGGCTGCGAAGTGGGCTGCACTAGGCGTTGATGTTGAAGGGGGAGGGAAAGACCATTCGACCAAAGGTGGTTCGCGCGATGTTGCTAATCATATCGCCCGAGAGCTTTTTGACTACGAACCGCCGTTTGATATCCCCTATGAATTCTTCCTGGTAGGAGGGAAGAAGATGTCGTCTTCGAAGGGTCGCGGATCGTCGGCAAAAGACATGGCCGATTTATTTCCGCCGCAAGTGTTCCGTCTCGTCTTGATAGGGAAAGACATACGCGAGCAGATCGATATCGATCCGTCTGGTGACTCGATCCCGCGCACGTATGACTGGTATGACGAACTGGGCGCACATGTGAGAGAGGGGGCGGCCGACGATTACGCGCGCCTCTTCGCGCTGTGCGAACTTCCGCAAGAGCGCGCAGAATTGCCTGCGCCCTGGCAATTGCGTTTCAAAGATCTGGCGTTTGTCCTCCAGATGCCGCACCTCGTGCTCCTTGCTGAGGCTGAACGTGCGAAAGGAGGAGTGCTCACAGAAGACGAATCCGCCGCTCTTACGGAACGCGCGGCGTATGCACGATTCTGGCTCGCCACCTACGCACCACCTGAGTTCAAATACGTACTCCAAGAAACACTCCCAATCATTTCATTGTCCTCTGAGCAGCAGAAAGCGTGCGCACTGCTTGCTGATTTTCTCGCGTCTGGCGCAAAAACAGGAGAAGAGCTCCATGCTCGGCTGCATGAGCTGAAGACCGAAGTGCCGATTGCGCCCAAGGACCTGTTTGTCGCGCTCTACCAGCTGTTTCTTGCGCGAGATTCAGGGCCGAAAGCAGGATGGTTCTTGTCAGTCCTGCCACGAGAATTCGTCGTGGAGCGCCTTAAGGAAGCATCTATCGCTGCATAGGAAAAGCCCGAGAGACATCCTCTCGGGCTTTCAGCCGTGGCGCACCATCTCGTTGAAGATGATCGGCTGCAGACGTTCTCGCGCACCTGGCAGCATCTGCTTCCAGGGAACCTCGAATGGTGTGAACCATGCGAATGCGACGAATTCGCGGTGTGGCGGAATGTGTTCGCGGAATTCTTTTTGCGACACGATAACAGAGAAGAGGTGGTAGTGGTTGTCTCCATCTTCCCAGTCGCCCTGATATTTGAATCTGCGAACGTTGAGGTATTTCCCCAATTCCTCGTGCGCTTCGCGCTTTGCGGTACGAACGAGCTTCTCGGTGCGCTTCCTTGTGCCGCCCGGCAGGCCCCAAGGGAACCGTGAGCCATCAAGCGCAAGCTTTGCGGTTTTCATGCGACCGAGCAGAAGCTTGTTTCCAAACATCAACAGGACGAGGACGCGCACCTTGGGAGGTGCGTCTGCACGCCGATGTGCGGCCATGGAGCACCTCCTTGCGTAGGGTTGTTTCCGGGCGGAGTGTGCGCTTTCTTCGGTCTCTCGTCAAGACGGCTGTGACAGGGCGCCAATGTCAAGGTGACACCTTGACATGAACGTAAAGAAAAAGCCCGTATCCAGATGGATACGGGCTGCGTTTTCAATGTAGGACCTCCGAGGTCCTACATTCAGGCCGCTTCGCGGGGCTGCACGATCAATTTCTCAAGGAGCGCGCGGCTTCCGGGACGGGTCTTCGCCCACGGGATGCTGCGGATGTCGTGCCACTCGTACGCGAGAAAGAACCGGTGGCGAGGCATACGTTTGCGTACCTCGCGTTCCTTTATCTCCATCGTAAAGACGTGATGGAGACGTTCATTTTCGACATACGAGCCGATCGAGTCGAAGCGACGGTTCGGGAAGTCGCGACGAAATACTTCTTTCGCGATCCGTTTCGCCGATTCAAGCGGTGACTCGTTCGTCCTCTTTCGTCCTATGGGAATGCTCCATGGGTGGGGCATACCGTTTGCCGCTCTTTTTTTGATGTTGGTGCTGCCAAGAACGGTCTTGGTTGTTTGCTCATCGCGCAGAAGCGGTACCACCAGAACATGGTCTTTCATGGCCGCCTCCTTTCGATGGCCTCAAGTCCGGAGTGAGTATGCGTGTGGATAAACCCTTCGTCAAGGTGGGGCAAAGTGTCATATACTTCATCATTAGTTAGTGAAGTGGGAGATAGAGTGATGGCTGTCTCCCGCCCGACTAGCCCGGTCGACTGAATTTACCTTTTAAAACCTATGTTTCTCGGCGAATACCTGCACACGTTCGATGCGAAGAATCGCATCTCGCTACCCTCAAAATTCCGCAAGGATCTGGGGAAGACGATCGTCGTGACGCGCGGGGTGGACCGCTGTCTCTATGTGTTCGCCAAGAAGTCGTGGGAGAAGGAGGCGGCTCGGTATGCCGAGCAGGTGAACGGGAATGCGGCAGAGCGCGGCTTGGCGCGGTTATTCCTTGCAGGGTCGTTCGAGGCGGATGTCGACAGCACGGGCCGCGTGCTCGTGCCCGAAAATCTGAAGTCATACGCGCAGATCCTGGAAAAGGCGGTCATCGCAGGCGTTGCAGACCGGGTCGAGATCTGGGAAGAGGGGGCATGGCAGAAGTACACCGCCGAAATCGAGCGTGATGCTGAAGTGCTCGCCGAGAAGGCGCGCGAAATCGCCTGATTTTTGTATGGAAGCGAAACACGACTCGGTACTTATGGATGAGGTTCTGAAAGCGCTTGAAGTGGCGCCGGGCGACACGGTGGTGGATGCGACGCTAGGCGGGGCAGGGCACTTCCGGGAAATTCTGAGCCGCCTTGGCGCGGACGGCGTTCTTATCGGCATCGATGCCGATCCTGAAGCGGTGGAACGGGCACGCGCGGCCTATGCGGATGATCGACGCGCGGACCGTCCGGTTGCGCATCTGGTGAACGACAATTTCAGACGCTTGGAACACATACTTGATCGTCTCAATATCGCGACTGTCGACAAAGCGCTCTTCGACCTCGGATGGAGCGGATACCAGATCGCTGCTCCGCGCGGATTCTCCTTCCAAGGGAGCGAACCGCTCCTTATGACCTATGGGCCTGATGAGAAGAGCGCCGCTGAGTTCGTAAACAGCGCAACGGAGGAAGACCTCGCTGACATGCTCTACGCCTACGGGGAAGAGCGGTTTGCGCGTGGCATTGCCCGCGCCATCGTCGCCAAGCGAAGCAAAGGACGCATTCTCTCGACAGACGACCTGGTCGATGCGGTCAAGGCGGGTACGCCGGATTGGTATCAGCGCGGAAAGCTGCATCCGGCTACGAAGACATTTCAGGCGCTTCGGATCGCTGCGAACGACGAGCTGGGAGCGCTTCGCGAGGGGCTTGATGCGGCGGTGAAGCGCCTTGCGCCTTCAGGTCGGATCGCCGTCATCACGTTCCATTCGATCGAGGATCGGATCGTGAAGTCGTTTTTCCGTGATGCGGTGCATGCAGGACTTGGCGCGCTTCTTGAGAAGAAGCCGATTGCGCCGTCCCGCGAAGAAGTGCTCCGGAATCGTCGTGCCCGAAGCGCGAAACTGCGCGTGTTCGAGCGCGCCAGCGCGCCGCGTTCGGTCGACTCCGCCGTTCTTCCTGAATACGCCCTCTAATTTCGTATGGCTAAAGCTGCTACACTTCGTTTTCCATACTCGCCGCAGAAGACGCTCGCGTACGTGAGCGTGGCGCTCGCGCTCGTATACGTTGCGCTCATCGCGCTCGTGATGAACTATGCGGCGCTCACGGTGAGCTTCGCCCAGTCGATCCGCAACGAAGAGGCGGCGATCGCCCAGCTCGAGCAGACCTATTTTTCCGAACTTGATGCGATCTCGCGCGCGGATTACCGCGCGCTCGGTTACGAGAAACCCATCACGCACTCATTCGTAACGGGTGCGGCCGCTACCGCGCTTCGCTGATAGGCATATGCGCTGCGGGATATGAGAGCACAGTTTCGATTCCGCATCCGCCTCATCTTTTTCGGTGTCCTCTGCGTCGCGCTCCTCATCGCCCTCAGGCTCTATTTCGTGCAGATAGTCGATGGCGACGTCTATGCGCTCAAGGCAGACCGGCAGTTCACCTCGAGCGTGAGCGGGCTTTTTGACCGCGGATCGATCTACCTCTCACGCAAAGACGGGACCCTCATTTCCGCCGCGACGCTCTCGACCGGCTTTTTGGCAGCACTGAATCCCAAAGCGCTGACCGATCCGGAAGCGGCGTACGAAGCGCTTGCCGAAGCGGCGCCAAGCATCACCCGTGAGGCCTTTCTGGAGGCTGCCGCGAAGAAGAATCGCGTGTATATCGAACTCGCGCACCATCTTTCTGAAGACACAGGGCGCGCGCTTGCGGCGAAAGAGATTCCGGGCATCGAGGTTATCCGTGAGCGATGGCGCGAGTACCCGGGTGACACGCTTGCTGCGCCCACGATCGGCATCGTGTCGTACGGCAGCTCGGACACGCTCTCGGGTCGCACCGGCCTTGAGGCGGCGTATGACCACACGCTCTCGCGTTCGGGCGATGCGCTCCACAAGAACTTCTTCGCAGCACTCTTTTCTCGCGCTGGAGATCTCCTCGTCGATGCGAAAGACGCGCGCGAAGGGAACTTGGTGACGACCATAGAGCCGGCAGTGCTCGCACGGCTTTCAGGCGACTTGGCAGCCGTGCAGGCGAAATACCGGAGTAAGGAAACGGGCGGCATAATCATGGATCCCGCGACGGGTGCGATCATCGCGCTTGGAAGCGTTCCCACCTACGACCCGAATGACCTCTCGGAAGTGGATCCCGATCTTCTCGGGAATCCGCTCGTCGAGCATGTGTATGAATTCGGCTCGATCATGAAGCCGCTCACGGTCGCTTCCGGTCTTGATGCGGGGGTCATACGACCCACCTCGACCTACACGGACACGGGCTGCATGAAGGTCGATGCCGCGACGATCTGTAACTTCGACGGCAAGGCGCGTGGTACCGCGGATGTGCAGCAGATCCTCTCGCAGTCGCTCAACTTGGGCGTCGCGTGGATAGCGGGTCGCCTCGGCCAGGAGGGCATGCGCTCGTATTTCACCGAGCTCTTCGGGGAGAAGACCGGCATAGACCTTCCGGGCGAAACGGGCTCGCTTCTCCAGAACCTTCACGAGAAGCAGCAGGTGGGTTATGACACCGCGGCGTTCGGGCAGGGCATCGCAGTGACGCCGCTCCAGATGATCCGCGCGCTCGGGGCGCTCGCAAATGGCGGAGCGCTCCCTTCGCCACACCTGGTACGCGAAGTGCGATTCGATTCCGGACTCACCAAAAGCATTCCGGTCGGCGCGCCGGTTCCCGTCTTCTCGCCAGAGACGGTGCGCACCGTGAGCACGATGCTGACGCATGTCGTCGACAACGATCTTCTGCACGGCACGGGGAAGATAGAGTCCATGTCGGTTGCGGCAAAGACTGGCACCGCACAGCTCGTCATGCCAGGCGGCGGGTACTACAAGGACCGTTATTTCCACTCCTTCTTCGGCTACTTCCCATCGTATGCGCCGCGCTTTATCATCTTGCTGTATACCTATGACCCGCAGGGCGTGCAGTATGCCTCAGAGACCCTGACCTCGACATTCCTCGGGCTCACGCAATTCCTCACCGAGTATTACCGTGTACCGCCAGACCGTGCCATAACGTCTACACAACCATGATCAAACAGATGTTCAAGCGTCCGATTGCCGCACTGCTCGCGATTCTCGCGCGGGGCGTGGTGAAGCGGTATCAGCCGAAGATCGTCATGGTCACCGGTTCAGTGGGGAAGACGTCGACCAAGGACGCGGTCGCGGCCGTGCTTTCGCGCGGGTACTTCGTCCGCAAGAGTGCGAAAAGCCAGAACAGCGAGTTCGGCGTGCCGCTTACCATATTCGGCACCAGCAATCCTTGGGAGAATCCGCTTGCGTGGCTGCGAGTATTCAAGACGGCGTTCGCGCTCCTCGTGCTCCCGAATCACTATCCGAACCTGCTCGTGCTTGAGGTGGGTGCGGATAGGCCCGGAGACTTGGCGAAGATACTGAGGATCGCTACGCCGGACGCGGTAGTGGTAACGCACTTGCCCGAAGTGCCGGTGCATGTGGAGGCGTACCCGACGCCGCAGGCGGTGCGCGATGAAGAGTTTTCTCCTGCGTACGCGCTTATGCCCGAGGCGCCCCTTATCATTTCCGCAAACGATACCTTCGCGGCGCAGATGGCAGTCGGCGTGCCCGCGCGCGTCATTTCATACGGAGCGGCGGACGAGGCGGATGTCGCGCTTTCTGATGTTGGTTTTCATATCGAGCAGGGGATGGTGGCGGGCATGGAAGCCCAGGTATCTTCGGCGGGAGGGAAAGAGCGGGTGGTGGTGAAGGGTTCTATCGGGAAAGCGCAGCTCCTCTCGGCCGCGGCGGCGATAGCGGCAGGGCAGGCTTTCGGTATTTCGCTTCCGCAAGCCATTGCAGCGCTTGCGGAAGCGACGCCGCCGCCTGGCCGCGGCCGCCTCTTGCTCGGTATCCACGGTACCTATCTTATAGACGAGTCATACAATTCGTCTCCGGCTGCCGTAGAAGTTGCGCTACAGAATCTCCATGAGTTCCCCGGTAAAGGAAGGAAGATCGCCGTTCTTGGCGACATGCTCGAGCTTGGCCGCTACTCCGTGTCCGAACACGAGCGCATCGGGAAGCTCGTCAAACACTCGGCTGATGTCTTGGTAGGAGTCGGCGTGCGTGCGCGCCATCTGGCAGAAGCGGCGCGCGGCAACGGCATGAAAGAGGCGCACGTCATCACGTTCGACACATCCGTCTCTGCCGCGGAAGCGCTCCCCGCGCTTCTCAAAGAAGGCGATGTCGTGCTCATCAAAGGTTCTCAGTCCATCCGCACCGAGCGGATTGTGGAGGCACTCCTTGCCGATCCTGCGGACGCGGCAAAGCTCGTGCGTCAGGAGGTGGAGTGGAAGCGGAGGAGTTGATTTTACGCACAAGCCGCCTTGCGGCGGCCTGTACAGTGCGGCATGACCCCGTTAGAGTGGAAGCCTTTCTAATTACGAATAGTTTTCACCAGATCTCCAATACTTTCTATAAGCTTTTCCGGGATGGTATAAGACTCCGACGAATGATCTACAGGAGCACAAAGAATTGCTGTAGCCTTACTGAGAAATTCACCCTTTATTTCATCATCTGTACCAGTGGAGATGATGTTCTGGTATGACTGTGCCAATGTCTTTCTATTAGCAAAGTCAACTCGAAAACGACCGGTTAACGAGTATTGTCTGAGACAGAAGATTAAGAAAGTAACGAACACGAAGTCAGCAAGATAATACTCAAACCGTTCGTACCACGGATTTCCATACGCGATTAAGGCAGACCCGACAATTGAGAGAAGCAACATTACACAGCTTCCAATTACAAACCAAAACCACTTCCTATTCTCTGCTGCAAACTTCTCTTCCTGCTCTGCATAGGCCGCAGCCAGTTTTTTCAGCTCCTTTTCATTTAGTTGTTTGGTTTTTGAGTCACTTTCTTTCTGTAGAATTTCTATATTTTGATTCAAAGTCTTTCGCTCTTCTGCGAATACGGCATCTTTATTTTCAATCTCGAGAGAGTGAGATGTATTTAGTGACTCAATGTTTGTTTCCAATTCTTGAACCCGAAGATTGGCTTGTGCCTTGCTCAGTTTTCCCATACATGTGTGATTTAATTGAGTTAACAGTAACTCCAGTTAAATAATTCTTAAGAAGCTGTATTTGTTGTGCGTTGACAACAACACTCTTAAGTCCCCCTTATTTCATAAGATCGATAGATCTGCGCCACTGTTCTAATCAAGAGGATGTGAGCCAAGCTATATCGCAATCAGCGATATATAGCTAATAACACCTCTCAGAGTGAAGAGTGACTCAGGCCAGGAAAGAACTCTCTCTGCACAACTCGCGCGTTCTACTCGTTCCGTTTTGCGTTCAGCTAAAAGTTCAACGTTTGTACGATTGTCTTATTTTGTAGAGGACCCAAGAATTGAATCATATTTTTTGGTAAAATACTAGACCTTATATGTGAACAAAAAGCAACTTCTGGCCCGCTGAGTTGGTTCGTGCTTACTGAACTCCCTACGGGGACCGCGATTACGCTTATCGAAGCTTACAGCTTCAGTACACCTTGCGGATATTTTGCTTCAGGCAATCGTAAAATATACTCGTAAGGTTTTCGATTCCCCGACGCACGATTTCCCAAATCGTGCTTAGGGTCATGACGCACAAAGCCGCCTTTCGGCGGCCTGTGCAGTGCGTCATGACCCTACGGGGAATCGAACCCCGATTTAAGCCTTGAGAAGGCTCCGTCCTAAC
>CAYVUT010000008.1:0-27416 GCA_964455225.1 uncultured Candidatus Saccharibacteria bacterium
AGGGTGAGCGTGGGAGGGGCAGCGAGCGCGCCGAAGAGCGAGTCTTGCGGCGCTTCAGCGGTTGCGTCGCGATGAAACGCCAGCAACGTTTCAATGTTTGCAAGGAGCGACGCGCGGTCATGGAGCGAATCCAACGCGCCGCATTTGATGAGGGATTCCAATGACTTGCGATTCAGGTTTTTCGATCCGACGCGTGAAAGGAAATCAGCGAGCGACTGGTACGGGCCGCGCGCGCTCCGCTCGGCAATGATCGCTTCTGAGATTCCTTCGCCAAAGTTCTTGATCGAGGTAAGCCCGAAACGGATGGCATCTTTCTGCTCGCCGACCACCGTGAAGTCAGAGCCGCTTTCGTTCACGTCGGGCGGGAGCACGGGCACCTTCATGCGTTTGGCTTCGGCGACGAACTTCGCGATTTCTTCCGTATTGCCGGCGTCGGCAGTGAGAAGGGCGGCCAGATACTCGACCGGGTAGTTCGCTTTCATGTAGCTCGTCTGGTACGCCACTTTGCCGTAGCTTGCCGCGTGCGCCTTGTTGAAGCCGTAGGCGGCGAACGGTTCGATAAGAAGCCACAGCTGCTCGGCTTTGGCGGGCGTGAGCTTGCCGTATTCGACGAAGCCCTTGAGGAGTTTTTCCTTCTCTGCCTGCATGATCTCGGGCACCTTCTTACCCATCGCCTTGCGGAGCGTGTCTGCGCCGAGCCACGTGTATCCCGCGAGCTTGATCGCGGTGAGGAGCACGTCATCCTGATACACGAGAAGGCCGTAGGAGAAGTCGAGGTACTCTTTCATGCGCGGATCGATGTAGTTCACCATGCGCGGATTCTGTTTGCGCGCGATGTACTGAGGGATCGTTTCCATCGGGCCCGGGCGGTAGAGCGCCACCATGGCGTTGATGTCATGGATAGTGGTCGGCTTCAGTTCCTTGAGCCAACGGGTCATGCCCGAGCCGTTTAGCTGGAACGTGCCTTCGGTTTCGCCGCGCGCGAGCATGGCGAAGGTCTTCGCGTCGTCGATCGGCACATTCTCGATGTCGACCGCGATGTTGCGCGTTTCTTTCACGCGCGCCACCGCGTCCGCGAGGATGGCGAGGTTCTTGATGCCAAGGAAGTCGAACTTGAGAAGTCCCACGCCGCCGTATTCGTCCGTGATCGAATACATGTCGTACTGCGTGATGAGTTTGCCGGTGCCTTTCGGATCGGGCTGTATCGGCGTCCACTCCACGAGCGGTGTGGGCGCGACGACGACGCCTGCAGCGTGGACGCCGACATGCCGCACGCAGCCCTCGATGCGTTTTGCAAGATCGAGGATCTCGCGCGAGTCGTCATCTTCGTCGTAGAGCGTCTTCAGGTCCGGCTCAAGCTCGAGCGCCTTATCGATCGTCATGGGGAAGCCTTGAGAGCCGAGCGGGATGAGCTTCGCGATGCGGTCACCCGTGCCGTAGCTGTGGCCGAGCGCTCGCGCCACGTCGCGCACCGCAGCGCGCGCGAGCATGGTGCCGAACGTACCGATCTGCGCGACGTGGTCATCGCCGTATTTCGATTTCGCATACGCGATCATGTCGTCGCGCCGGTTGTCGGCGATATCCATGTCGATATCCGGCGCCTTCGGACGCTCGGGGTTCAAGAAGCGCTCAAAGGGGAGCTTGTAGAAGAGCGGGTTCACGTTCGTGATCCCGGTCAGATAGGCGACGAGAGATCCTGCGGCAGAGCCGCGAGTCGTGGTCAGGATGCCCGCACGTTTTGCAAACTGTAGAAGGTCGGAGACGACGAGGTAGTACACGGCAAACCCTTTGTCGTTGATGATCTTGAGCTCGTAGTCGATGCGATCCGTCACCTCTTTCGTCTCTTCAAGTCCACGCGTCTTGATGCCCGCATACGTCTTGGCGCGAAGCTCATCTTCGTGAGTCTTGAAGCCGTTCGAGACGGGAACGTGCGGGAATGTCCACTTGCCAAGGTCAAAAGAAACGTTGCATCGGTCTGCGATTTTCCGTGAGTTTTCCACGGCCTCAGGGTGGTCTTTGAAAAGATTCTCCGCCTCTTTTTCAGAAATGAATGAGAAATCCTCATCTTCGTGCCGACCCTGGCTTCCTTGCTGGATGCGGCGCATCACTTCGGTCGCCGCCCGGTCTTCGGGGGAGAGGTAGTACACGTCATGCTGGGCGAGGAGTGGCACGCCGGTTTTCTTGGCAAGCGCGATGAGTTTTTGCATAAGCGCCTCGTGCCCGGAAACTTTTGGATGGTGCGTGATCTCAAGGAACAGGTTGTCCGCGCCGAAGATGCTTTTGAACTCGGCAAGCGCCGCCTCGGCACCCTCCGTGTCGTTTGCTCGCAGAAGCTGGGAGACGTCGCTTGAGAAAGAGGGGAGGATCGCGATCACGCCGCGCGCGCGTTCCTTGAGCAGTTCTGTATCCATACGGGGGCGTTCGAAGAATCCTTCCGTCCACGATCTCGTCACGAGAGAAAGGAGGTTCGTATATCCTTCGTTGGTTTCGGCGAGCAACACGATGCGCGAACGTTTCGCATCGAGCGTCGGATCCTTCTCATGCCGCGAGCGCGGAGCAAGATACGCGTCGACGCCGAGTATGGGCTTTATGCCCGCCTTGGTCGCGGCCTTGTAGAACTCGATCGCTCCGTGCATGTTGCCGCCATCGGTGAGCCCTACGGCGTCCATTCCTTCTGCCTTCGCCTTGTCTACCAGCTCTTCCACCTTGGGGAGGGCCTGCAGAAAGGTGTAGTGAGAGTGGGTGTGGAGGTGGATAAACCGGGATGCCATTAGGAGGCATTATACTTTCTTCATGCAATTCATGCTGGGGGTAGATGAGGCTGGTCGGGGACCCCTGGCGGGGCCGGTGGCCGTAGGCGCGGTTGCCGTCGCTTCCGGGTTTGACGTCGCAATTGAGTTTCCAGGCGTTGCAGACTCGAAGCTGCTTTCCGAAAAGAAGCGCGAAGCGCTTTTCGAGCATCTCGAAACGCGCGTTGCGAAGGGCGACGTGCGGTTTGCCGTAGCGCTCCCGGAAGCGGCACGCATCGATGAGGAGGGTATTGCCGTCGTGATACGGGGCGCCGTGGCGAAGGTGGTTGGCGCCCTTGCGCCTGATCCGCGCATCGCACGGGTCCTCCTCGATGGTTCCCTGAAAGCGCCGCCGGAATACGCGCAAGAGACGATCATAGACGGCGACGCGCTCGTGCCAATCATTTCGCTTGCGTCGATCGCCGCAAAAGTGACGCGTGACCGGCTCATGCATGAACTTGCGATCGAATACCCGGGCTACGGTTTTGAGACCCATAAAGGCTACGGCACCAAGGCTCATTACGAGGCGCTCGTACGGCTTGGTCCCTCGAAGATACATCGCCGCACGTTCTTGCATCCTCGATAAATGTGGTATAATGGATAACGGTTCGGGGGGAACTCCGATTTCTTGTTCATCAATGGGAGATGCATATGTTACATGGCGAGGGGGTTTCAAAGCTTGAGATGGGCAGAAGCTTTCTCAAGAAGAGGGGCATACCTTGTGCTGACTGTTGCGGTTTGCTGCAGGTCGATCAAGATCACGAGACGGTCTGTTGCGAACTGCTCATGCGGTTCAAGGGACAGCACAATGTTCAGATTGAAAAGGTCGCCGACTGCCAGAAGTACAAGGTAACCCAGAGACGTCTCCAGAGTCAGCAAAGCGCTCGTGCGCTTGCGACACAAGAAGAACAGGAGCGTCTTGCTGCATTTCGTCGCTAAAAACCGCGCTAAACGCCGTCCACGAAGGACGGCGTTGCTTTTTGCCGTTCGGAGTGATAAGGTTGCGCACATGTCAGTACGCATGCGTCATACCCGAGGCCACACCGGCAACCGCCGGTCGCACCACGCGCTCAAGAAAGGCGCGGTAGTTGTCGATAAGGAGACAGGTGCGCTGCGCCTCCCGCACCGCCTCGATGAGAAAACCGGCATGTACCGTGGCATGCAGATCGTCGCGCCCAAGACCAAGAAGGTGAAGGTGCCGAAAGTGAAGGGTCCGGACACTGAGCCTCATGACGAGACTCATGCACACGAGCACGCGCACGTGGACCACAAGAACGCCGAAATTAAGGGTTCAAAAGGAATCCTCGGCAAGCTTGCGGCCTCGTCACGTCCGAAGGCGCGCTCAGGTGCCGGCGGCGGCGGAGTCTAGTTTCTCTATTTTAGAAATACACAACGCACAACGCGCGCCTCTGGCGCGCGTTGTGTTATACTCAGGTGCAACGCTCTTTCCATGGCAAACCGGCATCTTGCGCGATCGATAGTGCTCCAGACGCTCTTCGAGTGGGATACGACCCACGTTTCTGACTCGGACGCGGCAGGGATCCTGGCACGCAATATCGCCGAGTTCGGTGGTGACGACGCAGATTCGTCGTTCATGGAAACTCTCCTGACGGGCATTCTCGCAAAAAAGGAGGATGTAGATCTCATCATGCAAAAGGCTGCGCACAAGAAGCCGCTTGAGCGCATTGCGCCTGTCGATCGCAACATTCTTCGCATCGGGCTCTTCGAGCTTCTCTTTGCTGACCGTTCGCAGGTGCCGGCGAAGGTCGCTATTAACGAAGCGATCGAGCTTGCAAAGACGTTCGGTGGAGAATCTTCCGGCCGGTTCATCAATGGTGTCCTCGGCGCCGTGTACAAAGAGATCGGTGAACCGGGCAAGGAGGAGACGGGAAAGAAGAAGCTCCGCCGCGAAGACTTGCCGCTTGAAAAGCTTGGCGGCGCGATCGTGTATGCCAAGCATGATGGTCAGTACTATCTCGCCCTCGTTCACGACGTGTTCGGCCACTGGACGCTTTCCAAGGGGCATATCGAAAATGACCCGACTCCAGAGAAGGGGGTTGAGCGGGTTGTTTCGGAAGAGCTCGGTCTTGCGTGCCGCGCGGAGGTGCAGGTGGGAGAAAACGAGTACATCGCTTCGCATCCGGAGAAGGGGAAAGTGCGGAAACATGTCTGGTTCTTCCTCGCTTCAGCGGAGTTCGAACCCCTGACGCTCAAGAAGAGTGGCGGACTCGATGATGCGAAGTGGTTCCGTCTCCAGGACATTCTCGACCTTAATTTTTATGACGACATGCTGCCGATCGTGACGGCGGCGGTTCAGAAGCTTCTCGACCAAGCACGTGCTGCGCAGATGCATCAGGGCATGCCGGGAGGGAAGTCATAACGGGTGCCAAGACGTGGCGCGAGATGGCAAATTCCCGCGGTCTGCTATAAGCTTCCTATATGCAATTTGAGGATTTTGCTACAAAGATCGGCATTGCTTTTACCAACCCCGGCCTCCTCGCCGAGGCGCTGACTCATCGTTCGTATCTGAATGAGAATCGGGGTTTCGCGGGCGCGCACAATGAGCGCCTCGAATTTCTGGGAGATGCGGTGCTCGAGCTTGCCGTCACGCGTTTCCTGTTTGACCGGTATCCGGCAAAGCCCGAAGGAGAGCTCACTGCGTATCGCGCCGCGCTCGTCAACACGGTCTCGCTCGCCGAGAGCGCCTCAGCGCTCGGTATCAATGACTTCCTCCTCCTTTCGAGAGGGGAAGCGAAAGACACTGGCCGCGCACGGCAGATCATTCTCGCGAATGCGTTTGAGGCAGTGATCGGTGCCATCTATTTGGATCAAGGGTACGAGCCGGCAGAGGCATTCATCGCGAAGAATCTCTACGGGAAGATCGATGAAGTCATCGCCAAGAAAAGCTATCAAGATGCGAAGAGCCGTTTTCAGGAGGCGGCACAGGACAAGAAGGGCGTCACGCCCACATACCGTACGCTCTCTGAAGAGGGTCCCGACCACGCAAAGATCTTCACGATCGGCGTGTTCCTGGGAGACGCCGAGATCGCGCGCGGTACCGGCCAATCGAAGCAGGATGCAGAACAGGCTTCTGCACAGAATGCGCTCAAGAAACTGGGTTGGTAGATAAAAACGCCCGCACTCTCGTGCGGGCGTTTTCTATTCAACAGCTCACTTCTTCTCAAGGCGGTAGTTGTCGAACCGCACATCCATAAAGTCCGTTCGGATGCCAGCGGCGCTCTCGCCGAGAATGACTGGAGTCCGGTCATACCGTTTGCCATCATCGATCGCTGAGAGCAGTTCAGTCCAGGAGCGCTCACCCACTTGTTTCATGGCCAGCGACACGGTCACACTTCCGTCTGGATGGGTGAGCGTCGTCTGCTTGAGGTCGATCCAGGTGCGGTGCGGCAAGAGATTCGGGTTTTTGGTTCGATCGTAGGTACCTGGAATGATCTTCTTCTGCGCCATGGTGTAGTACGTGCCGTTATATTTTTTCTTGATCACTGCAGTACCGTCGACGCGAATGCCGGTGTAGTAGAGGGTTTTGCCATTATCGCGATAGCGACTCATGAGCAGGAGTCCGTTTGAGGCATTCCGATTCGGGCTCTCCGATACCTGATCGTCCTCAATGAAGAACGACGCTTGTGCAGTGAAGGAATCCCAATCATGTCTCGTCAGGAGACGGAAAAGGTTCTGCGGATGCCGGCCAGTATCGGTATCGGCCGGGTTCGACTGGGCATACTGCGTGCGCCAACCATCTTCCGGAGGAAGATCGCCACGGACAGTCGCTCCGTCCTTCCCATTAACTACGAGCTTGCCTCCTGAATTGAGCCAGAAGTAAGGGCTCGTGCTTTCGATTGCAGAGGGTGCTTCCTGCAGGATTCCCGGTGAGTTGAACGAATAAACGAATAATGCAAATGCTGCTGATATCATTTGGAATTTCCATTAGCTCTCGAACGCCAAAACTCTCATAGACTTCATCTTCTTTTGCAACTTTCTTCATGAAGCTGCACGAAAAAGCGCCATTTTCAGGCGCCTTGAGTGGCAATCATGAAGAAATCTTCATGAGCAAACACAAAAATGCTTCAGATACGCGACGCGGGAAGGCGATTTTTAGAGACGTACTCTGACGTACGGCGAAGAAAATCGACGGGCCCCGCAACAAAGTAGGTGGGGTATTTTTGTGTTTGCTAGCCGCGCAGGGCAATTTCTTCGCTAAACTCTTTCCCGAACGAATCCCAGAGCGAGAGGAAGAGTGCGGCGATGACCGGACCGATGATGACGCCCGCGATGCCGAATGTGGCGATGCCGCCGAGGATGGCAAGGAGGACGAGCGCGTCCGGCATTTCGCTGTCGCGTCCGACAAGCACGGGGCGGAGAATGTTGTCGATGCTGCCGATCACGAACGCGCCCCCAAGCAGGATGACGAGTCCCTGCCACATGCTGCCCATAAGGAGAAGGGCGATACCTGCTGGGAGCCATACGATAAACGGTCCGACTGCGGGGATGAGTGCGCAGAATGCCATGATCGCGCCCCACAGCACCGGACTCCCGACTCCGGCCACGAAGAAGAGGAGTGCGCCGACGGCGCCCTGCACGAGCGCCACGATGAGCGTGCCTTTCACGACTGCGCGCGTGGTCGAAGCGAATCGTGCAAAGAGGAGCCGCTCACGCTCGTCCCCGAGCGGAATGATACGTTCCAGATACTGTCCCAGCCGAGCACCATCTTTGAGGAAGAAAAAGAGAAGGTAGAGCATCACGCCGAATTTGAGCAGGAAACCAGCTGTTGCTCTGCCAATCGAGAATGCGCCCTCTGCCACAACGCTGATGGTATTTTTTGCGAGTTCGGTGAGCCGTTGCTCGGCCTCCGCACCTGAAATGCCAAACGATTCAAGGAGGGAAGCGGCATAGGATCCTTCGGTAACGGTGCTCAAGGAGATGCCGTCAGAACCGATGCGCTGATAGAGGTCGAGAGCTTCAGTGGCCGCCTGCATGCCCACCTGGTAGAGCGGCACGCCTGCGACGAGAAGGGTCGCGAGCATGGTGAGGAGGGAGGCGAGAGCGGGGCGCCGTACGCGCTCAAGGAACCAGAGGAACACGGGGCGCAGCATGATAGCGAGTACGACTGCCCAGAAGATGCTCATGACAAACGGCCAGAGCACCCAGAGCGTGAGTGCAGACACGCCAAGGAGGGTGCCTACGAACAAGAAGCGCTGCAAGGCGGAGAAGGTTTCTTTCGGCATAGGCCCATTGTACCCCACTTTTCTTTGATACAATGAAGAGCGTAATGTTGAAGCGGCTTGAGATCGCGGGGTTTAAATCTTTTGCGCGGAAGACCGTGCTCGATTTTTCTTCCGCCACCACAGCGATCGTGGGGCCGAACGGCTCGGGCAAATCGAACGTGGCGGAAGCGTTTCGTTTCGCGCTCGGAGAACAGTCCATGAAGAGCATGCGCGGCAAGCGCGCAGAAGATCTTATTTTCAATGGTTCGCACTCTGCGTCGCGCGCGAACCGGGCATCGGTGGCGATCGTGTTCGACAATTCGCGTAAGACCTTCAAGATCGACTTTGACGAAGTGGTCATCGAGCGCGCGGTCTTTCGTGACGGCGCGAGCGAATACTCGATCAATGGCTCGAAAGTCCGCTTGCGCGACATCGAAGAGCTCCTTGCGGGGGCGAATATAGGCGAGACCGGGCACCACATCATTTCCCAGGGTGAGGCGGACCGTATCCTGATCGCGAACCCGCGCGAACGGCGAGAGATGCTCGAGGACGCGCTCGGACTCAAGATTTTCGAGTTCAAGAAGCAGGAAGCCGAGCGAAAGCTCGAGAAGACCGAAGAAAACATCATCCAGGTGAATGCGCTTCGCAAGGAGCTTGCGCCGCATTTGCGCTTCCTTGAGAAACAGGTCGAGAAGCTTGAGCGCGCCGAACACCTGCGTTCTGAACTCGTCCATACGGCACAGACCTACTTCGCGATCGAAGACATCTATCTGTCAGAGGAGCGGCAGAAGAATGCGGCGGCGAAGAGTGCGGCCGCAGAGCGTCTTGCGGCCGCTTCCGCCGAGCTCGGCGAGATCGAAGAGCGTTCTACGACTGATGCCGAGGGCGCGAAGCGTCTTGCGAGCGTACGCGCGTACGAACAGGAGATCGATCGGGTCACGGGCGAGCGTGCCGCGCTCTCACGGGAGATCGGGCGCGTGGAAGGCGCGCTTGCTGCGGCGAAGCGCCGGAGCGCGGAGGTGGCGCGCGAGCCCTATGCGAAAGTACCGCGCGAGGACCTCGTCGCTCTTCGGGAAGAGATCGAGAAGCAGGTGGGAAGCGCGACGACTTCAGACGCTTTCCGCGCTGCGGCAGAAGCGATCCGTCATGCGATCCGCGCGTTCGTCGAACGGTTCGTCTCAAAAGACACTGACCTCTTGGCTGATGAAGAACGCGCGGTCTATGCGCTTGAGCAAGAGCGTGCCGCGCTCCTTGAAAAGGACTCTCTTCAGAGCGAAGCGCTTGAGCGTTCGCGAAGCGCGCTCCTGCGCGCGCGCGAGTCGATGACCGCTCATGACGAGACTGGTCGGGAGATGAAGCGTCGCATTCTCGACCTCGCACAGAACAAAGCGCGCGAAGAGGGCGAGGTAATCCGTACGGAAGGTCGTGAGCGCGAACTCGCGCTCTTGTCGGAAGAGCTTGAGCGTGCAAAGGGCGAGGCGCTCGCGCTTGCGGGCGTTGCCGCAGTGTCGTATACGCCGCTTGAGGCGCATCCGCACGAAGAGCGGGGTATCCAGGAAGATCGTCGTAAGTCGCTCGAGCGCCTTATGATCCGTCTTGAGGAAGCGGGTGGTACGGGAGAAGACATCCGCGCTGAACATAAAGAGGTCTCCGAGCGCGAGGCGTTTCTCGCCAAAGAGCTCGATGATCTTGCGAAGTCTGCGGCCGGCCTCAAGTCGCTCATCAATGACCTTGATGACGAGCTTGCGAAGAATTTCGCCGAGGGGCTCGCGAAGGTGAATACGTCGTTCGGAGAATATTTCGCGGTCATGTTCGGCGGCGGCGGCGCGCGGCTTGCGCTTGAGGAGCCGGAAGACGACGAGGAAGAAGAAGGGGAGGATGCTGCGCCAAACATGCCGAAGCGGCCGGGCATAGAGATCTCCGTTCACCTGCCGAAGAAGAAGGTGCAGTCCCTCGTACAGCTTTCGGGCGGCGAACGCGCGCTCACGTCGATCGCGCTCATTTTCGCCATGAGCCAGGTGAATCCGCCGCCATTTTTGATACTCGATGAGACCGATGCCGCACTTGACGAGGCGAACAGCCGTCGCTATGGCGACATGCTCGAGAACCTTGCGAAGAAATCGCAGCTCATCGTCATCACGCATAACCGAGAGACTATGAGCCGTGCGGGCATCCTCTACGGAGTCACTATGGGCAGCGACGGCGTTTCGAAGCTGCTATCCGTTAGATTCGAGGAGGCAGTGCAGGTGGCAAAATAGACTCGCTCGGGATGTGCAAATACGGAGCCGCATAATTTTCTGCTAAAAATTTGCTCTTGCTCGCGCCGTCGCGCTCCGCACGCTCCGTATTTGCACATCCCTCGCTCGTTGTCGGGGTGCCAGTCGCGAAATGATTTCAGACACTCTTCATCCGTACTTTTTGACCATACGTACTGTTGCGCACACTTGCACCCGCCCAAAGCGGGCGTATGCTTTTGCAGGAAACCTAACATAAGGAGCGCATCATGAAGAACCTAAGCGGCAAGACCATCATTGTCATCGGTGCGACCGGCGGTATCGGCCGCGTGTGCTCGCGCGTATTTTCGGAGGTGGGAGCGAACGTCGTGCTTTCAGCGCGCAACGTGGAGAAGCTCACTGCACAGCTCGAAACATTGCCATCGAGACGCACGTTATCCGTTGCTGCTGACGCAAGCAATCCAGCTGATGTCGAGCGCATCTTTGCGGAAGCGAAGAAACGTTTCGGGGGCGTCGATGCGGTTCTGATTGCGGCGGGGAGCTGGAAGCAGTTGTCGGTGGATGAGCCGGTCTCGGAAGCGGTCGCGCTCGCTGAAGCTCACTTCCACGGACTGTTTCTCCCGAGCTTTGTGGTCGGGTTTGTGGCGCAGAAGTTCTTTCGTGAAGCAGGGAATGGTCTCATTGCGAACATCTCCTCGCATGCGGCGATTCGTCCTGAGCTCTCGGGGAATCTGACGTACGGGCCGATGAAGGCTGCCGCGCGGCAGTTCATGCTTGAGCTCAAGCATGAACTGTTTGGAGCAGGTGTGCGGGTAACCGACCTCGAGCCTGCGATCGTGAACACGCCGGAAGCGGCAGCGCTTCTTGATACGCCCGAGAAGCGCGCACAGGCGGTACAGCCCGAGGAGATTGCCGCGTGGCTCATCGAGCACCTCGACGACCCGCTCATCCCAGAAACGAAGCTCTTCGATAGTACGCTGGTGGTGTAGAGCGAATACAAAACCCCGCCTTCGGCGGGGTTTTTCGTGCATGCTATAGTCAAGCGCAATGACTACTGAGCTTCGCGCAGGGCATGAACGGCTTCTGCACGCCATCAATCTCTCTCCGCATGATCTGTGGCTTTCCGTGTCCCACAGCCTTTCAAACTTCGTCATGCTCGTCGATCGCGAACATCGGATCGTCTACATCAACCGTGTCACCGACTGGTTGACGGTGGATTCAGTGATCGGGAAGTCTGCGCTCGAGTTCGTTATACCGGACAAGCAGGATTTTTTCAGGGAGCAGATCGACCAGGTGTTCGCGACCGGAAATCCCGTTACCTACCGTATCAAAGGATTTGGCGACAAGGGCAGCCTTGAAGACTACGCCTCCAAGATCGTTCCGGTTGTCGAGCAGGGTGACACGCGCTTTGTCGCCGTGATCACGCTTGATCTGACCGCTGTTGAGCGCAGCCACGAGTTTCCTGTCGAAGACTAGTTTGCGAGAAGGCGGGACTTCTTTTCGTGCTCGAGCTCGGTGGTTTGAAAGAAAAGGCGGGAGCGTAGAGAGTGCGCGTTACTGGTGATATGGCACGAATTGCGTGAATTGACTTTCGTTGCCTAAACGACTACGCTCTCCGGCAGTTGTTCACTGGAGACAAGTCATGAGCTATGCGGAATGGGCCGAGCCTTTCATTGGGCTGCTTGAAGTCGGACAGAAAGTGCGAGTGAAAGCGGTGCATAAGAATCACAAATTTTGTGACGACGGCATCGTGGTAAGGCGCCGCACCGGCTCGGAGGTGCACCGATTTGATGCGCATGAAGAGGTCGATATTCGAATTAAAGATCGTGACCTGGAATTCATGCGCCCCTGGCATATCGGCCTCTGGCATTACGTGCAAGACGATCCGCTTCAGATCGGCGTAAGCACGGTCGCTATCGGCGATGATGCGGTTCGCTACGAGATTCGACGTTACACGTAGTGCAGGCACTTCAAAAAACCGAAAACCCCGCCAAGGCGGGGTTTTGTTTTGGGTATCGGAACTACTCGCTGAGGAGTTCTCCAGAGTCGAGATTGCGCTTGAGGCGAACTCTCACCGTCCTCTCTTTCTTTTGCACGGGGAGTGCGTTGTAAGGTGCGGGGCGCAGCGCGTCTCGGGGAACGGGAATACCGCTTCTGTCATTGTCGCGTCCGCTGCCAAGCATTGCCTGGAGCTGCAAAACAGCATCAAGCTCCTTGCCTATTTTATGCACAAATCTCTCCAAGAACAGGTTCTTCAATAGGGTAGCACGCGGATCGTTATGGTGCGGAGGACTCGGCCAGAGTGGTTTTTCGTGTGCGCACGCGTTGATAAGCGAGAGTGAGCCACTGGAGCCCGACGATCGATTGGCTTATGGCGGCGAGCCAGAGTCCGAGCGTTGCGACGGTGAACGCGCTCACTAAGAGCACGATACCGGTCATGAGGCTTGAGGAGAGCGGCGGCTTCTCGCTCGCACGGATCATCGGAATGAGCGTGATGCAAAAGACGATCTGAATCGCGGTGAGTACGTAGTCTTGCCACATACGTTAGGCCTGTGAGACGGGAACGAAATCGAGCTCCTTTTCCGGCACGCGTGCGGCGACGAGCTTCACGCGGATCGGGTCGCCAAGCTGGAAGGCGGTCCGCGTGCGGCGGCCGACGAGGCGATAGTGCTTCTCGTCGTATTCGAAATAGTCGTTGCCAACGTCACGGATCTTCACCATGCCGTCCGCATGCGTCTCGGCGAGTTCGACATAGAGGCCGCGGTCCGTGACGCCGGAAATGACCGCATCGAACTCTTCGCCCACACGGCCTGCAAGGAATTCGACTTGTTTCATCTTCACGCTGTCGCGCTCAGCTTCTGCGGCACCCACTTCACGCTCGGAGCAGTGGACGGCGAGCGTATCAAACTGCTGCATCTCCTCGTGGGAGATCGGTGCGCCACCCGCGTGCGCTTTCACCAGACGATGGATAACGAGGTCTGGGTAGCGTCGTATAGGGGAAGTGAAGTGCGTGTAGTAGTCGAAGGCGAGGCCGTAGTGACCGATGTTTTTCGTGGTGTAGACCGCTTTTGCCATAGAGCGGAGCGTTGCGGTCTTGATGAGGTATTCCTCGGGCGTGCCTTTCACTTTCGCGAGCAGGTGATTGAGCTCAGTGCCCGACACGCGCCCGTTCTTCATCTTGAGGTCATGGCCGAGCACGCGCAGGAAGAGCGCGAGGTTCTCGAGGCGATCGGCGTCTGGCGTATCGTGGACGCGGTAGAGGGAATTGAAATGCGGGCCGCCATTCTCGCCAAGCTTCGCGAGATGTTCGGCGACCGCCTCGTTTGCTAGGAGCATGAAGTCTTCGATGAGAAGATTCGTCTCTTTGCGCTCTTTGAGCCGGACGGCAATCGGTTTCCCGGTCTCATCAAGCTCGATCTTCACCTCGGCGGTGTCGAACTCGATAGCGCCTTTCGCCTGGCGGCGTGTGCGTATCTTCCGTGCGAGATCGCGGAGCATAGCAAGCTCTAGGGGGAGGTGTCCGGTGGGGGTGTGGAGAGTCTGCTGGGGGTCTTCGTCCGTGTAGCGACGAGCGGAGTGGTTTAAGGTCTCAGCGACCCACCGCTCCTTCACGTTCGCGTTTTCATCGAGCACGAACACGGCAGAAACGGAAAGGCGATCCTCGTTGGGGCGAAGCGAACAGAGATCGTTCGAAAGCACCTCGGGAAGCATGGGGATGGTGCGGTCGACCAGGTATACGGAGGTGGCGCGCTCGCGAGCCTCTTTATCGAGATTCGTTCCTGGCTTCACGAAGAATGAGACGTCGGCGATATGGACACCCACCTCGATCAAGCCGTCGGGGCGTTTCTGTACGGAAAGTGCATCGTCAAAGTCTTTTGCATCAAAGGGGTCGATCGTGCAGGTGGGTACGCTACGGAAGTCGCGTCGTTTCCCGCGCGCGACTTCATTCGCGATCAGCGCACGGCCTTCATGTTCGAGATATTCCGCATCCTTCTCGACTCCGGGAGGGAAGGAGGGGGAGAAGCCTTGTCCCAAGGCGAGGGCGCGCATCTCTGTCTCGTGTATTCCCGCAAGGCCAATCGCTTCCTCAACGACGCCCCAGGGGTAGGGCGCACTGTCTTCCCAGCCCTGCATGCGCACTACTACCTTGTATCCAAGCGCCGTGCCGAGCGTGTCGCGTACTTCAAGCGGTACATGCATCTTCTTGTGGTCAGGAGAGAGAAGTGTCTTTCCTTCGGACTCAACGAGCGTACCGACGAATGTTTCGCGTGCGCGCGAGACGATCTCTACTACCTTTCCAGCCTTGCGCGGAGGCTTTCCAGGCTCGGTATAGGTGCCTGTAGGAACCACGCGTACGGTGTCGCCGTGAAGCGCGTGGAGCGTCGCGTCCGCGGGGATGAGGAGATCCTCTTGCTGCTCGTCGTAGTTGAAAAAACCGATCCCTTTTCGGGTCATCGTGATCCGCCCCTCATGCGCCGCGCCCGGTTGCGTATCCATACGAGCACTCTAGCAAAGAACCAGCATAATGGTACTGTGGAGGTGCAGCCTTCCTCTGCCTGTGCTTTCCCCCTCCCTAGCGCAGGCATGAGGTCTTGGGCGACGAAGCCACCCTGCTCGTCGCCCCTTTTTATCCAGCACTAAACTTGGTCTTGAAGACTGGATGAATTGACCGAAATACCCTCGTCTGGTATCGTGCCCCCACATGTTGATGATTCGATTCCAGCGCATCGGCCGCACGAACCAGGCGGCGTTTCGCATTGTCGTCCTCGAGAAGGAGCGCGCTGCCAAGTCGCAGCGCGTCACCGACCGCGTCGGCACCTACAACCCGCACTCAAAGGCGGTCACCTTGAACGAGGCACGCATCAAAGAGTGGCTCGCAAAGGGCGCACAGCCCACGGACACTGTCCGCAATCTCCTTATCTCGAAAGGCATCATGGGCGGCAAGAAAGTGAACGCGCTCCCGAGCCGTGTCGCGAAGAAGCCCGAAGTCGTGGCAGAGGCAGCGGCTCCGGAGGCGCCGGTTGCAAAAGAGGAGGCGGCACCCGTTGAAACTCCGGCTGCATAAGTAATGCGGTGCCACAGGCGCCGCGTCGTGCGTATTCCCGGGTTATACTTCCACTACCAGTCACCTGATCCCGTATGCCAGAACAGACCTACCCCGAACAGCAGTTTCTCGAATACATCATCAAAGCGATCGTCGATCATCCGGACGATGTCGTGATTTCTCGCACGGTCGATAACATGGGCGTCCTTCTGACGCTCACGGTCCACCCCGAAGACATGGGTCGCGTGATCGGCAAGGAAGGGAAGATGGCGCAGCTTGCGATCCGTCCGCTCCTCCATGCAGTTGGCATGAAGCACAATGCGCGCGTGAATCTGAAGATTAACGAACCTGTGGGCGGCAAGCGTGAGCAGGAATTGAAGACGGTCGATCAGGTTATCGGTGAGATTCAGTCCTGATATCGCGGGACGTATGCGGTTTCGGAGCCGCATAATTTTTTACTAAAAATTTGCTCTTGCGCCACATGGGCACTTCTTGTTTTCTACCTCGCTCCGCTCGCAAGAAAACAAAGTCGCTCGCGCCGTCGCGCTCCGCACGCTCCGAAACCGCATACGTCCGCTCACTATGCTTCGCTTCCATCTCGTAACTCTCTTCCAGGACGCATGCGATGCGTATCTTTCTGCTTCCATCTTGGGCCGCGCACGTACCGAAAAGAAGGTTTCCGTCTCGTACCAGAACCCGCGCGACTTCGTTGATAATAAATGGGGAAAGGTGGATGAGCGGCCATACGGCGGGGGCCCAGGCATGGTCATGCAGGCGATGCCGGTCGTGAAGGCGGTGAAGAAGGCGCTTCGCAAGAAGTCTGCGAAGCCGGTCATCATCTGGTTTAGCCCGAGCGGCAAACAGTTTACGAACAAAGATGCTGATCAGCTCGCGAAGCATTCTGACATCGTCTTTGTCTGCGGCCGATACGAAGGTATCGACGAGCGCGCGAAGAAGATGGTGAAGACCCTCGCAAGCGTGAAGACCTTTTCGGTTGGCGAAGCGGTGTACACCGGCGGGGAAGTGCCGGCCATGGCGATGGTAGACGCCATCACGCGCCGCATCCCCGGGGTCCTTGGCAAAGACGCTTCGGTAGAGGAGCGTCGTGTCGCATCTCCGGAAGTCTACACGCGCCCCGAATCTATTTCATACGAAGGGAAGACCTACAAAGTTCCTGCGGTGCTTCGCACCGGACACCACGCAAAAATGGATGCATGGCGCATCGGGCGTCAAAAGTGATACTGTTTGGGTAGGGTTTCGGAAAGGAGGTGCGTCATGAGCGTACGAGTACGGGCGATTCCACAGATGGTGCGTATAAGCGCCAAAAGGCTCGAACGGCTCCTCAAGGAGTGCTACGAGGAGGGTCGCAGAGACGGCGTTGCCGAAGAGGTTGCGCGCAGGCATCGGCTCACGCCGCCGCCCACACCGCGCTTCAGGGCGCCGCTCGGTCAGCCGGTTTTCTCGCAGTAGATCTGTGTACATCCACACGACCCGCGCCTCACGCGCGGGTCGTTTCGCATTGAATGACCGAACAAACTGTGGCACTCTCTACGCTAGGTTCAAGTACGTTACGGAGGGTGCTATGAAAGTTTTGGCGAGCTTCATCGCAGGACTTCTGGCATCGTGGGTGCCAGAAGCGGGGGCGGTCGCACCGCAGGATGTAAGTCGCATCGTGGCACAGGTCGCAAATCACGTGGAGCTAGGACGACAGGGCTATGCCACCTTCACCTACGACTCAGAAGTGTATGCGGTGTACGTGAATGCTGCAGCAGCGAAGCGCGAGGAGCGCTGGCTCACGGTCTCGGTGCGCCCCGCAGGGGAGGGAAACGCAGTGTGCCACAGCTTCGAGGATCGCGGTTTGGATGGAACGGTTGATGTGGTTGCGTTTGGCTATGTGCCACCCGCGCACTGCATTCAAAAGCGCCTTGCGCCGGAGGAAAGTCTGCCGGAAGTGAGGTATGCGAGTCCGCAAAATACGCGCCTGAAATCCAGATACATGGACGGGAAAGAATACTGGCAGCGCAGGTACGACACGGCAGTGCGGGCAGTGGCACGGCACTATGCCAAGCGCTAGAAAAATAAAAAGCGGCGGGGACAAAGTCCTCGCCGCTCGTTTTGTTTTCGCACCATCTTAGCAGTGCTTGTATGCCGTCTCCCGCCGCCATTTCCAGGAGCGATGCGGTTGCCGGGTGAATTCCAGCTCGTGAGGTCGGTGATGCGGATTCAGTTTGCCGTTCCCGCGCCGGCCCCAGTGCTTTGCCGCCTGCTTCGGCGCCGCGGCACAGGTGCCTTGGCCCGGGTACATGCAGTTCTTGCGATTCTCAAACAGTCCTTCAACGCACATTTCGAACCCCCGTTCAGAGTGGAAGTGAAGTACCGCCTACCGCGCAAATCTAATGTTAAGTATATCACACTGATTTCATACTTGTCAAGTATCGTTGTCGTTTTTGCGGTCGCCTTATCCCCAGAGACCCTTGCGCCCCCGGGGGCGGTTTGGTACCTTAGGGGCACCAGAGAAGATTGAGTTTCGAGGGGCGTCTGGCGGGGAATAGGCAAGAAATCAGGAAACGCAAAAACGCGAGAGCGGATTCGCTGTGCGTCTCTGCGCATTTTTATGGTTCGGTGCATCTTTTATCTACGCTAAGCATTCAACGGCATGCTGAAAAACCTCGTGCAGAAGACCTTCGGTGCATACCGCGCTCCCGCAGTCCCATTCCCGGACTTGGTGGGTCACCAGCGTCAGTCCTTCGATTGGCTCCTCAAGGAAGGATTCGCAGAGCTCTTCAAAGAGTTCTCGCCGATCACTGACTATTCAGGAAAGAAGTTCGAACTCTCGTTCGAGAGCTTCGAGCTTGGCGAACCTAAGTTTGATGAAGAATTCGCGCGCGAAAACATGCGCACCTACGAGGCACCGCTTAAGGTGACGGTGAAACTCACGAACAAGACGCTCGGCTCCGAGAAGCGCCAGGACATCTTCCTCGCCGACATGCCTATCATGACCGACCACGGCTCGTTCCTTTTGTCGCGCGTCGCGCGCGCTATCGTGCCGCAGCTCGCCCGCTCCTTCGGTGCATTCTTCGTGTCCGAGCTCATCCGCGGCAAGGCGTATTTCGGTGCGAAGATCATCCCGTCTCGCGGCGTCTGGATCGAGATCGATTCCGAGCCGGATGGCGCGGTCTTCGTGAAGATCGACCGTAAGCGCAAGTTCCCGATCACGCACCTCCTCACGGTCTTCGGCGCGGGCCTCGGCGAAGCGATGCTGAAGCATTTCGAAAAGAATCCGGAGGCGCTCGCCGCTATCAAAGCGACCCTCGCGCACGACCCGGCGCACTCGATCGAAGAGGCATACATCGAGATCCACCGCCGCATGCGCGACGGCGATTTGGCGACCCCGGAAAACGCGAAGAACTTCGTCCAGTCGCTCTTCTCCGCAGAGCGCTATGACCTCAATCGCGTCGGCCGCCACCGCCTGAACGCACGCTTCGGCGAACCGATCACTGAGAAGGCGCTCGCGAAGCGCACGCTCACGCTCGTCGACCTCGTGCGCATCGTGACTGAGATCGCGCGCCTCAACGCGGATCCGAACGCGCGCCCGGATGACATCGATCACCTCGGGTTCCGCCGCGTCCGCTTCGTGGGCGAGCTTCTCCAGTCCCGCATGCGCGTCGGCATGTCGCGCATGAAGCGCAACATCCAGGATCGCATGTCGACTATCGAGAGCGAGACCACGCTCCCGATGGCGCTCGTCAACCCGCGGCCGTTCCAGGCAGCGGTGCGCGAGTTCTTTACCGCGAACCAGCTCTCGCAGTTCATGGAGCAGCAGAACACGCTCGCTGAGCTTGAGAACATGCGCACGCTCTCCGCGCTCGGCCCCGGAGGCCTCACGCGCGAGCGCGCGGGCTTTGAGGTGCGCGACGTGCATCCGTCCCACTATGGACGCCTCTGTCCGATCCATACGCCAGAAGGCCAGAACATCGGCCTCATCCTCCGCCTCGCAACGCACGCACGCACGAATGATTTCGGCGTGATCGAGACGCCGTATGTGAAAGTGAAGAACGGCAAGGTGACCGACGAAGTCGTGTACTTGAACGCGCTCGATGAAGAGCTTGAGACGATCGCGCATGCCGCAACCGAGCTCGACGCTTCCGGCAAGATCAAGGAAGAGGCCCTCGAGGCACGCCAGAAAGGGGAGCCGGTCATCGTCTCGCGCGATGCCATCACCCTCATGGACGCATCGACCTATCAGATGTTCTCCATCGCGACGTCGATGATCCCGTTCGTCGATCACGACGACGCGAACCGCGCGCTCATGGGTTCGAACATGCAGAAGCAGGCAACCCCGGTCCTCATTCCCGAGGCGCCGTTGGTCGGCACCGGCATCGAGACGCACGCTGCGAAGAACACGGGCCGCTTGGTGCTTGCGCTTGAGGCGGGCGAAGTGACGTATGTCGACGCTCGCAAAGTGGTCGTCGAGAATAAGGAGGGCAAGAAGAAGGAGTATCGCCTCCAGGGCCTCACGCAGACCAACCAGAACTCCGCGTTCATGCAGCGCCCGTCCGTGCGTGTCGGCGACAAAGTGAAGAAGGGCGACGTGCTCGCAGACAACACCTCGACCGATCAGGGACAGCTCGCGCTCGGTCAGAACGTCCGCGTGGCATTCATGAGCTGGAACGGTGCGAACTACGAAGACGCCATCATCATTTCCGAGCGTCTTGTGGAGGATGCGAAGTTCACCACGGTCCACATCGAAGACTTCGAGTGCGTGGTGCGCGACACGAAGCTCGGTCCGGAAGTGACGACGCACGACATTCCGAACGTGGGCGAGATGCGCCTCAAGAACCTCGACGAGGAGGGCGTGATCCGCATCGGTGCAGAAGTGCGTCCGGGCGACATCCTGGTCGGCAAGGTGACTCCGAAAGGCGAGACCCAGCTCACGCCGGAAGAGCGCCTTCTCCGCTCCATCTTCGGCGACAAGGCGAAGGACGTGAAAGACACCTCGCTCCGTATGGACGGCGGCAAGCGCGGCCGCATCATCGGCGTTCGCGTCTTCTCTCGCGAGAAGGGCGATCAGCTCGAGAGCGGCATCATCAAGAAGATCGTCGTCACGGTGGCGCAGGTGCGTAACGTCTCGGTGGGCGACAAGCTCGCCGGCCGCCACGGAAACAAAGGCGTCATCTCCCGCGTGCTCCCGGTCGAAGACATGCCGTACGACAAGGACGGCAATCCGATCGACCTCATCCTGACGCCGCTTGGCGTGCCGAGCCGTATGAACCTAGGCCAGTTCCTCGAGCTTCACTTGGGACTTGCGGCAAACACGCTCGGCTACCAGGCCGTCGTCCCGCCGTTCTCCGGTGCGACCGCAGACGAGATCCGCAACGAGCTTGAAGCCGCAGGCTTCGACCGCTCGGGCAAGATGACCCTCTTCGATGGACGCACGGGCGAAGCGTTCTCGCAGGCGATCGCTGTCGGATACATGTACATCCTCAAGCTGCATCACATGGTGGAGGACAAGATCCACATGCGCTCCATCGGCCCCTACAGCCTCATCACCCAGCAGCCGCTCGGCGGCAAGGCGCAGAACGGCGGTCAGCGTTGCGGCGAAATGGAAGTGTGGGCACTGCTTGGCTACGGCGCAGGCTACACGCTCCGCGAGATGCTCACCATCAAGTCTGACGATATCCAGGGCCGCTCCGCAGCCTTCGATGCGATCGTGAAGGGCGAGGCGATCTCGCACTCGGGCACGCCAGCATCGTTTGCCGTGCTTACCAACCAGATCCGAGGACTCGCGCTCGATGTCGAACCGATGAACCTTCCTCCGGAAGCAAGTGAGTAATCGTATTTACTACCCCCTACTCACTACTAACTACTCACTTACTTATGGCTTTTGCACCCAAAAAACTGCTTCCCCCGAAGGACACGTGGAACGGCCTTCGTCTCACGCTCGCATCCCCCGAGCGCATCCTTGAGTGGTCGCACGGCGAGATCACGAAGCCTGAGACCATCAACTACCGCACGCAGCGCTCCGAGAAGCACGGACTCTTCGACGAGAAGATCTTCGGTCCCGAGAAGGACTACGAGTGCTACTGCGGCAAGTACAAGGGCATCCGCTACAAGGGCATCGTCTGCGATAAGTGCGGTGTCGAGATCACTCGCTCGATCGTGCGCCGCGAACGCATGGGCCACATCGAGCTCTGCACGCCGGTCGCGCACATCTGGTTCCTGCGCTCCGTGCCCGGACGCATGGCACTCGTGCTCGGTACGCCTGCAGCAGACCTCGAGAAGGTCGTCTACTTCGCAGGCTACATCATTACGAAAGTGAATGAGGACGTGAAGAAGCGTCTTCTTGCTGAGCTTGAGGGCGAGTACAAGTCCAAATACAAGTCGACCGACAAGGACAAGGATCGCGATGAGCTGAAAGAGAAGATGACGCTCGCGAAGTCCGAGATCGAGGGCGTGACCATCGGCACCGTGCTCGATGAGCTCGCCTACCACCGCTTCTCCGTGAAGTACGGCGGCTTGTTCGAGGCACGCATCGGTGCGGAGGCCATCTACGACATTTTCAAGAATCTTGACCTTAAAGAGCTCCACAAGACGCTCACCGCGAAATACCACACGGCCGGTGCCGCTGAGCGCGAGAAGCTCGCGAAGCGCTTGTCGCTCATCGCCAGCATGATCGCTGCGGGCGTGCGCCCGGAGTGGATGTTCCTGACGCGCATACCGGTCATTCCGCCGGCGCTTCGCCCGATGGTGGCGCTTGAGGGCGGCCGTCACGCGACTTCGGATGCGAACGATCTCTATCGTCGCGTCATCAACCGCAACAACCGCCTGAAGAAGCTCCTCGACATCCATGCGCCGGAAGTGATCCTTCGCAACGAGAAGCGAATTCTCCAGGAAGCGGTAGATGCGCTCCTTGATAACTCGATCCGCAAATCTGGTGCTTCAGGCGGCGCACTCACGCCCGCACAGCGCCGTCCGCTCAAGTCGCTTGCCGACTATCTCAAGGGAAAGCAGGGCTACTTCCGTCAGAACCTGCTCGGTAAGCGCGTCGACTACTCGGGCCGTTCCGTGATCGTCGTGGGTCCTGATCTCGAGCTCGATGAATGCGGTCTTCCGAAGCACATGGCGCTTGAGCTCTTCCGTCCGTTCGTCATCGCAGGACTCCTTTCGCGCGAGCTCGCGTTCAACGTCCGCGGCGCCGGACGTCTCATTGAAGACGGCGTGCCGGAGGTCTGGGAAATCCTCGAAGAGGCCATCAAGGGCAAGTACGTGCTCCTCAACCGCGCACCAACCCTCCACCGTCAGGGTATCCAGGCGTTCCGTCCGCGACTCGTCGAAGGCGACGCTATCCAGCTTCACCCGCTCGTCTGTAACGCGTTCAACGCAGACTTCGACGGCGACCAGATGGCAGTCCACGTGCCGCTCTCGGAAGAGGCGCAGTGGGAAGCGAAGAACGTGATGAGTGCGAACAAGAACATCCTCAAGCCGGGCTCGGGCGAGATGATCGTGCTCACCGGTAAGCCCTTGGATATCGTCCTTGGCGTGTACTGGCTCACGAAAGCGATTCCTGGCGCAAAGGGTGAAGGTCAATACTTCACGTCGCCGAATGCTGCGATCCTCGCGTCCGAATACGGCACGATCGACATGCGCGCGAAGATCCACGTGCTCCCGACTCCGGAAAAGGCGAAGTATGCGCACCTGGCAGGGAAGACGTTCGAGACGACCGTTGGACGCCTCCTCTTCAACACCGTGCTTCCGTCGGACTATCCGTTCGTGAACGACACGGTGACGAAGAAGGTGCTCTCGCGCATCGTGACTGACTGCATGACTCGCTACGGCATCGATGCGGTTCCGGCGATCGTGAACAAGGTGAAGCGCTTCGGTTTCGAGTACGCGACCCGCTCCGGCGTCACGTGGTCTATCGACGACGTGTCTGCACCGGAAGGCAAGGATGCGATCATCGAAGAGGCGCGTAAGAAGGTCGCGAAGCTCGAATCAGACTTCGGCGACGGCCTCCTCTCGCATGACGAGAAGCGTCGCATGACGATCGAGATCTGGCAGTCTGCCAAGTCGGAAGTCGAGGCCTTGGTCGCAAAGAATCTCGACCCGATGGGCTCGGTCGCCGACATGGTGACTTCCGGCGCCCGCGGTTCCATGGGTAACCTCACGCAGATGGCCGGCATGAAGGGTCTCATCCAGAATACCTCTGGCGAGACGATCGAAGTGCCGATCATCTCCTCCATGATCGAGGGCTTGAACCCGGTCGAGTACTTCATGTCGACGCACGGTGCCCGCAAGGGTCTCACCGACACCGCGCTCGGTACCGCGAAAGCCGGATACCTCACGCGCCGTCTCTTTGACGTCGCGCAGGACTCGATCGTGACTGAAGAAGATTGCGGCACGAAGCGTGGCGTTACGATCAGCCGCGTTTCCGCTTCGGGTATCCAGATCGATTACGCAGATACCGTTCGCGGCCGCGTGCTTGCCGCCGACGCGAAAGACGCGAATGGCGAGGTGGTCTTCAAGAAGGGTCACTTCATGACCATGGATGACGCGAAGGCGCTTGCGTCCTCGTCGGTCGAGACGGTCACCGTGCGCTCTCCGATGTCATGCGAGACCCGCTACGGCATCTGTCAGACCTGCTACGGCATGGACCTCACGACCCACGAAGTGGTGGATCTCGGCGAAGCGGTGGGTACCATCGCCGCGCAAGCGATCGGCGAGCCGGGCACCCAGCTCACCATGCGTACCTTCCATGCCGGCGGCGTTGCGTCGGTTGGCGGCGACATCACGCAGGGTCTCCCGCGTGTCGAAGAGATCTTCGAGAAGCGCTCGCCGAAGAACCCGTCCGTCATCTCGAAGACCAATGGTCTCGTGGTGGACATCAAGGATGCGGGTCGCGAGAAGATCATCGTCATCTCTCCGGCAGCAGGCGAGAAGGTGCGCGGCAAGAAGAGCGTCGAGGGCGGCAATATCGAATACCTCGCGCCGTATCCGCGCGTACCGCTCGTGAAAGCTGGTGATGAGGTTCGCAAGGGTCAGATAATCACGGACGGCTCCGCCGATCTCGATGAGCTCTTCGAGTACGCCGGCCGCACCGCGGTACAGGAGTACATCATCGCAGAGGCGGCGAAGATCTACGAGCTTCAGGGCTCGCCGGTCTCCCGCAAGCACCTCGAGGTCATCGTGAAGCAGATGTTCTCGCGCGTACGCATCACGGACGCGGGCGACACCGACTACTCGGTGGGCGACGTCGTCGAGGACTGGGAGTTCGCGCTTGCGCTTAAGAAGGCGGAGGCAGCGGGCGTTCTCGTGCCGAAAGCAGAAGAGATCGTGCTCGGTATCAAGGAGTCTGCGCTCTCGCGCCGCTCCTTCCTCTCCGCAGCATCCTTCGAGCAGACCACGAAGATCCTCATCAACGCAGCCTTGAAGGGTAGCGTGGATCGCCTCCGCGGCCTCAAGGAAAACGTGATCCTCGGTCGCCTCATCCCGGCAGGTACTGGTTTCGCGGGTTCCAAGAAGCATGCGGCTATCCGCCAGCTTCAGGCCCTGCGCCCGCCTCCGGTTGAGCGCGCGCCGATGGGTGGTGGCGGATCTGACCGTCCGGCACGTTTCTCCGGCAAGACCATTGCATAGTAGAGAGTTCCTAAAACGTCCGTCTACTTTGTTACGGGTCCCAGCGATTTCTTCCGCCGTACCTCGGAGTACGTCTCCAGAAATCGCTTTCCCGTGCCTCGTATCCGAAGCGTTTTAGAAACTCTCAGAAAAACGCCGCATCTGCGGCGTTTTTCGCATTTGACAATAGGTATAATAAGGTGTACAATATAAACTGGTACACGTTCCCAACAGGAGGTAGTAGATGGACACTCATATGTTTACGAATTTGTCCGTTCGGATAATGCTCACCAAGCAACTAGATGGGGCGGGCAACGGAGCCTACATGTTTACGGCTCGCCACCCCCTGCGGTGGAAGAAGGAAGTTGAGGTCGCTCATGGTGAGGTCGAGCACGTGGCCATCGGCATCGAGAACCTTGCCGCAGGGCTTGGGCACTGCGCGATTGGCTTCTTTCTGGACAAGAGCGTTAACCTGCCGTTTCAGTCGGTGTATGATGCTCTTGTAGACGGGAAGGGGTGCGGAATGGTAATCGGGAAGGAAGATCTGGTCGCTCTCAAAAGGGCGATTGATTTCACTCTCGAGAACTGGCTCGACTAACCTCTCTCTTTCATGGGATATCGGATGTTCTAACTCACCAAAATCCGCCCACGAGGAAACTCGCTCGGCGGGTTTTCTCTTTTTGCTTTCTGGTCGTTATTGACGGGGTGTGCCGCAAGGCATAGTGTGCAGAGAGCTTGTTGTGTAAACCCTGTTCTGTACAAGGAGATAAAGATGAATGGTTTTGCCGCGGTTTCGACGGAGTTTCAGCCGGAGTGCGAGATGGACGACGGCATGCTCGCCAAGAAATTCGAGGAGGACATGATTCCTGCCAGGGATGGCATGCGGATGCATTTTGATAAGTCGGAAGCGCGCAAAGAGCTTCATCGCCGTGCAGTCCGCGCATTCCCCGCGATCGTCACGCACGTCAGGACGAATCCTCCCGGTACGCTCATGCCAAGCGCACGTTCCGCAGGGCGCTGGGCATGGTGCATGCTGTTTGCGGGCATGGAAGCGGCCATCCGCGATCCGGCAAGTCCGACGACGATGTGCGACGTCGAGCCCTGGATTACGTGGGCCGAAAGACTCATCTCGGCAACCTGAATCACGATCTGAATCTTGTCTCTATCTCGAACCCCGCATGAGCGGGGTTCGTCTTTTTGTGTGCTTTGCGAGCGTTTCTAAACCCGCGTACACTAGGGGGAATATGGCCGGAGGGGACACTGTCCAGAAGATCAAAGACAAGCTCTCGATTCAGGATGTCGTGGGGCAGTACGTAAAGCTGAAGCGGGCGGGAAGATCTATCGTCGGGCTGTGCCCCTTTCATAAAGAGAAGACGCCCTCGTTTCATGTCTCGCTTGAGCGTGGCACGTTCCACTGCTTCGGGTGCGGAGTCGGAGGAGACATGTTTTCATTCATCGAGAAAATCGAGGGGGTAGATTTCAAGGGTGCGATGAAGCTGCTTGCGGAGAAGGCGGGCGTAGAAATCGAGTACAGCGGTAGCGGGTCTCGGGAGGACAAGTCACGCACCGAGCGTCTGCGCGAGGCGATGGCGCGCGCCTCGCAGTTTTACATCGACCAGCTCACGTCAGACGGTGCCGGCTACGCCTACGCAAAGAAGCGCGGCCTCACGGATGAGACGATCAAGGCGTGGGGGATAGGCTTTGCGCCCGACGGCTGGAGAGCGCTTCTTGAGGCGCTGACGCTCCAGGGCTTTACGCAAGCCGAGCTTGCAGCAGTGGGACTCATAAAAGAGGCAGATGGGAAGCCGGGCACCTGGTACGACCGCTTCAGGAATCGTCTCATGTTCCCGATACGCGACAGCGCCGGTCGCGTCGTTGCATTTACGGGCCGTACGCTCTCTGCCGAGGAGCAGGCGAAATATCTCAATAGCCCGGAAACCGAGCTCTACCACAAGTCCGACATCCTGTTTGCTATGGACCGCGCGAAGGATGCGATCCGCACGCGCGGTTTCACCCTCCTTATGGAAGGGCAGATGGACACCATTCATGCGCATCAGGCCGGTTTTGAGAATACGGTAGCGCTCTCTGGTACCGCGCTCTCCGAGAAGCATCTCGCGCTCATGAAGCGCTACAGCGAAAACCTGATGCTTTGCCTTGATGCAGATTCCGCCGGTCTTGCGGCCACCGCGAAGTCTGCAATCGCTGCGCTTCGCGCGGGACTTCGGGTGAAAGCGGTGCGGCTTCCGGTTGGGAAAGATCCGGCAGATCTCATCACGGAAGATGCGAAAGAGTTCACGAAGCGCGTAAAAGAAGCTGCGCCGGTCGTCGAGTTCTTCCTCGTCGTTCTTGCCGAGCGGGAGCGCGATCCGCATCGGCTGGTCACCATTTCAGAACAGATCGTGCTGCCCCTGATTGCCGCTATCCAGAGCCCGATGGAGCGGGAGCATTTCGCAACCGTTACCGGCCGCGCGCTCGGGCTTTCTGCCGAAGCAATAAAAGAGGCGCTCAAGCGTCT
>CAYVUT010000008.1:27516-29238 GCA_964455225.1 uncultured Candidatus Saccharibacteria bacterium
AGCTCTTGCTGGCCGCTATCCACGCCTACCCAGAGACCCCCCTTGCGAAGCGGGTGGAAGCAGAGTACGCTCGTATTACTGAGGCTCCGCCCCCTTCGGAACCCATGCCCGAGCAGGCTCTTTTTGAGGCCGAGCGGGCATTCGGGGAGAACCCATCCGAAAACGCGGCAGACGAGCTTCTGCACGCCTTTGAAGAAGCGGTTATCCGCGAGGCGTACCAGGAATCAGTAGCGGAGCTACGGCGGGCTGAACAGTCAAAAGATCGCTCGGCAATCGAAAGCGCGCAAGCGCTTTGCACGCGTCTTTCAGCAAGATTGGCAAAACTCCGGCACTGACTCGTTCCTCTCTTTTTACTTACTTCATCAACCATACGAAATGGCTACGCGCACTTCTTCGAAAAAGAAGACTAAAAAGCCGGCAAGGAAGCCGGTGTCTCGTTCCGCGCGCCCGGCAAAAGCAGGACGTTCTCATGTAGCGAAGCGCATCGTACGGATCGCCGCAAAGGGCGTGAAGGCGAAAGCCGAGGCGGCGAAGACGATGTCTGCCGAGGAGCTCATCAAGAAGGGCAAGGAGCGCGGCTACATCACCTACAACGAGATCCTCAAAGCGTTTCCGCACGTCGAGGACGATGTGGACTTCCTTGAATCCCTTTACGAGCGGTTCTCGACCGCAGGCATCGATGTGCTTGAGGGCGGCATGCTCGAAGACAACGCGGATGAGTACCTCGCCACGAGGAACATCAAGGGCCGGGAATCTTCGAATTACGACTCCATCCAGATCTATCTGCGTGAGATCGGCCAGTACCCCCTCCTTACGGCCGCAGAAGAGCGCGAGCTCGCGAAGCGCATCGAGAAGGGCGATAACGAGGCGCGCAACATCCTCGCCCGCAGCAACCTGCGTCTCGTGGTGTCTATCGCGAAGAAATACGTCGGCCGCAGCCCGGACCTGACGCTCCTCGACCTCATTCAGGAAGGGAACCTGGGCCTCTTCCGTGCCGTCGACAAGTTCGATTGGAACAAGGGCTTCAAGTTCTCGACGTACGCGACCTGGTGGATCCGCCAGGCTATCACTCGTGCGCTTGCCGACCAGTCCCGCACCATCCGCATCCCGGTCCACATGGTGGAGACGATCGCCAAGTACAAGCAGGTCTCGCGCCGTCTTGCGCAGATGCTCGGACGCGACCCGCAGGCTGAAGAGATTGCGGTCGAGATGGGTGTCGAGCCGGAGAAGATCTATCAGATCGAGAAGATCAATCAGGACACGCTCTCTCTCGAGAATCCGGTCGGCTCCGACGACGACGAGAAGTCAACGCTCGGCGACTTCATCGCTGACGATAAGATTCCGTCCCCGATACAGGAGTCTTCGGAGCGCATCCTCACGGAGCAGGTGCGCCAGATCCTTGATGATCTCTCGCCGAAAGAGCGCAAGATTCTTGAGATGCGTCACGGGCTTTTGGACGGCATCTACCATACGCTTGAAGAAGTGGGGAAGGAGTTCGGCGTTACGCGCGAACGTATCCGCCAGATCGAGGCGAAGGCTCTGGAAAAGATCCGCACTCACTCAAAAGCGCGACACCTGAAGAGTTACTAGGTTTAATAAACAAAAAACCGACCTGTTCACAGGTCGGTTTTTTGTTGAATCGATTACGCAGCAACCTTTAGCTGCTCAAGCGCTGCGCTCGTCTTCGGAGAGAAGATGTCTTTGTTGGCTAAGCCCTCAAAT